>JBDSIV010000153.1:0-28877 GCA_039917755.1 Knoellia sp. | reverse complement strand
ATGTATGCCAACGCCCAGCTCGCGATCGCCTCCGGTGTGCCCGAGCGCAACGTCGTGCTCGCCGAGGACGGGGTCGTCGTCGACCTCGTCGACGGTGTCGCCCAGGTGACGGGCGTCGTCGAGTGCGGCTACGTCTACGTCGACGGCAGCATCATCGGCGGCACCGACGAGGCGCTGCTCAAGGACCGTCGCATCCTGCGCGACGAGGGGTTCATCTCCGTCATCGTCGTCATGGACTCCCAGACCGGCAAGATCGTCGCCGGCCCCGAGATCACGGCTCGAGGCTTCGTCGAGGGCGACATGGTCTTCGACGACGTCATGCCAAGTCTGGTCAAGGCGCTCGATGACGCGACGGCCCAGGGCATGAACGACAGCTACCAGCTCGAGCAGGTCATGCGGCGCACAGTCGGAGGCTGGGTGGGCCGCAAGATCCGCCGTCGCCCGATGATCATCCCCGTCGTCATCGAAGCGTGACCCCGGGACCCTTTAACGGGTGACCCGCTAAAGGTGTCCCGAGCAAGGGATCCGTTCCTTTGCTCCGGCGCCCTTTTACGGGTGACCCGTAAAAGGGGTTTGGTGTTGTTGGTGCGCGTGTGACACGTGTGTCTGGGGAGACTTTCCCCTAGGGTGCGAAGCATGGCCTCCCGTTCGACTACTCCTGCGCGCTCCCGCACCGCTTCGTCGCGGCCCGCGAACCGTCGCGCACCTGCCCGCCACGCGAGTCGCAAGAAGGCTCCGGCCAAGCGTGGCGCACCCACGGCCGTCGCAGCCGTCCGGGGAGCATGGATGGGTCTGGCGCACGCCACGGGTGGCACGGTCCGCAAGGTCTCACAGGCCGGACAGGATCTCGAGCCCGAGCACCGTCGCGACGGGATGGGCCTGACCCTCATCGCGCTCGCTGTGGTCGTCGCCGCCCGTGAATGGTGGGGACTCAACGGCATGGTCGGCGAGGTCACCCACGCCGTCGTCGCAGGCACCTTCGGACGAGTGGCCTACGCCCTGCCGATCGTTCTGCTCCTCTTCGGTCTCCACCTGTGCCGCACCCCGCGTGAGCACCCCGCGACCAACCGCATGGCGATCGGCACCGCGCTGCTCGCCTTCTCTGCCAGCGGCATCGTTCACGTCTCCGCAGGCATCCCGGAGCCCCCGGCGGGTGCCGACGGCATGCGCGCAGGCGGGGGCATCATCGGCTTCCTCGCGTCCAGCCCGCTCGAGGCCGCCGTCTCGATCTACGGCACCATCCCGCTGCTCATCCTGCTGGGCATCTTTGGCATCCTCGTCCTGACCGCAACGCCCGTGCACGACATCCCGGACCGCCTGGACCAGCTGCGGGCCACTCTCCTGGGGCACTCGGCATACGCCGAGGACAGTGACCACACCGACGAGTTGTTGGCCAAGAAGCCGCGTCGCCGGCGCGACCTCACCGACGAGCCCATGGTCGGCGACGAGGCCTTCGAACAGGCCGCGATCGTCGACTACGAGGACAGGGCCAACACCAAGGGCCGCAAGAACCGCGCCTCTGTCAGCCCCGCGCCGGCCGTCCCTGACGAAGGCGGACCGCGTCCGGGTGAGAAGCGCCCCACTGCTCCTGGGGTCCTCGCCCCTTCTGCGAAGGCGCCGCTCGAGCCGACCCGGCTGGAGGCCCCGCCGACCACTCCGCTGCCGCAGCGCGTCGAGCAGCTCTCGCTGGCCGGCGACGTCACCTACACCCTTCCCGACAACGCTGTCCTCAAGCAGGGGGCGCCGCACAAGGAGCGCTCCGAAGCCAACGACCGCGTCGTCGAATCGCTGACGACCGTGCTCGACGAGTTCGGCATCGACGCCCAGGTCACCGGCTTCACCCGCGGGCCGACGGTCACGCGCTACATCGTCGAGCTGGGCCCGGGCATCAAGGTCGAGCGTGTCACCGCGCTGTCCAAGAACATTGCGTATGCCGTTGCCTCGGCTGACGTGCGCATCCTCAGTCCCATTCCGGGCAAGTCGGCCATCGGGATCGAGATCCCGAACCCCGACAAGGAGATGGTGTGCCTCGGCGACGTCCTGCGCAGCCGCGTCGCTCGGGACAACCACCACCCGATGGTCATGGGTGTCGGCAAGGACGTCGAGGGCGGCTATGTCATCGCCAACCTCGCCAAGATGCCCCACCTGCTCGTGGCCGGTGCCACCGGCTCGGGCAAGTCGAGCTTCGTGAACTCGATGATCACCTCGATCCTCATGCGCTCCACGCCCGACGAGGTCCGCATGGTCCTGGTCGACCCCAAAAGGGTCGAGCTCACGGCATACGAAGGCATTCCGCACCTCATCACGCCGATCATCACCAACCCCAAGAAGGCCGCAGAGGCCCTTCAGTGGGTGGTGCGTGAGATGGACCAGCGTTACGACGACCTCGCGGCCTATGGGTTCAAGCACGTCGACGACTTCAACAAGGCCGTGAAGTCCGGCAAGGTCCAGCCGCTGCCGGGTTCGAAGCGGGTCATCCAGCCCTACCCCTACCTGCTGGTCGTCGTCGACGAGCTCGCCGACCTCATGATGGTTGCCCCTCGCGACGTCGAGGAGTGCATCGTGCGCATCACCCAGCTGGCCCGTGCCGCGGGCATCCACCTCGTGCTGGCGACCCAGCGACCCTCCGTCGACGTCGTCACCGGCCTCATCAAGGCCAACGTCCCCAGCCGTATGGCCTTCGCGACGTCCTCCCTGGCTGACAGCCGTGTCGTCCTCGACCAGCCCGGTGCCGAGAAGCTGCTTGGTCAAGGCGACGCCCTGTTCCTGCCCATGGGTGCGAGCAAGCCGATGCGTGTTCAGGGTGCCTGGGTCACCGAGACCGAGATCCAGGATGCCGTCGCCCACGTGACCGGTCAGCTCAAGCCGACCTATCGCGAGGATGTCACCGTCGTTGCCGCCAAGAAGAACCTTGACGACGACATCGGCGACGACCTCGACCTGCTGCTGCAGGCGACCGAGCTTGTCGTGACGACCCAGTTCGGCTCGACGTCGATGCTCCAGCGCAAGCTGCGAGTCGGCTTCGCCAAGGCGGGTCGCCTCATGGACCTCCTTGAGTCCCGTGGCGTGGTCGGTCCCTCCGAGGGCTCGAAGGCTCGCGATGTGCTCGTGCGTCCCGATGACCTTGAGACCACTCTCGCCCTGCTTCGTGGCGATGAGGTGCCTGATGAGGACCCAGCGTTCGACAACGAGGCTCCTGTCGAGACTCCTTTGGCCATGGGCGCCTCATCGGCTGTCCCGGACTTTGCCTCAGGCGGACCAACGCAGCAGTCGCCCACCGACCGCTACGGCAAGGACGCTGTTGCTGACGGCCTCGCGAGTCGGCCTCAGGTCGAGTCGTGGGATGAGGACGAGGCTGACAGCGTGGACGCCTGGGGGCTCACCGGCCACCGGTGAGCTGTCGTTCCTACGCTCCGGGCTCGCTCGCGGGGCCGCATGTCGTTCTCGCTCAGTCATGCGGTTGTGGCGGCATGACTGAGCGAGAGTGACGCGCGCCAGCGAGAACGACATGTCACACGAGGGCTCTGGTTCAGCGGGGGCTGTCCGCAACCTCGGCCAGTTCGGGGAGCTCGCGCAGCGACTCCTCGATGTCGTCGACGAAGTCCTTCACGGCCTCGGTGCCGGAAACCGGCCCGCCAGCCAGATAGCCGTCGGCGCCGAGCAGCACCGCCGTCGGTGACTCCGGCGTCAGTCCGAGGGCCGCCCACGTGAGACCCGCGTGGTCGACCAGTGTTCCCGGAGGGGTGGGGCGGTTGTCAGCCCAGGGCGCCAGAGCGACCGAGAAGACGAGGTGCACGTCCACCAGGCCCAGTCGCCCCTGCCATGCCTCGATGGCTGCAGCGGCCTCACTGGTTGAGGCGCAATAGCAGTTGACGAAGACCAGGAGTTGGGCGCGCGTGGCGGCGAGCTCCGGCAGGGTGACCGGCCCGGACTCGGGATCGTGGAGGAGGACGTTCGGGGTCGGGATCCGCACGTAGTCGTCGTCGGCAGAGTCAGCGGCCTTGGGGGAGCGGGCAGGTTGGGCGTGCTCGGGAGCCGCGCTGGTGCTGTTTGCGCGCCAAGGGGTAGTGCTCACACCCCCCAGCACGAGCCCAGTCACCACGCAGGCCAGGGCGGCGAGGCCAAGCCAGAGCCAGTCCCCCGACGAGGCCCCCAACACGAGGGACCACACAGACCGGCCGGAAAGGGCGAGGGCCAGCGCGGCAAAGGCGGCACTGACGAGGAGCGTGTTGCGCACGAGGGTACGCCCGGAAATCTGATGGTCGCCGGCCTGTCCGAAGCACCCGCAGGAGGGGCGAGGGTGGAGCGTCAGTCCACGCGCAATGAGCGTCCAATAAACCAGCATCAGCACGAGCGAAGCCCCAGCTGCCACCGCGAAAAGAGGCACCCACGGTGCGAGCAACCCCACGGCGAGGGCGAGCTCGATCCCGGGGATGGCCCGGGCGAGCGGCTCCGGGAGGATCCAGTCCGGCAGGTCGAGGTTGCGAATGATCTTGCGCAGGGTCGCGCCCTTGCCGAGCTTCGGGACGGCGCTGGAGGTGAGGACCCCGATGAGGGTCAGCGGCGCGAGGAGCCAAGCGGCGTGATGCATGTCGTCATCGTAGGGCGGACGTTGGGCCTGCGTCCCACGCTTAGAGTGGCGCCCATGGAGACGACTCTCTGGGACGAATTGCGCGAACCGCCAACCCGTGGCCAGCGCTGGGCAGCGGTGCTCCGCAAGCAACCCTCCGCCTTCCTTCTGGCCGTGCAACTCCTCGTGATCGTGCTGTTGCCGTGGCTGCAGGACTTCTTGTATGGGCGGGTCGCCCTCACAGTCCTCAGTCTGTGTGCCCTGACCGTGGCCGTCTTCACGATCCGCAGCACACCCGCGCTCACCTGGCTCTCGATCCTCATCGGACTGCCAGCAGGGATCCTCGAGGTGTGGTCGGTCATCTCGCCGGGCAACAGCATCATCGTCGCTTTTGCACACACGGCCCTGTCGCTCTTCTACTTCTACACGGCCTACGGGCTGGTCGCCTACATGTTCGAGGACGCGTGGGTGACCAAGGACGAACTCTTCGCGGTGGGCGCGGCCTTCACCGTATTGCTCTTCGCTTTTGCGTACCTGTATCTGGCGATCCAAGAGGTGTGGCCGGGTTCGTTCGTCGCCAATAGTGAAGGGACGACGCGCACTTTCTTGGAATTGCTCTTCCTCTCTGCGGCCAACCTCACCAGTGTGGGCCTGTCAGATGTCGGCCCGATCGGTCCGCAGGCTCGAGCCGTGGTGATCCTCGAACAGCTGAGCGGCGTCATGTATGTCGCGATGGTCATCTCGCGTCTGGTGGCCCTCACGGTCCTGCGCAACCGCAACTGAGCTGCCTCACTCGCCGTCGAGGTCCTCGATCCGAGCCATGCTCGGGCCGCGCATCGCACTGAGCTCGCGCGCCGTGGTTTCGACATCTTCGAGGACGCGCAGGGCGTTGTTCCACGTGAGCTTGCCCAGGTCGTCGTCCGACCAGCCACGGTCGGCCAGAGCCTCGAGCAAGCGTGGATAGCCGGAGACGTCGTCCAAACCCTCGGGAAGCACATCGACGCCGTCGTAGTCACCGCCCAGCCCGATGTGGTCGACGCCGGCGACCTCGCGCACGTGTTCGACGTGCGCGACGACATCGGCGACCGTGGCAACCGGCTGTGGATGTGTCTTGCGGTAGCGCTCGATGAAGGGCGCGTATGCCGCGAAGTCAGCCCAGTGGATCCCTTCGCCGTGGGCCGCGTCCGCGGCTTCCAGGTCCCAGTTCCGGATCGCCGGTGAGATGAATTTGGGGACGAACGTCACCATGCAGACGCCGCCGTTGTCGGGGAGGAGAGCGAGGACGTCGTCAGGGACATTGCGCGGGTGATCGCACACGGCCCGGGCTGAGGAGTGCGAGAACATCACTGGGGCGCTCGTCGTGGAGAGCGCGTCGCGCATCGTGTCGGCCGAGACGTGGGACAGATCAACAGTCATGCCGATGCGGTTCATCTCGCGCACGACCTCGCGGCCGAAGGGGGAGAGGCCCTTCAGGACCGGCTTGTCGGTCGCGGAGTCGGCCCACGGGACGTTGTCGTTGTGCGTCAGGGTCAGATAGCGAACGCCCAACGCGTACAGCATGCGTAGTGCCCCGAGGGAGGAGTCGATGCTGTGGCCCCCCTCGGCACCCATCAAGGACGCGATCCGGCCGGAGGCCTGGGCAGCCCGCACGTCCGCCGCGCTGACCGCGAGAGCCAGCTCGCCGGCATACCGGCTGGTCATCTCTTTGACGAAGTCGATCTGTTCGAGCGTGGCGGTGACCGCCTTCTCGCCCGCCCACTTGGCGTCGACGTAGACCGACCAGAACTGAGCGCCCATGCCGCCGCGCCGCATGCGGACGAGGTCGGTGTGGGTCGTGCTGAGTTCGCTCGCGACATCGAGGCGATCGAGGTCGTAGCCGACTTGGGAGCGCGCCTCCCATGGGAGGTCGTTGTGACCGTCCCAGACGGGAGAAGTCGAGAGCAGGGCAGCGATGCGTTCGGACGTCGACGTCATCTTCCCAACCTAGGACACCGCGAACCGGTGCGGTCCGAAGGGGAGACCCCGCCCAACTAGAGTGTGGGCATGCCTGCACCTGACACCGCCTCGCGTTCGGTGGCTGTCGTCACCCTCGGTTGCACCCGCAACGATGTCGACTCCGAGGAGCTGGCTGGGCGGCTCAAGGCCGGGGGCTGGACCCTGGTCGATGATGCCGCCGATGCAGATGTCGCCGTCGTCAACACCTGTGGCTTCGTCGAGCAGGCCAAGAAGGACTCGATCGACAGCCTGATCGAGGCCTCGTCGCTCAAGGAGACCGGCCGCACCCAGAAGGTTGTCGCCGTTGGCTGCCTCGCCGAGCGCTACGGCCAGACGCTGGCCGACGAGTTGCCCGAAGCCGATGCCGTGCTCGGCTTCGACTCCTACGCCGACATGTCGACGCACCTGCGCACGATCCTGGACGGGGGCACGGTCAAGAGCCACGTGCCCAGCGATCGACGCAAGCTCCTGCCGCTGTCGCCCGCGACCCGTCAGCAGGCGTCCGCCGACGTGGCTCTCCCCGGGCATGCCGCGCCCCGCGCCCGCCTCAACACCGGCCCCTGGGCGCCGCTCAAGATCGCCAGCGGCTGCGACCGACGCTGCGCGTTCTGCGCAATCCCGATGTTCCGCGGCTCCTTTGTCTCGCGTCGTCCCACCGACGTCATCGACGAGGCCCGCTGGCTGGCCACCCAAGGCGTGAGTGAACTCTTCCTCGTCAGCGAGAACTCCACCTCCTATGGCAAGGACCTCGGCGACCTCGCCCTCATGGACGCCCTCCTGCCCGAGCTCGCCGACATCGACGGCATCGAGCGGGTCCGTGTCTCCTACCTCCAGCCTGCCGAGGTGCGCCCCGGACTGCTCGACGCCATGGTGGCGATCCCCGAGGTCATGCCGTGGTTCGACCTGTCCTTCCAGCACGCGTCCGCGCCGTTGCTGCGCCGCATGCGTCGTTTCGGCGGCACCGAGTCCTTCCTCGGCCTCATCGACGACGTCCGTCGCCGCTCACCCCTGGCCGGTATCCGCAGCAACGTCATCGTCGGCTTCCCTGGTGAGACAGAGGCCGAGGTCGACGAGCTCGCCGAGTTCCTCACCGCTGCCGAACTCGACGTCGTCGGGGTCTTCGGCTACTCCGACGAGGACGGCACCGAGGGCGAGCTCCTCAGCGACAAGATCGACCCCCAGGCCATCGCCGAGCGCGTCGCCCGCATCACCGACCTCATCGAGGAGCTCACGGCGCAGCGCGCCGAGGACCGCATCGGTGAGAGGGTGCGCGTCCTCGTCGAGGAGATCGACGAGGAGACGGGCGAGGTGGTCGGTCGCGCCGAGCACCAGGGTCCCGATGTCGACGGCACGACCCGAGTGGTCGGGGTGACCGCCACGATCGGTGAGACGGTGCTCGCGACCGTAGTGGGCACCGAGGGCATCGACCTCGTGGCGGACTCGGCATGACTGAGCGGCCCTCGCCGGCCGCTCGGATGGCGCCGAGCGCCTGGAACATTGCCAACGGCCTGACGATTCTGCGGTTCCTCCTCGTCCCCGTCTTCGGGTGGCTGCTGCTCTCGGGCGACGGCCAGGTCGCCTCCACCCGGTGGTGGGCCTTCGGCGTCTTCTTCATCGCGATGCTCACCGACCGCATTGACGGCGACATTGCCCGCAGCCGCGGCCTCATCACCGACTTCGGCAAGGTCGCCGACCCGATCGCCGACAAGACACTGGTGACGATGGCCTTGGTCGGTCTGTCGATGATCGGCGACGTCCCCTGGTGGATCACCGCCGTCATCCTCGTGCGCGAGTGGGGCATCACCGCCATGCGGTTCTGGGTCATTCGTCACGGAGTCATGGCCGCCGGTCGCGGGGGCAAGGTCAAGACACTGGTCCAGGCTCTCGCCCTGGGCTTCTTCGTCATCCCGCGCTTCTCGCTGCCGTTCACCAGCGTTCTCGATGCCATCGCGTGGGTGACTCTCATTGCGGCTCTCATTCTCACGGTCGCCACCGGTGTCGACTACGCGATCGACGCCTTGCGGTTGCGGCGCACCAGTCCTCGAGCCCTGGCCAAGCGGGCAGAGCGTGCGGCGGCGCGAGAGCAGCGGCACCAGCCGTGACCCGCCAGTGAACTCCTCGCCGTCAGCAGTCGTTGCCGCCCTCATCGAGCGGGGGTTGACCGTCGCCACGGCAGAGTCCCTCACCGGGGGTCTGGTGTCCGCGGCGCTGACGTCGGTGCCAGGGTCCTCCGAGACGGTGCGTGGGGGAGTCGTCTCCTACGCGAGCGATCTCAAGGTGGACCTGCTCGGGGTGGACCCAGATCTGCTGGCTGAGGTGGGCGCGGTGGACGCCGTCGTGGCGGCGCAGATGGCCGAAGGCGCCGCTCGACTTGTGGGTGCCGACGTTGGCCTTGCGACGACTGGGGTGGCTGGTCCCGGTCCCTCCGACGGTATGCCGGCTGGCACCGTTTTCGTTGCCGCCCACGGACCCTGGAGCTCGGGGCCACAGACCTTGGCCCTGCACCTTGAGGGCAATCGTGACGAGGTGCGGGAGGCGAGTGTGCACGCAGTGCTCGAGCTGCTCGGTGGGCTCCTGCGCGAGGACACGCCGAGCGCCCGCGCCTGAACCGGGGAATACGGCCTGTCACAGAACACTTCGACGTGATGAGGTGCTCGCGATGTAGCGTGGTCACCAACGACTTGGACTCACGCCGAAGGGAGGCCCGATCATGATCCTGCTCCGACACGAGCTGGGCGAGGTGTTGCGCGAGCGACGCCAGGAGCAGGGCCGGACCCTGCGCGACGTGGCTGGTGCTGGCGCCGTGTCCCTGGGCTACCTCAGCGAGGTCGAGCGAGGTGTCAAAGAGGCCTCGTCGGAACTTCTCGCGGCCATCTGTGACTCCCTCGACATACCGGTATCCGTCGTCCTGGCCGACGTGAGTCGCCGCGTCGCCCGTGTTGAGTCGCTCAGCACCCCCGTCTCGCTGCCGGTCGGGGGCCGCTCAGTCGTTGCAACCGCCTCCGCGGCCTGAGCGACGTGTCGAGGTTGCAGCTGAGTCTGACGTTGACTCAGGCTCGCCGATAGGGCGTTGTGCGACCCTTCGACGATCCGAGAGGACGCTGAGGCTTTCCGTCGTCATGCGGTGCCAAGCCGCCCTGGCAGGCCGGGCAATAGAACATCGTCCGCTCGAGGCCGGTCCGCCCGATCATGGCCACCCTGACGGTGTCGCCGCAACGCCGACACGGGCGACCGGAGCGCGCGTGGGCATAGAGCTCCTCGCCCCTGCGACGAGATCCGGTGCTCGACTGCACGGCATGGTGACGCCCTTGGTCCATGAGGCTGTGGATCCGATCGACGAGGGCAGCCACGCTGGGGGCGTCAAGGTCACTGGACGGGGTCCAGGGTCCGAGGCGTTCAAGGAAGAGGGACTCCGCGGCCCACATCGTGCCGACACCGGCCAGCAGGCGCTGGTCCAACAGGGCAGCGCCGATCACCGTCTCGGAGCCGGCGAGACGGGCGGCGGCGTCGGCTGGATCCCAATCGGGGCCCAGAACGTCGGGGCCCAGATGGCCAACCACCTCACTCTCGCGATTCGTGGGCAACACCTCGAGCAGGCCCAGCCGGAGCCCGAGGGCCACCCAGCTGTCGGTGCCCACCGCCGCGCGCAGGTCCGCCCGCCGCAACCATGAGCCCGTCGCGTCAGGACGCTCAAGGCGCCACTGGCCCTCCATCTTGAGGTGCGAGTGGATCGTCAGGCCGGAGTCCAGCCGGTGCAAGAGATGCTTGCCAACACTGATCACCTCGGTCGTCATCGAACCTCGGACATCGACGGTCGCGATCTCGGGGAACCTCAAGTCGCACAACGATATGGGCGCTCCGGCCAGCGCACGGTTGAGCCGGTTGGCCGTCCGCCAAACGGTGTCACCCTCAGGCATGGCTGCACCTCCTCATGGTGACTCAGCAACTCAGTGGTTCAAGACTTCAAGGACTCAGCGGCGCAATCGCAGGCCACGCGGGGTCGCGTGAAACCCGGCTTGGGCCAAGGCATCGACGAGGGGGTGGCCCGATCCGAGGATCGCCCCACCGTCGGCCTTCTCGACGGTGAGCCGGCCCAGTGCGCCCCCGCGCACTGCGAGTGCCAGCGCGTCGGCAGCGGCTTGAAGACGGGTCGTGTCGTCAGTCCAGGACAGCAGCGTCTTGCCGCCCCGCTCGACATAGAGCACGAGATCGCCATCGACGAGGATCACCAGGGCTCCGGCCTTGCGTGCGGGCTGATGACCTCGGCGTCCGGGCGTGGTCTCCTCGGCGCCGTCGGCGACGGGTCGGTCCGGCCAGGGCAGGGCAGCGCCGTAGGCGTTGGCGGGGTCGGTGGCAGCGAGCACGAGGGCGCGCTGGGCAGTCGCATCGGGGGAGGCGCCGAGTTGTCGGGCGTGGGCTCGCAAACGATCGATGGCGCCCGTCGTGGCGAACTGCGCTGCGCCCAGCGACTCGACGAAGTAGCCGCGTCGCACCCGCCCGGACTCCTCGGCCGCCGCCAGGACGCGATAGACAGCGGCAAAGCCTCCGGGGACATCCTCGGCGACAACACTGCCGCGCGTGAGGACGCCATAGCGGTCCTGCAGGATCTCGGCGGTCGCCAAGGTGCGCACGGTGGCGTCGGTCTCAACAGCGGGCAACAGTGACCACCGTCCCGCGGCGATCATCGGTGCCGACCGGACGGCTGTGAGAGGTCGCGAGGCGCCCCGACGGCCACCGAGGCTGCCGAGCGAACCGGCGCGGCCGGCATAGCGCGAGGTGCGCGGCCCCGACGTGGAGCGCTTGTGCGCGGTGCGGCCACCAGCCAACAGGGCACGCACGGGAGCAAAAGTGTCACCCGACACGTGACCGGACCAGACGAGGGACCACAAGTCCTCGAGGACCTCGGCATCGTTGCCGTTCGCGACCTGATCGGCCAAGGCCCGGAAGAAGTAGGCGCCGCCGCCGGCAAGCACGTCGAGGACCGCTTGCTGCCGATCACCGATGTCAGTGGTGTCAGGAGCCGTCATCGTGAGGTGGGCCGTCTCGGCGAGGTGGAGCGAGACCCATCCGTCGTCACCGGGAAGGGAGCCGTGACCACGCCACACGACCTCGCCGACGCTGGTCAATTCATCCAGCAGCGCGGGGGAGTAGCCGACCACCCGCGCGGGCAACACGAGGGACTCGAGCGCGCTTGCCGGCAGGACCGCGCCGGCCAACTGCTCGACGGCTCGGATGAGGCCTTCGCGCCCACGCAGCCCCCCGCCCACGGATTGCCACTGCGGCAGGAAGCGGGCCAGTTCGACAGCCGCGACGGGCTCGACCTCGGCACGCAGGGCAGCCAGCGAGCGGCGTCGTAGCGTGCGCAGGACCTCGGCGTCGCAGTGATCGAGGCCGTGCTGCCCACCACCACTCTCGGTGGGCAGCAGCTCGCCCTCGACGATGCGCCCGGCAGAGGCGAGTCGGCGCAGGGCATCAAGGGCAACGGCAGGGCCCACACCCCACCACTGCGCCAGCGACTGCACCTGGAAGGGGCCGTGGGTGCGGGCATAGCGAGCCACGAGGTCCCCGAGCGGATCCGGCACGGGCTCAAGGAAGGTCTGCGGGACCCCGACCGGCAGCGAGACACCGAGGGCGTCGCGCAATCTGGAGGCATCCTCGATCGCAGCCCACCGCTCCTCGCCGGCAATCCGCACGCGAATGACTCGACGCGCGCCCTCGAGGTCATCAAGCCAGGCCCCGATGTCGTCGCGGGTGGCCACCTCGTCGCGCGTGCGACGCTCAATCTCGGTGAGGGACAACGCCCCCAGAGTGCGCAGCAGGTCGGCCACATCCTCGGCATCGCGGCATCGACGTTCAGGAGCCAGACGTTGCAACTCTGACTCGGTCCGGGCGATGGCCTCTGGATCGAGCAGGTCGCGCAGCGACAGGCCCTCGCCGCGACCAAGCAGCTCGGCGAGCAGGGTGGGGTCGAGGGACAGGGCGGCCGCGCGCTTCTCGGCCAATGGTGAGTCGCCCTCATAGAGGAACTGCGCGACGTAGCCGAACATCAGCGAGCGCGCGAAAGGCGACGGCTGCGTGGACTCGACATCGACGAGGGTGACCTCACGCGAGGCGATCGAGGTCATCAAGGAGGTGAGACCGGGGACATCGAACACGTCCTGCACGCACTCGCGCACCGTCTCGAGGACGATCGGGAAGGAGGCGTACTGGCTCGCGACCTCGAGGAGCTGTGCCGCTCGTTGCCGCTGCTGCCACAAGGGTTGACGCTGGCCAGGCCGGCGGCGGGGGAGGAGCAGGGCTCGCGAGGCGCACTCGCGGAACCGAGCGGCAAACAGGGCGGAGCCACCGATCTCAGAGGTGACCATGTCGTGGACGTCGTCCGGGTCAAGGCGCACGAGGTCGAGGAGCTCGGCCGCCGGCCCACGCCCCGATGAGCCCTCACCCTCGAACTCGAGGTCGGGCAGGCGGAAGACGATGCCGTCATCACCGTGCATCGCTTGGACGTCGACGCCGAACCGCTCGCGCATCCTCGCCGAGACGCACAGTGCCCAAGGTGCGTGCACCTGCCCGCCGAATGGGCTGTGCACGGCGACGCGCCAGTCGCCGATCTCGTCACGGAACCGTTCGACGACAATGTTCCGGTCGTCCGGGACATGGCCCGTGGCGGCGCGCTGCTCCTCGAGATAGGAGACGAGGTTGTCGGTCGCCCAGGCGTCCAGACCAGCCGCGGAGACGCGCGCCCGGGCCTGCTTCGGCGTGGACGCAGCGACCTCGCGCACGAACGCGCCAACGGCCTTGCCGAGCTCGGCCGGTCGACCCAGCTGGTCGCCCTTCCAGAAGGGAAGTCGGCCGGGCTGTCCAGGAGCGGGCGTGACGAGCACACGGTCATGAGTGATGTCCTCGATCCGCCACGTGGACGTGCCGAGAGTGAAGACGTCGCCGACCCGCGACTCGTAGACCATCTCCTCATCGAGCTCACCCACGCGGCGACCCGTGCCTTCACCGGTCGCGAGGAAGACGGCATACAACCCGCGGTCGGGAATCGTGCCGCCCGAGGTGACCGCGAGACGTTGAGCTCCGGGGCGTCCGGTGAGCACTCCCGTGACGCGGTCCCACACGATGCGAGGACGCAGTTCAGCGAACTCATCGCTGGGGTAGCGGCCCGACAGCATGTCAAGCACTGATTCAAGGATGGAGCGCGGCAGCGCGGCGAAGGGCGCTGCTCGGCGCACGACCTGCTCGAGGTCCTCGACCCCCCAGTCATCGAGAGCGGTCATCGCCACGATCTGTTGGGCAAGGACATCGACCGGGTTGGCCGGCACGCGCAGCGACTCGATGGCACCGGCGCGCATGCGTTCGACGACCACAGCGGTCTGGACGAGGTCGCCCCGGAACTTCGGGAACAGCACTCCGCGCGAGACAGCCCCGACCTGGTGACCGGCGCGACCCACTCGCTGTAGCCCGCTGGCGACCGAGGGTGGCGACTCGACCTGGATGACGAGGTCGATCGCGCCCATGTCGATGCCGAGCTCGAGGCTCGACGTGGCAACGACGGCCGGCAGCCGCCCGGCCTTGAGGTCCTCCTCGATGAGCGAGCGGTGCTCCTTGCTCACCGAGCCGTGGTGGGCGCGGGCGAGGACGGGTGCCGCCCCGTGGGAGGTGCCCGACTGAGCCATCAGCTGTGCGGGAGTGTGAGCAGATCCGGTATGCCGTCCGCCCGCCTCTGGTGCCACGTCACTCTCATCGTCGGCTACGGAGAGATCCGCAGCCGCCGCCTCGAGGCGCTCCTCCCAGATCTCGTTGAGTCGTGCGGTGAGTCGCTCGGCCAGACGTCGGGAGTTGGCGAACACGAGCGTCGAGCGGTGTGCCGCAACGAGATCGACGATGCGCTCCTCGACGTGCGGCCAGATCGACGCACGCCGCTCAGCGCCTGAGGCGGGTCCACTGAGGTCGTCCTCAATGACCTCACCGAGCGAGGACATGTCGGGGATCGGGACGACGACGTTGAGGTCCCACTCCTTGGTCGACGGGGGCCGCACAACCTCGACGGGCCGCCCGCCGGCGAGGTAGCGAGCGACCTCCTCGACCGGCTCCACCGTCGCGGACAGACCGATCCGCTGGGCGGGGGTGTCGAGCAGCGCATCGAGCCGCTCGAGAGAGAGGGCGAGGTGGGCGCCACGTTTGGTGCCGGCGACGGCGTGGACCTCGTCCAGGATGACGGTCTCCACGCCTCGCAAGGCCTCGCGCGCCTGCGAAGTGAGCAGGAGGAACAAGGACTCTGGTGTGGTGATGAGGATGTCGCTCGGCGCCCGGGCAAAGGTGCGGCGCTCGTTGACCGGGGTGTCACCACTGCGCACCGACACGGTGATGTCGGGTTGGGCCACCCCGAGTCGGGTGGCAGCGTGACCGATGCCGACCAGCGGACTGCGCAGGTTGCGCTCGACGTCGACGGCCAGGGCCTTCATCGGCGAGATATAGAGGACGCGGCAGCGTTTGAGCTTCTCGTCGGGCACTGGCTCGGTGCCGAGGCGGTCGAGCGCCCAGAGGAAGGCCGATAGCGTTTTGCCCGAACCGGTGGGTGCGACGACGAGGGCGTGGTGTCCCGAGCTGATCGCCTCCCACGCGCCGGCCTGGGCCGCTGTCGGCGCGCTGAAGGAGTCCCGGAACCACGTCGCCGTGGCTGGGGAGAAGCGTTCGAGAACGTCAGTCGTCATGAGGGGGCAAGCCTCTCACCTGCCACCGACAACAGGATCGAGTCGCAACGGAGCTGGGCGGGTTCAGGTGTCCCCCCCCGTGCACCGCGTCCTGGGTGCGGTGGGCCCGGTCCATCTCGCCCCACTCCGGCCGAACCCCGGGCACGGTCGTGGACACCAGGTAGGCAGCGCCAGCCACGCCCAATGCCGGAGAGACGCCCAGCGCCGTCACGGCCAGACCGCCCACCACGCCGCCGACCGGCAGACCAGCCCAGGCCAACGCATCGGCCAGCGATCCGACACGACCAATGATGTGGCGTGGCACCCGCTCAAAGAACAGGGCGCTGATGGTCGGGTTGATGAAACCGGCCCCCAGGCCGGCGATCACATTGGTCACGATGATGACCGAGAGGGGGGCACCCACTGCCAACGCCAGATAGCGGGGAGCGCCGCACAAGGTGAATCCCGCGAGGTAGGCCGTGCGCCGACTGAAGCGTCCGGCCAGGGCCGTGGCAACAAGGCTCGATGCTACGGCCGCGCCGCCAAAGAGTGTGCCCAGCAGACCGATGAGTGCAGGGCCATGACCGTTGCTGTGCACCCAGACCGGAAGCATCACCGAGATGTAGGCCGCCTCGAGGAGGTTCGTCACAGCGATCATCATGAGGATCGCTCGCAGGAGGCGGTCCTTGTGCAAGAACAGCGCGCCAGTCCGAAGCCGCGCGAAGTAGGTCCCGGCCTCCTGTGAGTTCCCGAGGGAGACCCCGGGGATGAAGACGGCAACCACCACAGCGCTGACAAGCGCGCTCCCGGCCGTGACGGCGACGGTTTGGGCAGCGCCGAAGACGGCGACAAGAAGGCCACCGATGCCCGCACCGAGCAGGCCGCTCGCCCGGTCAAGAGTGCTGTCGATTCCCGTGATCCGCTCGAGCGGCACGCCCGTGGCGTCGGACACGGCGGGGATCATGGCGTTGCGCGCGCCGTCGCCGGGTCCGCGGAAGGCCCCCGCAAGGGCAACCAGAGCGAGCAACAGCGGGATGCGCTCGGGAAGCGAGAGCTGCCCCGCGGCATACAGGATGGGAATGAGCACGAGGAAAGCGCCGCTCAGGAGGTCACCGAGGACGCTGATGGCGCGTGGGCCCCGGTGGTCGACGAGGGGGCCACCCAACGCCTTCGAGATGACATAGGGCGCCATCTCGGCGGTCAGCACGAGACCAGTCAGGCCGGGCGAGTTGGTCTCGGTGTAGACCAGCCAGGGCAGGGCGATCGTCGAGACGCGGGTGCCCACGATGGACACACTCGACGCCACGAGCATGCCGTAGAGACTGCTGCGACTTGGGCCCCCCCGGGCTCTCACTCCGACGACATCCCCGGCGCACGGAAGATCTCGAGGTTGACCGCCACGGGAAGGGCTGTCTCGGGGGCATCATCGGTGCCCTGATGCGGCCGGTAGCCACGAATCACCGCGACGACGTCCACGATGAGCGAGGTCGCTTCCTCTGGGGTGAGGCGCAGGGTGAAGTTGCTGAACATCCCGGCGTCCTCCCACTCCCGGGGAAGGGTCGCGATCTCGGCGATGGCCCGCTGCGCGTTCTCGGCGTAGCCGGCAGCGACCGCGGAGAGGTAGGCCGCGGCCGTCTCGTGATCAGCGTCATGCGTGTCGAAGGAGGTGCGGGCGTGGGCGGCGCGCCACCAGCGGTCACGGGCGTTGCCCAACTCGGTGGCCTCGACGACGAAACCGGCCTCGGCGAGCTGGCGCACGTGATAGCTCGTCGCGCCAGTGTTGACGCCCAAATGCGCAGCGAGACGTGAGGCCGTGGCCGGTCCATGAAGGCGGAGCGCGCTGAGGATGCGGGGTCGCAACGGGTGGGTCAGTGCCTTGAGAGTGGTCGCGTCGAGGACGACTTCCCTACGGAAATCTGGCGCAGGAGGAACTGACATGTCGATGACTCTACAAAGGAATCTCTGCAATCGCAGTACGTGGCACGTAGGGGCCGGTCAGCGAGGGGGAGTCGGGGTGGTGTGACACACTCGCGCCCATGCGAATCAGCCACTTCTGGACGCTGATGAACGACGAGTTTGGCGAGACCTACGCCCCCACCTTGGCGCGCGACCACGTCCTCGGAGTCCTCGGCGGGCGCAGCGTCAGCCAGGCCCTTGAGGAGGGCATGCATCCGCGGCTGGTGTGGCTCGCGCTGTGCGAGGACATGGACGTTCCTCAGGAGCGGCGACTGGGCCGGGTCGAAGCACCCCGACGCGGCTGAACAGTGACCCTGCTCGATCGCCGACTCGTCCTCGCGCCCATGGCGGGAGGGCCGAGCACGGTCGATCTGGCGGCGGCCGTCACCGGTGCCGGAGGCTTCGCGTTCCTCGCCGGGGCCTACCTCGGCCCCGATCGCCTGCGGGACGACATCGTTGCCCTGCGCTCCGTCGCCGACGGCGCACCCTTTGGGGTCAACCTGTTCGCGCCCAGCCCGTATGAACCGGGGAGCGCGGCCCGGGTGCTTGAGTACGCCGCGCGCATCCAGCCGCTCGCTGACAAGGCCGGCATCGCGCTGGGCGACCCCATCCATGACGATGACGCCTTCGACGCCAAGGTTGAGGTGGTCCTTGCCGAGCGCCCGGCCGTCGTGTCCTTCTCCTTCGCGTGGCCCCCCGCCGAGGTGGTCGATCGTCTCCAGGGTGCAGGGATCGAAGTGTGGGTGACCCTCAACGACGCGAGCGAGGCCGCGTGGGCCGACGAGCTCGGCGTGGACGGCATCGTGGCTCAGGGTTGGGAGGCAGGCGGGCACCGCGGTGGTCCCGTGGACGCGGGCCACCACGAGACCCCCACCCGACTGTTGCTCCAGAACATCACGGCCGTGACCTCGTTGCCCGTCATCGCGGCCGGCGGCGTGGCCGACCCCTCACACCTTGCTGGTCTGCTTGAGGCTGGCGCCCATGCCGTTGCCTGCGGGACGGCGTTCCTGCGAGCCGACGAAGCCGGGACCGCGGACGTGCACCGTCACGAGCTGACGCGGCGCACCGACACCGTTGTCACGCGGGCGTTCTCGGGGCGCAGCGCCCGAGCACTCGTCACCTCTTGGACCCAGCTGTTCACCGAGGTCGCCCCCGCGGCCTATCCGCAGGTGCACCACCTCACAGCGCCGTTGCGCGCGCACGGCAAGGCGACCGGCCAGCCCGACCTTGTCCACCTATGGGCCGGCACAGGGCACGGCAGCGTCCGTTCGGGACCCGCGAGCGAGCTCGTCGAGCACCTGTCGTCCCGCCTCTGACCGCTCCGTTCCCGATCCGCGCAGTCGGCTGACCGAATTTGCGGGTGCTCGATTCGGGGGTGTCACCGGGCCTCGGGGCCGTGGTTCCGTCAGAACGTCGCGGCAATCAGACCCGAGATCGCCACGACAGATCCGGCCGATCGGATCACCCAGCACACTGGTCAGAGGTGCGTCGGCGGACCCTCGGGCACCTCCACCGGGGTGGTGGGTGCGAGTCGGTGGAGGAGCGGGGTGATGATGTCCATCGGGAGCGGAAAGACGACGGTCGAGTTCTGGTCGGCACCAAGTTCGAGCAGGGTTTGGAGGTAGCGCAGTTGCAGCGACGCTGGGCTCTGCGAGAGGACGTCGGCCGCTTCCTTCAGCTCCTTGGACGCCTGCAGCTCGCCACGGGCATTGATGATCTTGGCTCGGCGTTCGCGCTCGGCCTCCGCCTCACGAGCCATCGCGCGTTGCATCTGCTCTGGGATCTCGACGTCCTTGATCTCGACCACGGAGACGTCGACGCCCCACGGCTTGGTCTGGAGCTCGATGATCTCGCGCAGATCGTGGTTCAGGGCATCCCGGTGAGCCAGGATCGTGTCGAGATCCGCCCGGCCGAGGACCGATCGCAACGTTGTCTGCGCGATTTGGGACGTGGCGATCGCGTAGTTCTCGACCCGCATGATCGCTGCTTCCGGATCGACGACGTTGAACAGCACGACCGCGTTGACCCGAGCTGGGACGTTGTCCTTGGTGATGACCTCCTGCGGTGGGATGGTCAACGTGACGACACGCAGGTCGACACGCTGGAGTTGCCACAGACCCGGCGGGATCAGGTGCAGTCCGGGCTGGTAGACGTCACGAAGCTTGCCGAGCCGGAAGACGATCCCGCGTTCGTACTCGGAGATGATCTTGATCGACGTCGCCATGATCGCGGCGGCGATCACGATGATCGCGAGAACGGGGGCGATCCAGCCTGGCATTGAGGTCACTCTCGTAGGGTCGGGTCGGGCAGGTCCACGCGTCGCCGGTCGCTCGACCAGCGGCTCGAGTAGCGATCCACCAGGACAACGATGTCATCAGTGGTGGCCGAGGGGGAGCCGGGTTCATCGCTTGACGCGTCGGTTCTGATGTTCGCGGGGAAGTTGCGAGGTGTCTGCCACAAATGTTTCCCAAGTGGCACGGACGCGATGACGGCGACGATGATCGTCGTCACGAGCACGATGACGTCGGCAGCAGAGCGGGCGCCGATCAGCATCGCGGTCGGCATGAAGGCAGCGATCACCGCCACGCACAAAGAGATCCCGCGGTGGAATCGCCCCGCGTCGGAGAAGGGCCACGGGTCGACCTGCCGGGTGAGCTCACGTGGTCCTGGGGTGGGAGAGCACGCCTGCTTGGCGGGGCACCGACCGCAGATCGCGTGCTGGCCGGCATACCTGATGACCCGCTTGTCCGGGTCAAAGGAGGCAGGCCAGAGCCATTGGTCCTCGTGGCACTTCCAGGCGTCCTGATCGGAGTGGTAGACGAAGTTGCCCGTCCGCCACCGCGCTGACTTGGTGGCCGAGCGCTGACCCATCTGGTCGACGAGCCAGGCCACGACCAGCAGTACCGCGGCGTAGCCGCTGACCGCCAGGACGGTGAGGGAGGGAGCGGACATCCGCTACTTCTTGCTTTCGGGCTGGAGCTCAGTGAACAACATGTCCTCGGGGAGCTCATCGACGATCTCGCCGTGCCGGAAGTATCGAACGCCCAACCATGTGATCCACAAGAACGGTAGGACGCCACCAACGATGAAGATGACATCTCCCGGCAGTCGGCCCCACTCGAGCAGGGAGTTGCTGTTGCTGGTGATGAACGAGATCGAGCGCGCTTCGTAGTAGCCGCTGCCGACCGAGTGGTAGAGCTGTATCACCCCGAGCGGCAGGAGCGTGGCGAACACCATCCAGGCCAGTCCGATGTTCAGGCTCCAGAAGGAGAGTCGCGCCCACTTCTCGGGCCACTTCTCCGGTGGGATGAGATATCTCAGGGCGAACATGGCGAGTCCGACGGCGAGCATGCCGTAGACACCCATCATCGCCGCGTGTGCGTGATTGGCCGTGAGGGCTGTGCCGATCTCGTAGTAGCTGATGATCGGCAGGTTGATGAGGAAGCCGAAGATGCCGGCTCCCAGGAAGTTCCAGAACCCGACAGAGACAAGGAACATCACCGCCCACCGGTGCGGGAACGGTGCGGAGGACTTCGCTTCCTGACGCGCGCCCAGTTGCATGAAGGCCCAGGCTTCGACGGTCAGGAAGGTGAGTGGGATGACTTCGGCAGCGGAGAAGAACGCTCCGAGCGCCATGTGCTCAACCGGTGTGCCGGAGAAGTAGAGGTGGTGCATCGTGCCGATGACGCCACCCGTGGAGTAGAGGATGACATCCATCAGGATGATCCCGAGGGCAATCTTCTCGCGGACGACGCCGAGCATCACGAAGATGTAGGCGACCATCACGGTGGTGAAGAGCTCCAAGAAGTCCTCGACCCAGAGGTGCACCACCCAGAAGCGCCAGAACTCAGCCACCGACAGGTGCGTCTCACTGGTAGCGAGCAGTCCGACCGCGTAAAAGGCGGGGATCGTCAGGGCGGAGAAGAAGAAGAGCCACGGCATGTTGCCCTTCGACTCACGACGGAGCCTGCCCCGTAGTCCTCGATAGATGATGATGATCCAGATGAAGAGGCCGGCAGTCAGCAGCGCTTGGAAGACCCGGGGGAGGTCGAGGTACTCCCATTGCTGCGCGAAGAGCGGACCGGTAGCCCATTCGAAGCCGTGGATCGAGAACGCCTCGGCGGCCAGCGATCCGAAGACCACGATGGCGACTGCGCCGAGCAGGATGTAGGTCAACTTGTCTTGGTGCTTTGGTTCACGTCCGGCAATCATCGGCGTGAGGAAGATGCCTGCAGCAAGGAAGGACGCGGCCGTCCAGAAGAGGGATAGTTGAAGGTGCCACGTCCGGGCGAGGTTGAACGGAAGCAGTTTGGCCAGGTCCAGCCCGAAGAAGGAGAGGATGTCGGCTCGGTAGTGTTCCGCCGCAGCGCCGACGAGCGTTTGGCCCAGGAAGAGCACAGCGATGACCAGGAAGAACCATGCTGTGGCGCGTTGTGCCCGGGTGAGGCCGACCGTCCCGGGTTGCTTGAACGCGATGGCCGGCGCCTCCTCAGAGTGCCAGCCGATCTGCCGACTCCACCTGCCGTAGATCGCGAAGAGTGCCCCCGTCCCGCCGATGAGGACGATGAGCGACAGGCCGGACCATACGAGCATGTCAGCCGTGGGACCGTTGTCGACTCGCGGCTCCATCGGCCAGTTGTTGGTGTAGGAGTAGTCGAAGCCGGGTCGCTCAGCGGCCGAGGCCCAGGCCGTCCACGCGAAGAACGCGGTCAGCTCGTGGACTTGCTGCGGGTCGGTCAGCAGCATCGGCTTCAGCCCATGCTTGATCGAGTCCTCACCGAAGAAGGTCGCGTAGTAGTTCTTTGCGTCTGCGAAGGCACCCACCTGGTTGTCAGTGAAGGTGAGTACGCCGGTGGAGTCGTTGTAGCGGTTGGTGCGCCACTCCTTGACGGTGAGCGCCTGGGGGTCCTGCGCGCCGCTGTCGCGAATCTGCTTGTCGGTGAAGATCGTGGCGTTGCGGAGGTACTCCGCTGTGAAGTCCTGTCCGAGGTACCCCCCGTGACCCAGGATCGAGCCGTACTCCATGAGGCCGCGTGCTTGGAAGATCACCTGCCCGGCCGTGATGTCCTCGGTGGTGAACACCGTCTCACCCGTGCTGCTCACCACCTTTGTCGGCTGCGGCATGGAGTCGGTATAGGTGCGAAATGCGAGGATGCCCATGACAAAAAAGCTGAAGATCATGACCAGGGCAATGCCTTGGACCCATCCCTTCCCCACCAGCATCTCTCGGCGTGGAGCAACTTCTTGCGCAGGTTTCGCTGCCATGAGCTCTCTCGACGTTCACTAATTCACGCGGTGGCTGCAAGGAGGAATCTAGGCAACGTAGCAGTCCTGCGCCCTCCCGGCCATGGGTACGAATGTCAGTCACGGGCGAACTGCTGATGAACATGGCGCTGGGAGACGGCGTCCATTCGTCAGGCGGTCAGGTCTCGGCCGTCCCCTGGTGGAACAGCTGTTGCCAGTGACCGGCGGTGCGAACCCACAATGAGGACCGCAGCGTCGCCTCCGTCTCTCGCACCGCGCGCCAGGTGAGGAGCATCGTGTCGGGACCAGCCGGCATACAGGCAAGGACGTCAAGACTCACGGGCTCAGCGAGCGGGCCGATCTCGTCGAGCATCTCCTCCCGCGACCAGAGGCGACCCGAGCGGCCGATTTCGGTCCACTGAGGGTGCAGGAGCGCAGCGACGGCGGCAGCGTCCTCACGGGTCTCGTCCTCGAGCAAGGCCCGCTCGAGGGCGATGACCTGCTCCTCCTCGGTGAGAACCGTTGTGCCGTCGGCCAGTTCGGAGAAGAGGTCCGGTTCCGGTGCGATGGTCGCCGAGGGTGCAGCGGCGCGGGAGTGGTGGTGCTGTGGCATGGCGTCGCGTCCGGCCCACCCGGGCCCTGCGTCGGGGACGCTGCCCTTTTGGTATGCCGTGGCTGCGCCGTTGGCGAGTCGGTCCGCTTCCTCGTTGAGTGCGTGGCCGGAATGACCCTTGATCCATTCGAAGCGAACGTTGGTGCGACCGGCCATCGCCCGGTCCAGGGCCTGCATGATCTCGACGTTCATCACGGGCTTGCCATCGCCCTTCTTCCAGCCCTTGCGCTTCCAGCCCGGCATCCACTGGGTGATCGAGTTGATCGCGTACTTGCTGTCGCAATAGATGACGAGGTCGTCGTCGACGTCTGCGGTCTGCTCGAGCAGGTCGAGCACGGCGGTGAGCTCGCCCATGTTGTTGGTGCCATGGGGCCAACCGCCGCAGGCCCAGTGGTCGTCATCGACGTACCAGCCCCAGCCCGCCGGGCCGGGGTTGCCGAGAGCCGAACCGTCCGCTGCCGCAATGATCGTCACGGCGCAGGAGTCTGCCAGTTGCCCGTTTCTCACGCCTTCGCCGCTGTCGGACATGCCGGTATGCCGTTGTGCCGCGTTCGCGTGTTCTCGGCGCCGTTGTCCCGTTCGTCCTTTATGCGGCGTGTCGCAACGCCCCATCCTGATGTCGAACATCTGTTCGTCTACTGTTGTCCACAGGTCGCCGAACCCGCAGTTCTTGTCCACAGCTCCACGGCAGCAGCGGACGGCTGTCGGTGCGACGACCTAGCGTCTGACCCGAGATCGCGACAAGACCGACCGCGAGCATGGGTCGCCGGCGGACGCGCACATCGAACGACACAGAAAGAGCAGGTGCGACATGGCAGCAGCAGCCGTCAGGAACGTGAACGACCGCGACAAGACTCTGGGCATGGTCCTCGGACAGATCGAGAAGCAGCACGGCAAGGGCGCCATCATGCGTCTGGGCGACGACGTGCGCGCCCCGATCGAGGTCATCCCCACCGGCTCGATCGCCCTCGACATCGCACTGGGCATTGGCGGGCTTCCCCGTGGACGTGTCATCGAGATCTATGGCCCTGAGAGCTCGGGCAAGACCACGGTCGCCCTGCACGCGGTCGCCAGTGCGCAACGCGCCGGTGGCATCGCGGCGTTCATCGACGCTGAGCACGCCCTCGACCCTGAGTACGCTGCGAAGCTTGGCGTGGACACCGACAACCTGCTCGTGTCGCAGCCCGACACGGGGGAGCAGGCGCTCGAGATCGCCGACATGCTCATCCGCTCCGGTGCCCTCGACATCATCGTCATCGACTCCGTCGCCGCCCTCGTGCCGCGCGCCGAGATCGAGGGGGAGATGGGTGACAGCCACGTCGGTCTCCAGGCCCGCCTCATGAGTCAGGCTCTGCGCAAGCTCACCGGCGCCATCAGCAACACCGGCACGACCGCGATCTTCATCAACCAGCTCCGCGAGAAGATCGGTGTCATGTTCGGCTCGCCCGAGACCACGACCGGTGGCAAGGCGCTGAAGTTCTATGCCTCGGTCCGCCTGGACGTGCGACGCATCGAGACCCTCAAGGACGGCACCGACCCGGTCGGCAACCGCACCCGCGTCAAGGTCGTCAAGAACAAGGTGGCCCCGCCGTTCAAGCAGGCCGAGTTCGACATCCTCTACGGGCAGGGCATCTCACGCGAGGGCGGCCTCATCGACATGGGTGTCGAGCACGGCTTCGTTCGCAAGGCCGGCGCTTGGTACACCTACGAGGGTGACCAGCTCGGCCAGGGCAAGGAGAACGCCCGCACCTTACTCAAGGACAACCCCGACCTGTCCGACGAGCTCGAGAAAAAGATCAAGAGCAAACTCGGCATCGGTCCTCAGACGGACACTCCACTCGAAGTGGTCCCCGAGGTTCCGGTCGACTTCTGAGTCGGTCAGTGCCTCTAATCGCCTCGGATCGCTTCTGACACAGTGGGATTCGCCGACTCGGACGCGCCTCCGCCCTCATGGGCGGGGGTGAGTCCTGCCGCGTCCAGCCCTTCTGTTGCGGCCGAGCTCCCCGCTCCCTCTGAGCTTCTGGCTGCAGCTGAAGGCCGGGTCACGGCCACGCCTGCCCGTGCGTCCAGACGCGCTCGGCGCAAAGCGCCACCCCCTCCGGACGCGGCAGTGGAGGGCGTCGAGCCCGATGCCCATGACGTCGCGCGGCAGATCGTCCTGCGACAGCTCACCCACGCCCCGAAGTCCCGCGCCCAGCTCGAGCAGGCTCTGGCCAAGCGTGACTGTGACCCGGTGGTGGCAGCCGTCGTCCTGGATCGGATGCAGGAGGTCGGGCTGGTCGATGACGAGGCCTATGCGGGGATGCTGGTCCGCTCGCAACAAGTTGGTCGTGGTCTGGCGCGTCGGGCCCTGGCGCAGCAGCTGCGCCAGAAGGGGATTGACGACGAGACGGCCGAGGCTGCGCTCGACGAGGTTGATCCGGAAGGGGAGGAGGACCGGGCCCGTGAACTCGTCACCAAGCGGCTACGTCGGCTCCATGGACTCGAGCCCATGGTGCAGACCCGTCGACTCGCCGGGATGCTCGCCCGCAAGGGCTACCCCTCGGAGGTGTCGATGCGCGTCATCCGCGAAGCCCTCGCCGCAGCGGCCGAACACCAACGGGACTGACCCCACCAGGCACGCGTTCGCCGAACGCCAACGAAGAGCGAGGACCACCTGGTCCTCGCCCTTCGTTGGCGTCTCGATCGATCAGACCTGGGACGGGACCTGAGCGATGGCAGAGATGTCGAACTCCAGTTTGACCTTCTCGCTGACAAGCACGCCGCCGGTCTCGAGGGCAGCGTTGAAGTTGAGGTTCCAGTCGGTGCGGGTGATGGTCGTGTCACCCTCGAAGCCGATGCGGGTGTTGCCGTAGGGGTCCTTCGCGGAGCCTGTCTCCTCGAACTCGATCGTGACGGGCTTGGTGACACCGTTGATCGTGAGGTCGCCGGTGATGTCCCACTCGTCGCCGTCGCGCTCGACCGTGGTGGAGGCGAAGGTGATCGTCGGGAAGTTCTCGATGTCGAAGAAGTCCGGCGTCTTGAGGTGACCGTCACGCTGCTCGTTGCCGGTGGTGACGGAGGCGGCCTGGATGGTGACGTTGACCTTGGAGTTGGCCGGCGTGGCGGTGTCGATGTGAGCGGTGCCCTCGAACTCATCGAACTGGCCGCGGACCTTGGTGACCATCGCGTGGCGGGCAGAGAAGCCGAGGCGCGTGTGGGTGGGGTCGAGGGTGTAGTCGCCGGCGATGTCGGCGACGAAGTTCGAGGTGGCCTCGGTGGCGACGTCGACGGTCTTGGTGGTCTTCTCGGTGCGGTTGAACAGTCCCATGATGTGTCCTTTTTCGCAGTAGTAGTTGAAGTTTCAATTGAAAGTATTGCCGAACGGTGGAGGTTCTGTCAAGTCCGACCGGTGCTCCACATCCGGTCCGGAGGACGGTGCAGGCTGGTCGCGCTGTTGCGATGCCATGCGAGTGAGCCGGGAGGGGCTCACATGGCACCCGCAGACCCTGCTTGCCTGACTCACCGGGGTTCTGGTGGGGCGCAAGGCAGGGGAGGAGGGTGAGGGTCCCACGCACGAAGGGCGCTGCGCGATGAGTGACGCTGGGTTTTCGACAGGCGCGACGCCACGTGCGCCTGTCAGCGGACCCGCCGGCCCTCGCTGGGTGACCGACGGTGGTCTGGAGACCGATCTGATCTTTCATCATGGTGTCGTTCTCCCAGCGTTTGCGGCTTATCCGCTGCTGGACTCCACGGAGGGCCGAAATCTGCTGGCTGCTTACTACTCCGGCTATGCGCGCGTTGCTCGCCGCGCGGGTGCCAACCTTCTGCTGGAGACGCCCACCTGGCGTGCTAACCCTGACTGGGTCACAGCCGTAGGCGGATCACGACACGACGTCCGTCGGATCAACTTTGAGAGCATCGTCTTCCTCGCCGGGTTGGCCGATGCCCTGATTGCGTCGGGCGAGTTTCCCATCGGGAGCACCGGGAGCGGGGCGGGTGCCGCCGTGTGCCAGTTGGGCGGGATGATCGGTCCCCGAGGTGATGGCTACGTCCCCGGGCTGGAGACGACCGCCGACGAGTTCGCCAGTTATCACTCGACCCAGACGGCTGCCTTCGCCGAGAGTGGGGTTGGGCGGGTAACGGCCTACACCTTGGTCACCGTGGCAGAGGCGGTCGGGGTGGTGCAGGCAGCCAGGTCCCACCGCCTCGACGTGGGGGTCTCGTTCACAGTCGAGACCGATGGCCGGCTGCCGGATGGGACACCGCTTGGGCATGCGGTGCAGTCCCTGTGGGACCAGGCCGCCCCGGACCAGCTGCTCCTCAACTGTGCCCACCCCAGTCACCTGACCGAAGCATTGCGCGAGGACGACAGCTGGGCGAGCCGGGTCTCTGGTCTGCGCGTCAACGCCTCACGCCAGTCGCACGCCGAACTCGACGCGGCCGAGCACCTGGATGCCGGCGATATCGATGACCTGGTGCGCGAGCACGAGCACCTGGTGGCCCGCCTACCCAATCTCGACATCGTCGGCGGCTGTTGTGGCACCGACGTCCGGCATGTTGCCGCCCTCTGGGGTGTGCAGGCGTGAAGCAGCAGCACCGCCGGAGCGAGGAGTTCTCGAGACGGATGGCGAAAACGTCGACTCGCGGCACGTGACGACCCACGGCCCCGTACGTGGCGATGCACCGCGGACGTACCCTTGGTGAGCCATGAGTGAGCTGAAGACCTATGACGTGCGCACGCACGGATGCCAGATGAACGTCCACGACTCCGAGCGCCTTGCCGGCCTACTCGAGACGGCGGGCTATGTCGACGTGGCCAGCATCGGCACCGATCACCGCCCCGAGGCGGCTGACGTCGTGGTGTTCAACACCTGCGCCGTGCGCGAGAACGCCGACAACAAGCTCTATGGCAACCTCGGCCAGTTGCGTCAGGCCAAGAATGCCAACCCAGCCATGCAGATCGCCGTCGGTGGCTGCATGGCGCAGAAGGACCGCGAGACCATTGTCACGCGGGCGCCGTGGGTCGATGTCGTCTTCGGCACCCACAACATCGGGAGCCTTCCCGCCTTGTTGGACCGCGCTCGTCACAACAAGCGCGCCGAGGTCGAGATCCTCGAGTCGCTCGAGACCTTCCCGTCCACGCTGCCCACCCGACGGGACTCCGCGTATGCCGCGTGGGTTTCCATCTCGGTCGGGTGCAACAACACGTGCACGTTCTGCATCGTCCCCAGCCTGCGCGGCAAGGAGGCCGACCGACGGCCGGGGGAGATCCTCGCCGAGATCCAGGCGCTCGTGGACCAGGGGGTCGTCGAGGTGACGCTCCTCGGACAAAACGTCAACACCTACGGTGTCGAGTTCGGCGACCGCCTCGCCTTCGGCAAGCTGCTCCGGGCCTGCGGTGAGATCGAGGGTCTGGAGCGCGTCCGGTTCACCAGTCCGCACCCCGCAGCATTCACCGATGACGTCATCACAGCGATGGCGGAGACCCCCAATGTCATGCCCAGCCTGCACATGCCGCTGCAGTCCGGCTCCGACAAGGTGCTCAAGGACATGCGGCGCTCCTATCGCAGTGCGAAGTTCCTCGGCATCATCGATCGGGTCCGTGCGCAGATCCCCGACGCTGCGATCACGACTGACATCATCGTGGGTTTCCCCGGCGAGACCGAAGAGGATTTTGCGGAGACCTTGCGCGTCGTTGAGCAGTCGAGGTTCTCCAGCGCTTTCACGTTCCAGTACTCCATCCGGGCCGGCACCCCCGCGGCGACGATGGCTGACCAAGTTCCCAAGGTCGTTGTGCAAGAGCGGTTCGAGCGCCTCGTCAAAC
>JBDSIV010000152.1:0-21968 GCA_039917755.1 Knoellia sp. | reverse complement strand
GCATTGGCCGGGATGGCGACCTCGACACAGGCCGGGTTGACCTCCGCCGTGTGTTCGTCGGCCTCGTCCGACTCCGTGACCTGCGCCGGCCAGCTCCAGGATTGCCAACCTAGTCACTGCGCTGGCGCGACGGGGGGATGTCGACTGGTTACTCTGGGGGTGCCGGACGGGGTCACGGCCTGTGGACAACTCTGCGGTCGGAATCCGCGAAGTTGCTTTGATGGGTGTGGTGACACCCACATTGAGACAGGTCAATTTCGATGCGCGACCCCTCGGGGGCCAGCGCGAGCAGGGAGGGGGAGGGTCCCAGTGGACGCAGTCCGCACGGTCGAGGCGGAGGTTCGCGAGCTCATCAGACGCTCCGGGCTCGACCCGGCCCGCGAGCCCAACGCTGTGCAGCGGTTGGTTCGCGACGCCGTCGCTGACTACGACCAACGCTCGATGCATGGTGGGATGCCCGTGCTCGGCGACGTCGCCCAGGCCGAGAAGTCGGTCTGGGACACGGTGGCCGGGTTCGGCCCCTTGCAGCAGTACTTCGACGATCCGACGGTGGAAGAAATCTGGATCAACGAGCCGACTCGCGTATTCGTGGCCCGCGGCGGCGTGGCCGAATTAACCACGACCCTGCTCACCGGAGACGAGGTCCGTGACCTCGTTGAGCGCATGCTCAAGTCCTCGGGCCGGCGCGTCGACCTCTCCAGCCCCTTCGTCGACGCCGTCCTGCCCGACGGTTCCCGGCTCCACGTGGTCATCCCCGACATCACAAGAGAGCACTGGCATGTCAACGTCAGAAAATTCATCGTCAAGGCTGACTCGATGGATGACTTGGTCCGACTGGGCACGGTCACGCGTCAGGCTGCGAGGTTCCTTGAGGCCGCGGTGGCGTCGGGGCTGAACGTTCTGGTGGCTGGGGGAACTCAGTCGGGCAAGACCACGATGCTCAACTGTTTGGCCTCAGCCATCCCCGCGCGAGAGCGCGTCGTGACCTGTGAAGAGGTCTTCGAGCTGAAAATCCCGATGCGAGATGTGGCCTCCATGCAGTGCCGTCAACCGTCGCTGGAGGGTACGGGCGAGGTGCCTCTTCGTCGCCTCGTCAAGGAGGCGCTGCGCATGCGCCCGTCCCGCATCATCGTCGGTGAGGTACGTCAGGCCGAGAGTCTGGACCTCCTGATCGCCCTGAACTCGGGTCTGCCCGGGATGTGCACGATCCACGCCAACAGTGCGCGTGAGGCGATCACCAAGATGTGCACGCTGCCGTTGCTCGCCGGAGAGAACGTCGGCAGCCGGTTCGTTGTCCCGACCGTTGCCGGATCGATCGACATCGTCGTCCATGCGGCGCTTGAGCGTGACGGCACACGTCGGATCCGTGAGATCGCGGCCGTTCCGGGGCGGGTCGAGGGCGATGTCATCGAGATTGCGGATCTCTTCGTCATGCGCGGCGACGAGCTGGTGCGCGCCGACGGTTACCCGCCGCACCGAGACCGGTTCGAGCGAGCAGGTTATGACGTGCCGGCTCTGTTGGCCCAGGAGCCCGCGTGAGCGGGATCGTCCTGGGACTACTCTTCGGCACCGGGCTCTTTTGCATCTGGTGGAGTTTCTGGGTGCGCGAGGGGGACCCTGACCGTCCCGCGGAGCCACCGGCTCTCATCCGTCGGCTCAGCGATGAACTCGTCCAAGCCGGCTATCCGACGGTGACTGCGCGCACCTTGCTTGTCGGCTGCTCTGCCGCGTTCTTGATGATTTTCTTGGTCGTGTATGCCGTGGTCGGTGTTCCCGCGATCGGGCTCTGCTTCGCGCTCATGGCGGCTTGGGGCCCGTACGCGTTGGTCCGTATGCGCGCTCGAAAGCGCCGCAATCGCCTTCGTGACCTGTGGCCGGACGCGGTCGACAACATCACCTCGGCGGTGCGAGCCGGCATGTCCCTGCCCGAGGCCGTCTCTCAACTCGGAACTCGCGGACCCGAAGAGTTGCGCCCGGCGTTCCAAGCGTTCAGTCAGGACTACCGCATCACCGGGCGATTCCACGACTGTCTTGATCGGCTCAAGGAACGGCTGGCCGACCCCGTCGCCGACCGCCTCATTGAGTCGTTGCGTATCGCCCGCGAGGTCGGCGGGAGCGACCTTGGCCGACTGTTGCGCACCTTGTCTGTTTTCCTTCGGGAAGACTCGCGGACCAGAGCCGAACTCGAGACGCGCCAGTCGTGGACGGTCAATGCCGCCCGCTTGGCTGTCGCTGCTCCGTGGATCGTGCTGGCGATGCTGTCGAGTCGCCCCGAATCGGTGCAGGCCTACTCTTCGGCGCTGGGTGCGCTGGTGCTGTTCCTCGGGGCTGCACTCACGGGAGTCGCCTACTGGGTCATGATGCGCATCGGTCGACTCCCCGAGGACGAGCGAGTGCTGCGATGACCGACCTCGCACGCTCCGGCGCCATCCTCGGCTTCCTCGTCGGGACGGGCCTGCTCCTAACCTGGATCGGATTGCCACGTCATCGTCAGGCCGGACTCACCGAGCGCGTCCTGCCCTACCTCAAGGACACTCCTCGACCCTCAAACCTGCTCGCGAACAACGGGCCGGCCAAGGGCATGTTTACGACCCTGTTCGCTCCCCTCGTCGGCGAGCTGTCCAGTCACGTCGAGCGGGTCATGGGCGGCGCGGCGTCGATCCGGCGGCGTTTGCTGCGGGCTGGTCTGGCTCCCGACGTCGACAAGTTCCGGGCCCAGCAGGTCATCTGGGGAGTGTGCGGTGGGCTCGCGATGCTCACCTTCGGCACCCTCTCGCTGGTCACGCGTGGCTCGAGTCCCGTGCTTGTTGCTCTCCTCACCGCCATTGGCATCGGCTCGGGCGTGGTCGCCGCTGATGTATTCCTGAGCCATCGCGCCAACAAGCGCGAGGAGCGCATGCTTGCTGAGTTCCCCACCGTCGCAGAGTTGCTCGCGCTCGCCGTGGGGGCTGGCGAGGGCGCCATCGGGGCACTCGAGAGGGTCTGTCGGCTGTCGCGCGGCGAACTCTCCGACGAGCTGCGTCGTTGCCTTGCGGACGCGCGAGCAGGCGCGAGCCTGCCTGTCGCCCTGCAGGGTCTTGCTGACCGCACCGGGCTGATGAGCCTCACTCGGTTTGTCGACGGCATCGTCATCGCGGTCGAGCGCGGTACCCCGCTCGCTGAGGTGCTGCGCGCCCAGGCGCAGGACGTACGCGAGGAGGGCCGCCGCCTCATCATGGAGGCGGGGGGCAAGAAGGAAATCGCCATGATGATTCCAGTGGTTTTCCTGGTGCTTCCCATCACCGTCGTCTTCGCCGTTTTCCCGGGTTTTTCATTCCTCAAGTTCTCGATATGACACCTCTGAAAGGCAGCACCATGCAGATCATCCACCGATCTCTCCTGCGAGCTCAGTTCGCGGCCCTGGACCTTGTTGACGGGGCGCAGCGCCGACGCGAGCGCGGCGACGTCCCTGGGTGGGTGCTCATCACTCTCATGACTGCGGGCCTCGTCGCCGTCCTGTGGACCGTTGCCGAGGGCCAGCTCACAAGTCTCTTCCAGCGGGCAATGGACAGCGTCAGCCGCTGACGTGGTCGTGCTCACTCTTCGACGTGAGCGCGGGTCGGCCGTGGCGGAGTTCGTCATGGTCTCGGGGTTGGTCGCGTTCCTCTTCATGGCCGTGTTCCAACTCGGGCTCGTCCTCCACATCCGCAACACCCTCATCTCGTGTGCGAGCGAAGGTGCGCGTCTGGGTGCTCGAGCCGACGCGGATCCGGGGATGGGGGTCGTGCGAGCACGCGAGCTCATCGAGGCTTCGCTGTCCGATCGCTACGCCGACAACGTCACCGTGGGGACCGCAGTGGTGGGGGGAGTGCAGGTCGTGGAGGTCCATGTCCGTGCTCCTTTCCCGGTCATCGGGCTCTCGGGCCCGGATGGCCAACTGGACGTCACCGGCCGAGCCTTCTTGGAGCGGCAATGACATGGCGTGAGCGCCTGGCTCGCGCGCGCAGCGATGAGGGCAGCGCCATTATTGAATTTCTTTTCCTGGGTGTGCTCATGCTCGTCCCGCTGACCTATCTCGTCCTGACGCTTGCAAGGATTCAGGCCGGTTCGTATGCCGTGACGACCGCTGCGCGTGAAGCCGGACGGGCGTTCGTGACCGCGCAATCGGGGCAGGACGCGGGAGCGCGAGCCAGGGCTGCGGCGGACATCGCGTTTGGGGATCAGGGGTTTGACGGGGTCGGGACCCTTGAGGTCTCGTGCTCGACGTCTCCGTGCCTCACACCGGATGCCCGGGTCGAGACGACAGCACGTGTCACGGTGCCGCTGCCACTCATCCCCGGCTTTGCCCGTGATGTCGTGCCACTGGAAATCCCGCTCACGGCCAGTCACCTGTCGACGGTCGACCGCTTCCGGAGTGCTCCATGACCTGTCGGGTGTCCTTGGCACGAAAGCGCCTGGGACACAGGCGCATTCAGCGGGATGAGCAAGGGCGGGTCATGCTGCTCATCCTCGTCTTCACGATGATCTGCGTCCTGCTCATCACCGGCGTCATCGCCGTGACGTCCGTGCAACTGTCCCGGATGAAACTCTTGGACGTCGCTGACGGGGCGGCCCTTGCGTCGGCCAACGCACTGGACGACACGGCCTACGGAAGGGGTGTTGGTGCGGCCGTTCCCCTGAGCAATGCCACGGTCCAGCAGACGGCAAGCGACTACGTCGCGAGCCGACCGTTGCCCGGGGGGATGTCCCAGTGGGGGCTCGGCGCCGAGACGGGCACGCCGGACGGCGATCTCGCTGTGGTCCAGATGTCCTGCATCGCCGACGTGCCGTTTCTCGGTTGGATGCTGTCAGACAACGGGGTCCGGGTCACTGTCGTCTCGAGGGCACGCGCTGACCTCGAGTGACCGCCGGGTGCGGGTGGTGGGGAGTGCGGTGTTCGAGTGACTCGTGGCGCCGATAGCCCAAAGCTTCGAGGTGGCCGGCCGCGCACGGGCGATTCGGTCATCCACGTCGGATGGCTCCACGACCCAGGTTCCCGTCGGCATCCAGAACGGCGTCGCGGTCCAGCTCGAACACCTTCACATCTGGCGTTCGAACGAACGTCAAAACAGCCCTCCCCAGTCACAGTCCACTCCATGACAGTTTGCTTCGCTCAAGCAAGGAAGAGTGTTGACGGGGGAAAGCGTGGCGGGGCGAGTCGCTGCAGTCCATGATGAGCGCGTGGACACCCAGCGACTGACTCGCCCCTGGCACACCCTCACGGCCGTCGTCACCTGGGCGGCGCTGGCGCTCCAGTTCGTCCTCATCATCCGCGGGGGAGTGGTCCTCGACGAGGTCATCCCGCCCGCCCTCGGCACGCGTCTCATCCGCTTCATCTCCTACTTCACGATCCTCACCAACCTGCTCGTCGCGATCACCACGACGACGCTCGCGCTCGGTCAGGACGTCGCGCCACGCTGGTGGAGGGTGCTGCGGCTCAACGCCATCGTCGGGATCGTCGTCACCGGCCTCGTCCACTGGTTCCTGCTGCGGCCCCTGCTTGACCTCAGCGGGGCCGACTACCTCGCCGACAAGTTGCTCCACGTCGTCGTGCCGCTCCTCGCCGTCATCGGCTGGGTCGCCTTCGGCCCGCGCGACAAGGTCGAGCGCAGCCTGCTCCTGCCCTCGCTCATCTACCCGGTCGGGTGGTTGGTCTACACGCTGCTGCACGGAGCCGTGTCCGGCTGGTACCCCTACCCGTTCCTTGATGTCGGTCTCCACGGCTACCCGGCGGCGCTCGCGGCCTGTGCCGGTGTGGCACTCCTTCTCGTCGCCCTGACTTGGGCCGCCATCCGCGTGGACCCGCACCTGGGTGGAGAACGGGACCGACCCCACCTTCGCGGCGACGGGGACCGGCGTCACCATCGTGGCGAACGGGACCGAACCCGCCACCGCGCGGCGCAGGACTAACCCGTTTGGGCGCTGGAAAATGACCCACGGGAGGCCCGAAATTCCGGAAATACGCTGGCCCTGACCCCCGCGGGAAGAGGACACTTCGTGGGTGAGGAGCCCTGTCGCGAACCAGCGACCCTCCCGTCGCCACGCCGGGACTTCGGAAGGAGTTCCCCATGCAGCGACTTCCCTCCCGCCTGGTCAAGGCCGTCGCGCTCACCGCGGCTCTGGGCATGGCCACGGCGACCACGGCATCCGCGCACGAGTGCTACATCGCCAGCCGTTCCGACCAAGGGAACATGCAAGCGGGCATGAACTCGAAGGCCTGGTTCCCTCTCGTCATCGCCGACGCCATCGGCTGGGATGTGGCCGATGGTCTGTACACCGCAGAGCAAGGTCAGTGCATCCTCAGGGAGTACACCAACGCCGGCGGACCGGCGTCCTTCGTCATCAAGGTCATCGGTGGCAAGGACGGAGTGCTCGCAGGCGGAGTCACCAACGAGTACCTGCTCGCCAACGGCACCGGTGTCGACCACATCTTCGACGCCTATGGCGAGGCGATCCTAGGCGCCTTCTCCATATGTGGCGTCGAGTTCTGATTCGCACCCGGCGGGTGGCCGACCACGCGCGGCCACCCGCCACCCGGGGCCCCGTCACGTGGGTTGCACGCACACGCACGGTGGGCGGACGGCATACGGGCACGTAGTCTTGGCTCTCGTGGCCACCGACTTCCAGCAAGAGATCAAAGAACTGCGCACGACGATGACGTCCGTGCGTGACGTCACCGACCTCAGCGCACTCGAGGCGACGATCGCCGACCTCGAAGACCAGGTTGCTGCGCCCGACCTGTGGGACGACCAGGACAAGGCGCAGACGGTGACCTCCGCGCTCTCTCGTGCCAAGGCCGAGTACGAGCGGGTCACCGGCATGGACACCAAGGTCGACGATCTCGAAGCTCTGGTGGAGATGGGTCAGGAAGAGAACGACGCCGAGACCCTCCTCGAGGCCGAGAAGGAGCTCAAGGCCGTCAGGAAGGCCGTCGGTGAGCTCGAGGTCCGCACGCTGCTCAGCGGCGAGTGGGACGAGCGCTCTGCCGTGGTGACGATCCGCGCGGGCGCCGGTGGCGTCGATGCCGCGGACTTCGCCGAGATGCTCATGCGCATGTATCTGCGGTGGGCCGAACGCCACGGCTACCCGACCAAGGTCATGGACACGTCCTACGCCGAGGAGGCCGGGATCAAGTCCGCGACGTTCGAGGTCAACGTCCCCTACGCGTTCGGCAACCTCAACGTCGAGGGCGGCACTCACCGCCTCGTGCGGATCAGCCCCTTCGACAACCAGGGTCGCCGCCAGACGAGCTTCGTGGCCGTCGAGGTCATTCCGCTCATCGAGGGAACGGACAGCATCGAGATCCCCGACAACGACCTCAAGATCGACGTCTTCCGCTCCTCGGGCCCGGGTGGTCAGTCGGTCAACACCACCGACTCCGCCGTCCGGATCACTCACATTCCCACCGGGATCGTGGTGTCCTGCCAGAACGAGCGCTCACAGATCCAGAACCGGGCCGCCGCCCTGCGCGTGCTCCAGTCGCGGCTGCTGCTCCAGCGCAAGGCCGAGGAGGCCGCGGTCAAGAAGGAGATGGCTGGGGACGTCAAGGCGAGCTGGGGAGACCAGATGCGTTCCTACGTCCTCAACCCCTACCAGATGGTCAAGGACCTGCGCACCGAGTTCGAGACGGGCAACACGACCGCTGTCTTCGACGGTGAGATCGACGGCTTCATCGAGGCCGGCATCCGCTGGCAGATCGCCGAGCGCAAGGCCGCGGGGTGAGTTTCGTTGCAGGACAGTGAGATTCAGGAACCAGACCTTCGGGACAAACATTGACGTATGCCGTTGAGCTCCCCGCTGAAGGACCGGCGGACTGGGCAGCGTGGTCGGCTGACCTTGCCCAGCGCATCCGAACCCTTGCGCACGACGACGATGTCGTCGTGTCGCTTCCCTCGGTTTCGCGTCCGCACCTGGTCCGCCAGAGCCGACTCTTTGGAATCATCCCGGGGGCGCACGAAGACACTTCACCGTGGGTCCGTGTTCGACGCCACGAGCACCACGCCGTCGCCGAGCTCGTGGGCAGTGAGAACTTCGGGGGCGAGTATCTCCTGTCGGAGGACGAGGAGAAGCAGATCGGCGCACTCGGCTGGCACCGCCCGGGTCACGATCCGATCGAGGATCGCGTCTGGAGTCGCTGGTTCCCCGACGATGTGGCGCAGCAGTCGTACCTCTCGGCCGCCGACGCGACCAGCGCAGCAGATCTCCTGACACGCACCCTGCGTGACGTTTTGGTTGACGTTCAACGCTGACTCACGCGTGACCTCCCGAGGTGAGCCTTGAGGAGTGGGTATCGTCGCGGACGGAGGACCTTCGGCCTTTTCGAGACGTCAAGGGGGTGGGACTGATGGCACACAGAATCGCCGTGGGGCGCTCCGTGGTGGGGCTGCGGGTTGTGGTGGCGCTGGCCCTGCTCAGCTCAGTCGTGGCGTGCGCCAGCCCTGCGGGCGGAGGCCACCGCGCCGCGAGCGGGCCCACGTCGGTCGCCTCGTCCACGGTCTCGCCCGATGAGGCGCTGATTGCTCGGGCTCGCACGCAGGGGGCGCAGTACGACTATGAAGCGGCTCTCGCGACCCTCGCCTCCGCAAGCACTGAGGCGGCGGGCAGTGAGCTCGAGAGGGTCCGGCAGGCCAAGGCTGCGGCCGTGGTCTGGAAGGACAACACCGCGATCTCGCACCTCTTCTATCACTCCCTCGTGGTCGACCCCAAGCGGGCGTTCACCGCTGGTCGACAGGGAGCGGGGTTCAGCCAATACATGGTCACCGTCTCGGAGTTCACCGATCAGTTGCGCCAGATCTATGCCAAGGGCTACGTCCTCGTGCGCCCACAGGACATCGCTGCGCCGGGCGAGGACGGCGTGCTCCGACGCCGTCCGATCGTGCTGGCTCCCGGCAAACAGCCGTTGGTGTTGAGCGTGGACGACGTCAGCTACTACGAATACATGGAGGGCAAGGGCTTTGCCACCAATCTCGTGAAGGCCGCGGATGGTCGCGTCGTGAACACCTATGTCGATGCAGCAGGCAAGAGCACTCAGGGCAACTTTGACGTCATGCCCATCGTCGACGACTTCGTTCGGCAGCATCCAGACTTCTCCTACCGCGGAGCCAAGGGCGTGCTCGGGCTGACCGGCTACAACGGCATCCTCGGCTACCGCACCAGCGTCCGGGGCTACGGAGACACCGCAGCCACGCGCAGCGAGCAGGGCAAGGCCAAGGCCGTCGCGACGGCGATGAAGGCAACGGCTGGCAGTTCGCCTCCCACTCCTGGGGTCACATCAACGTGACCGAAAGCACGGTGAAGCGGATCCAGGCCGACGCACAGCGCTGGGACCGCGAGGTTCGTCCGCTGGTTGGGGCGACCCCTTTGCTCATCTATCCGTTCGGGGCAGACATCTCAGGAGTCGCCAAGTACAGCGATGGCAACCCAAAATTCACCTTCCTTCACGACACCGAGGGTTTCCACTACTTCTTCAACATCGACACCTCGCGGCCGTCCTGGATGCAGATTGACGGGAAGAGCCTGCGCCAAGCCCGCATCAACGTCGATGGGATCACCCTGCAGCGGGCGCTCAACAAGCGATCTACCGTCCTTGATCTCTTCTTCGACGCCCGCTCAACCATCGATCCGTTGCGACCGCTGCCCGTCCCCGGGTCCGGAAGGGGTCCCGTGCCCGGAGTCGGCTGAGGTCACTGCGGCCTGACCCCGCCGATACGTCACACCCCGGCCGGGCGGGAGTGGGGTCGCGGCACATGGGATGCGTTGCCCGGCGCGAGCATGCTGACCGCCATGAGTCCGACAATGACGTCTCCTCGAAAGGTCCTCGCCGCGTTGGCCGCCCTGCTCGCCAGCGCCACCCTCGTGGCAGCGGCGCCACCCACCACCGCCGACAAATCCACTGACAAACCCGGAGGTGGGCACTGCGCCCGCCAGTCCAAGATCGCGGTGCCCGGCGCCGAGATGCAGAAGGTCGCCTGCCTCGACGACCTCACAACCGCTGGCACGGTGCCGTCCGGCCACAGCAGGGCCGCAGATTTCGCTGGCCTCCACACACCCGGCACGGTCAACCCGACAGGAGTGCCCGGCATACAGGTGGATGGGTATTTCCCGGACACGTCGACGACAAACGTCAACAACGGGTGGAAGCACGACAGCCAGTTCGTCCTGCGCATCCCCGACAGGTGGAACGGTGGCCTCGTCGTGACAGGAGCCCCCGGCAACCGCAGCCAGTACGCCAACGACTTCATCTGGTCGGATTTTGTTCTCGCGCGGGGCTATGCGTTTGCCAGCACCGACAAGGGCAACATGGGTCTGCGCTTCTATGACGACGGCTCTGAGCCGGGCGGCAGTGTTCGCGAATGGAATTCGCGCGTCACTGAGCTCACGGTGGCAGCCAAGCGCGTGGTCAAGCAGGTACGGGCCAAGGCGCCGAAGCGCACCTGGATGGCGGGCATCTCCAACGGGGGCTACCTCGTCCGGTGGCAGCTCGAGAACCGCCCTGACCTCTATGACGGCGGACTTGACTGGGAAGGCACGCTTCTGCGTGCGGACGGCCCAAATCTGCTGACCTACCTCCCGACCGCCCTCAAGAACTACCCCGCGTATGCAGCGACGGGTAGTCCTGAGGCGCACGACGCGATGGTTGCTGCTGGCTTCGCACCCGGGAGCGAGTTCCTCTGGCCGTTCCACAACACCGTCTACTGGGACCTCACCCAGCGCATCTATCGTGAGGAGTTCGACCCCGAGTTCGATGAAGCAACGGACGCCGGTACGCCGTACTGCACCAGCGGAACTGCGCAGTGTGATGCCGACTACGACTACGCGTCTCGACCCGCGTCGGTGAAGGCGGCGATGCGGTCGGTGGAAGTCACCGGCAAGATCCACAGGCCGCTCATCAGCGTGCAGGGCGACCTCGACACGCTGCTGCCGATCGCCACCACCACCGACGTCTACGACCACTTGGTCAACGAGGCGGGGAAGGGTGCTGACAGTCGGTACTACCGCATTGCAGGCGGAACGCACACGGACGCGCTCGTCCCAGCGTTCCCTGACCGGCTGCGCCCCATGCTGCCCTGCGCGCGCGCAGGCTTCGACGCCCTCACCGCCTGGGTCGAGGGCGGAACCCCACCACCGGCCGACGCGACGGTCCCACGCCCGGCGTCGGGCGATCTGCTCAACAGCTGCACCCTGTGACCGTGCTCGTTCCCCGGCGCGACTGATTGCCCGTTCGTGCACGTTCCGCGGTCCGTTCCGGATCCGGGATGCCGCACGAACGGGCAATCAGTCGGGGGTGTTGCAGGCGGTCAGTCGATCGGCTGCTCGAGGCCGAGCGGGTCCTTCTCATCGTGCTTGGCAACCGTGGTGCGCAACTCCGTGTGGGGCATGAGGGCCACCGTGATGAGGGTGATGATCGAGATGGCTCCTGCGATGACGAAGATGAAGCCGGTGCTGTCGCCATAGGCATGCCGCACGATCTCGAGGATCGGCGTCGGCAGCTGCTGGAGGTCGAGGCTCCCGCCGACGTTGCTGCCCGGAGGCACGGGAATGCCTGCCTCCTGCAGTCCGGTCGAGATGTGGTTGGCCACTCGGCTGGTGAGGATGGCACCGAGCACAGCGATGCCGACGGTGCCACCGAGCGAGCGGAAAAAGCTCACGACGCCACTGGCCGTGCCGATGTCGCGGATGTCCACGGTGTTCTGCACAACGAGCACGAGGTTCTGCATGAGCGCTCCCTGCCCAAGTCCCATGAGGATCATGTAGATCGAAAGGTGCCAGATGGGGGTCGTGTGATCGGTGAAGCCCATGAGGCCGAGGCCCAGGGCAAGTGCGGCGGAACCACCAAGCATGTAGGGCTTCCAGATGCCGGTCCGGGTGATGAGCTGACCCGAGGCCGTGGCACCGACCATGCTGCCCACGATGAGCGGCAGCATGAGCAGGCCCGCTTCAGTGGGGGAGAACCCCTGAGCGACCTGGAAGAACTGGCTGAGGAAGACCGAGGTCCCGAACTGGGCGATACCGACCGCGATACTGCCGATGATCGCCAGGCTCGTCGTCTTCTCAAGCAGGATTCTGCCCGGGATCAGGGGCTCGGGGTGCCGGCTCTCGACAAAGATCAGAGCGGCGACGGCGATGACAGTGGGGACGAGGAACCAAGCCGTCTCGACCGAGAACCAGTCAAAGCTACGACCCGCGAACGAGACCCAGATCAACGGGAGGCTGGCCGCGACCGAGATGAGGAGGGCTCCCCACCAGTCGATCTGAACCTCGCGCCGCACCAGCTCGAGGTGCAGGAACTTCTGGAGCATGCCGAGACCGACGAGAGAGATGGGCACGGCCGCCCAGAAGCACCAACGCCAGCCGACGGTGTCGACGAGCAGGCCGCCGAGAAGTGGACCCGACACGGTGGCGACGGCCATGACCGACGCCATGTAGCCGGTGTAGCGACCGCGCTCACGGGGCGGAATCAGCGACCCCATGATCGCTTGCGTCAGAGCCATCAAGCCACCGACGCCAATTCCTTGGAGGCCGCGCGCAGCGAGGAGTTGGGGCACGTTCTGCGCGAACCCAGCAGCAAGTGATCCGAGCAGGAACACTGCGCCCGAAATTTGGACCAGCAGCTTTTTGTCAAAGAGGTCGGACAGCTTGGACCAGATGGGGCTGGTCACCGTCATGGCCAGCAGAGTCGTCGTGACGACCCAGGTATAGGAGGTCTGGCTGCCCTTGAGGTCACCAATGATCGTCGGAAGGGCAGTGCTCACGATGGTGGAGCTGACCATCGCCACGAAGAGCATGGCAAGCAGGCCGGTGAGGACCTCGAGGATCTCCTTGTGGCTGAGGTCGGGTTCTTTGAAGGTCGTGCTAGCAGACATGGAGGTCCTTGGTGTCCTTGGTGGGGGTATGAGTTGAAGCGTGTTCTCGCGGGGCTCGTGATGAGCCGCCCAGTGCCGGCAAGATGTGGTCGGAGATTTCGTCAAGGAGCGCCGCTGCCTGGATGACCTTGCTCGCATCCCAGTCGGTGAACTGCTCGCGCATGCCGCTGACGTAGGCCTGGCGCAGGGTGGTGAGCCGTGCCCGTCCCTCTGCCGAAAGGCTGATCAGCTCGGCCCGACCATCCATGGGGTCCTTGCGTCGGAACACGAGGCCGTTGGCGACGAGTGAGACCAGCTGGCGGCTGACGACCGAAGCGCCGACGTTGAGCACGTCGGCGACGAACCCCGGACGGCAGTCTCCGTTGTCGCGCAGCACCATGAGGATGGAGAGGTCCGTGCGCTTGAGGTTGCCCGGAAGCTGCACCCAGAGGTGCGAGGTCGAACGCAGTGACCGCGTGAGTCGGAAAAGGCTGGAGCTGAACTCTTCGAAGGCCTCCACCTCCACCTCGACCGATTGCTTGACCATGTCAACTATTAAACACCCTGTTGGTTGCATCAAGCAACTTGATTGACACCGGCTTCCGCAGGAGTGGCTGGGAACGCGACCAGGGTCGCGGCCGCAAGGGGGCGGCATACGCACCGCCTCCGCAGGAGTGGCTGAGAACGCGACCAGGGTTGCGGCCGCAGGCGTGTCGGGCACACGCCGTCCAACGGGGGGTTGCGCCTCGCCCACAGCCGCGGAACCTATGCTCAACAAGCATCCTGACCCCGAGCCGTGAGGCCTGATCCCCGCGCATGATTCGCTTCGACAACGTCACCAAGGTCTATCCACGGTCGGCCAGCCCTGCGCTCATTGACGTCAGTGTCAATGTCGAGCGCGGCGAGTTCGTCTTCGTGGTGGGCCCGTCAGGATCCGGCAAATCCACAATGCTTCGCCTCGCTCTGCGCGAGGAGAAGGCAACGTCAGGCACGATCCTCGTGGCTGGACTGGACCTCAGCGGGCTCTCGGCCCGCAAGGTGCCCCGGTTCCGGCGGGGGGTCGGCGCGGTCTTCCAGGACTTCCGCCTGCTGCCGGGCAAGACCGTGGACCAGAACGTCGCCTTCGCCCTCCAGGTCATCGGCAAGCCCACATCGGCCATCCGCCAGCTGGTCCCCGAGACACTCGAGATGGTGGGACTCGAGGGCAAGGGCAAACGACTTCCGCACCAGCTCTCGGGCGGTGAGCAGCAGCGCGTCGCGATCGCGCGGGCCGTCGTCAACAAGCCGCAGATCCTGCTGTGTGACGAGCCCACCGGAAACCTCGACCCCAAGATCAGCCTCGACATCGTGCACCTGCTCGACCGCATCAACCGCTCGGGAACGACCGTGGTCATGGCAACGCACGACGCCGACACGGTCAACGACATGCGTCGTCGCGTCGTGCAGCTCGAAGATGGCATCGTGGTGCGCGATGAGGAGAATGCGACCTACTTGGCACCCAAGGGGGAGAAGTGAAGGCGGGATTCATCGCCGGTGAGGTCTGGTCGGGCCTGCGCCGCAACCTCTCCATGGCGCTCTCGGTCATCCTCGTGACGATGGTGTCGATGTTCCTGCTCGGCATGGGTCTGCTCGCCCAGCGGCAGGCCGACACCATGAAGGGCTACTGGTACGACAGGATCCAGGTCTCGATCTATCTCTGCACGGACACGTCTTTGCAGCCCAACTGCCAGGGGCAGGCCGCCACCGACGCCCAGCAGGAGAGCATCGAGAACCAGCTCAAGGCGATGCCGGAGGTCAAGGAGGTCTTCCACGAGTCCGAGGCCGAGGCCTTCGCCCGTTTCAAAGAGCAGTTCCGCAACAGCCCCATCACCGGAAACGTGCAACAGGGCGACATCCCACAGAGCTTCCGGGTGCAGCTGAGCGATCCGACGAAGTATGCCGTCGTCACGAGTCAGTTCGAGCGTGCACCTGGCGTGGCCAGCGTGCAGGACCAGGAGAAGGTGCTCAAGCGCTTCTTCCAGATCATCAACTGGATCACGCTCTTCTCGGTCTTTTTGGCAGGTCTCATGGTCGTCTGCGCCACGTTGCTCATGGCGACCACGATCCGACAAGCGGCATTCATCCGAAGACGCGAGATCGGGATCATGCGCCTCGTCGGGGCGTCGAACTGGACGATCCGCATGCCATTCATCCTGGAGATGCTCGTCGTCGCCACTCTCGGCGTCGCTTTGGCGGTTGGCATGTTGTGGGTCGGCCTGCGGTTGATCTTCAACCTCGGGTTCAACCAGGTCGTGCTCAACAAGGCCCTCATCGGTGCCAACGACGTCTGGTATCTCACCCCGTGGCTCTTCGGCGGGGTCATCGTCATAGCCGTGCTCACGAGCGTGGTCACCCTCAGGCGTTATCTGCGCGTTTGACCGATTCGCCCCGCCCCAGGGCCCAACAATAGGAACAATCTGGTCAGAAACGGCCTCCCAAGGTTCCTTTTGGACGTGACTCGTGTTACCAATGATGTCTATGTGGCAAACCCCTGCGCCCCGAACCGCTGCCGCACGACGGTATGCCGGTGTCTCAGTGGCGCTCGCATGCTCGATGGCACTCATCGTGCCGGCCTCGGCCCGTCAGTTCAGCGACCCGGATCCGCACCAGCAGAAGCGCAAGGTCGACTCGCAGATCGAGCAGCTCCGCAGCGATCTGCACGAGACCAACGCCGCCCTCGCTGACGCCTTCATCGCGCTGAAGACGACGCAGGGCAGGTTGCCCGCAGCCCAGACGGCCCTCACGCAGGCCCAAGCCGCGGCGACGGGCGCCGAGACGGCCAACGCGATGGCCGCGCAAGAGCTCGAGGTCGCGCAGGCCAACGAGACCAAGGCCGAGGACGAGTTGGCCTCGACCAGCAAGCAGATCCGCGACAGCCGCAGCGAGGTCGCCCAGTTCGCTGCCCAGATCTATCAAGAACAGGGCTTCGGTGAGTTCGACATGGCGATGACATCGACGACGCCGCAGCAGTTCGCCGATCGCATCGCTCTCATCGGCACGGTCATGGACCTGCAGGGGCAGTCGATGGTGGCGCTCGCCACAGCTCGGGCCAGCCAGACGGCCCAGGAGGACCACCTCTCCGCTCTGCGCGCCGACTCTCAGAAGGCCAAAAAGAAGGCCGAGTCCTCTCTCGCAGCCGCCAACACCGCTCGCGACAGGGCCAACGCAGCCAAGAGCGCCCTGGATGCGTTGGCAGCGCAGCAAGCGACGCAGGCGGCCACGGTCAAGGTCCAGTCCCAGGCCGAAACCGTGAGGCTCGCCTCGATGCAAACCGAGTCGGCCCGACTGAGCACCGTGATCAAGGCGCGGGCCGCCGCTGCGCTCAAGCGCGCCAAGATCGCGGCTGCTGCCAATGCCCGCGCCAAGGCTGCCGCTGCGGCGAGGGCCCGAGCGGCCGAGAAGGCTGCCCGCAGCCGGGCGTCGCGCCCCCGCACCCAGACCATCCCGAGCAGCCCCAACACCCCTGGCGCCACCGACACCCCCGCTACCCCCGCCCCCGCCGACCCGCCGCCGTCCAACGGTGGCCCGCTCAGCCCGCCCACCACTGAGGGATGGGTCAGTTCCGAGTTCGGCATGCGCTTCCACCCCATCGAGCACGTGTGGCGGCTACACACCGGTCGCGACTACGCGGCGCCGTGTGGTGCCGCTGTCCACGCAGCTGCTCCCGGCGTCATCATCGAGGCGGGCTACAACCCTGGCTACGGGAACCGCGTCGTCGTCGACCATGGCGTCATCGGCGGTGTGCACCTCACGACGACCTACAACCACATGGTGAGCCTGCGTCTGACCTCAGGCAACGTCAGCCGTGGCAGCGTCGTGGGTTACGAGGGCACGACCGGCAACTCCGACGGCTGCCACATCCACTTCGAGGTCTACGAGGACGGCACCTTCGTCGATCCGCGCAACTACCTCTGAGCCGTGCTGCCCGCGAAGGCGCGCCGCAAAGCCAGGCGCGCACACGGCATACGCTGACGTAGCCTGTGGAACTCACGCGAGGAGGTGACTGCCGTGGCCAAGGGTGCCGCCAAGAAGAAGGTTGATGATGGGCGCAAGCTCATCGCCAGCAACCGCAAGGCCCGCCACGACTACCTCATCGAGGACACCTTTGAGGCTGGCCTCGTGCTCATGGGGACCGAGGTCAAGGCGCTGCGCATGGGCCGGGCGACTCTGGTCGACGGCTGGGCCACCTTCACCGGCGATGAGCTGTTCCTCGAGGGTGTCCACATCCCCGAATATCTTTCCGGGACCTGGACCAACCACACGCCACGCCGCCGTCGCAAGCTCCTGCTCAACCGCAAGGAGCTCGACCGCATCATGCACAAGACCCGCGAGAGCGGCCACACAATCGTCCCCTTGCAGCTCTACTTCAAGGACGGCCGGGTCAAGGTCGAGATCGCGATCGCGAAGGGCAAGAAGGAGTACGACAAACGCCACGCATTGCGGGAGCGTCAGGATCGTCGCGAGACCGAGCGTGTGCTCGGCGCCAACAGGGGGTAGCTCATGTCCGGTCGGCTTCGGTTCTGGTTGGCGGGCGCAGGAGTATTCGTGGCCCTGATCTTCGGGATGCCGGTCGGCGCCGCTCTGGCGGCTCCGCACGGCTTGGCGTCACCGGCCTCTCTCGTCGGCTTCCTGCCGATGGCTGACGATGCGGCCAGTTTCAACGTCACGTATGCCGTGCAGCAGGACGGATCGATGAAGGTCACCCAGCGCATTCGCTGGGACTTCCCGGCAGGGGAGGATCGGCACGGCATCTATCGAACGATCCAGACGCGGGCCGGCTACCAGGACTCGACGACTCAATACCGGCATTACGAACTCTCCGACGTCACGGTGACCTCGCCGACCGGCGCACCGACGGAGACCGACATCTCTGACTTTGGTGCCTATGAACAGGTGCGCATCGGCAGTGCGAACGAGACCGTGTCCGGAGTTCAGGAATACGTCCTCACCTACACGCTCGCCAACGTCATCAACGACATCGGGGATGGCACGGCAGAGCTCTACTACAACCACATCGACCCCTCCAACGAGTACCAATACCACCAGGTCACGGCCGAGGTCACCGGGCCTGTTGCGGCGACCAAGGTCGCCTGCTACTACGGCGCGCTGCATGAGGACACGTCGTGCACCGGCACCGCGGGCGCAACCTCGAAGTTCACGATCCCCGACATCGCGCCGGGGCAGGGTGCCACCATTGTCGTCTCGTGGCCACGCACGGCTTTCGGCGACCTCACGCCCGACCTGCGCGAGTCCGGGTCCGACGGTGGATATGGCGGTGGCTACGACCCTGGACCGTCCCTCAACCCAGACCAACAGAAATACCTCGGGGCGGCTCTCGTGGGCGGCGGAGTCCTCATTCCGCTGCTTGCCGGTGGGCTCATGGGGCTGCTCGTGTGGACCCGCGGGCGCGACGAGGTCTATGCCGGTCTGACGCCCGGTCTCTCCCCCGGAGCGGGTGAGAGCGCGCCGGTCGTTCGGGGCGCAGCCCCCACCATCGCTGTGCAGTTCACCCCGCCCGCCGGTGTGCAACCCGGCATGGTGGGCACGATCATCGATGAGAGCGCTGACGTCGTCGACGTCACCGCCACCCTCATCGACCTTGCCGTGCGGGGCCACCTCACGCTCACCGCCGAGGACAAAGGCAGGTTCCGCAGCGACGACTGGATCCTGCGACGGACCACTCCTCCCGCTGGGGCCGCAGCCTTGGCCGGCTACGAGCAGCGACTGCTCGACGGGGTCTTCGCATCCCACGACGAGACCCGGCTCTCGGCGCTCAAGAACGCGTTCGCCACCACGCTCACAACCGTGCAGGCAATGATGTACACCGAGGCAGTGCAACGGCATTGGTTCCGCCGCTCGCCCGACGCCCAACGCGCAGTTTGGAGTGGGCTCGGCACACTGTTGCTCGTCCTCGGCGGGCTCTCGCTGTTCTTCCTCAGCAGTGCACTGGGAGGTTTCGGCGGCGGACAACTGGTCAGCAAGGGGTGGGTCTTTGGGGTCGGCCTCATCGTTGCGGGCTTCATCGTCAAATCGCTCGGTCGCCGGATGGCGTCCAGAACGGCCGAGGGCAGTGCCGTCCTTGCGCAGTCGCAGGGGTTCGAGCGCTACATCGCGACTGCTGAGGCCAACCAAATCAAGTGGGAGGAGGCGCAAGACGTCTTCTCGAAGTTCCTTCCCTACGCCATCGTCTTTGGCCTCGCCGATCGGTGGGCCAAGGTCTTCGAGGACGTCGCCTCGGCGGCGGCTGCGGCCGGCCACGTCATCACCGCGCCGACCTGGTACCTCGGTCCGATGACCGGCTGGAACTTCGGGAACGTCGCCTCGAGCATGGACTCGTTCTCCACCCAGGCTGCAGGCACGTTCGTCTCGACACCCGGCTCGTCCGGAGGCTCGGGCCTGGGCGGCGGAGGCTTCTCCGGTGGTGGCGGATTCTCCGGTGGTGGTGGGGGCGGGGGCGGCGGCGGATCCTGGTAGTCGTCTCGAGCAGCACCATCGCTTTGCCCTCAGGTACCGGTGGACTACACGCTGGTCGTCTGGAGCGAGTGGCCCAGCACGCAAGCCGGCCTTTGGCTGGCGAGCGTGTAGTTCGCCGGCAGGTCCCACGTCCGCACGGCAACGACGAAGGCCGGCCACCCCTGGTGGGGTGACCGGCCCTCAGCATGCTGGACTCAGTTGTCGAAGGCGTCCTTGACCTTCTCGCCCGCCTGCTTGACGTCAGACTTGCGCTGGTCGAGGTCCCCCTCGGCTTCGAGACGCTCGTTGTCGGTGGCCTTGCCGGTGCCTTCCTTGGCCTTGCCGACGACGTCGTCCTTCATGTTCTCGATCTTGTCTCCGATACCCACGGTGAATCTCCTTGGTTGTGCGGATAGTGATCTGCACCGACCACCGGACGCCGCGTCTTGACGCCCTCGGTGCCCTTGCAGCCTAACCCTTGAGGACGAGCAATAGGTCGCCACCTTCGACCTGTTGGTGGCCGCCGATCGCGAGGCGCTCGACCGTGCCCGCGCTGGGGGCGGTGATGTTGGCCTCCATCTTCATGGCCTCGATCGTCGCCACGACGGCGCCCACCTCGACCGTGTCACCCTCGGCGACAGCAGGCGTGACGACCCCCGCGAAGGGTGCCGGCACCTGCATCGGGTTCGAGGGGTCTGCCTTCTCGGCTGCCTTGACGTCCACCTGAATCGCATTGTCGCGCACCGTGATTGGCCGGAACTGGCCATTGAGGGTGCACATCACGGTACGCATGCCCTTGGCATCGGCCTCGCCGATTGAGGAGACACCAAGGAGCAGCCTCTTGCCCGCTTCGATCTCGACTTCGTACTCACGGTCCTGCTCGAGGCCGTGGAGGAACTCGATGGTGCCCAGGACCGACAGGTCGCCGTAGCGCTCCCTGGACGTGAGGTAGTCCTTGGTCGGTCCGGGGAAGAGCAACTCGCTGAGCGTCGCTCGGGGGTGCTCGTCGAGTGCTTGCTCCTGCTCGGGTGACAGGTCCGTGACCCGAGGCTTGCCCTTGCGACCTTGGAGGGCCTTGGTTCGGAATGGCTCGGGCCATCCGCCGGGCGGGTCGCCGAGCTCGCCCTCGAGGAAGCCGATGACCGAGTCGGGGATGTCGTACTTGGTGGGGTTCTCCTCGAAGTCGTCCGGGTCCGCGCCTGCTCCGACGAGGGCGAGGGCAAGGTCACCGACGACCTTGCTGCTCGGAGTGACCTTGACGAGGTTGCCCAGAATCCGGTTGGCCGCGGCATACATGTTCTCGATGTCCTCGAAGCGGTCGCCGAGGCCGAGCGCGATGGCCTGCTGACGCAGGTTGGAGAGCTGGCCACCAGGTATCTCGTGGAAGTAGACGCGGCCGGTCGGGGAGGGCAACCCGGACTCGAAGGGGGCATAGACCTGTCGCACGGCCTCCCAGTAGGGCTCGAGAGCGAAGACGTTGTCGATGTCCAGTGAGGTGGGGCGATCCGTCCCGTCGGTCGCGGCAACGAGTGCCGACAGCGACGGCTGGCTCGTCGTCCCGGCCATGGCCGCGCACGCCGCATCGACCGCGTCGACACCGGAGTCGATGGCTGCCAAGAGCGTGCCGATCTGACCTCCGGCCGTGTCGTGCGTGTGGAGGTGGATGGGCAGGTCGAAGCGTTCACGCAGAGCGGTGACGAGGGTGCGGGCCGCCGGCGCGCGCAGCAGTCCGGCCATGTCCTTGATAGCCAGGATGTGGGCACCCGTGTCGACGATCTGCTCGGCAAGATCCAGGTAGTAGTCGAGTGTGTAGAGCTTCTCGCCCGGGTCGTTGAGGTTGCCGGTGTAGCAGAGGGCCACCTCGGCGACAGCGGTGTTGGTGGCCAGCACGGCCTCAACGGCAGGACGCATCTGGCTGACGTCATTGAGCGAGTCAAAGATCCGGAAGATGTCGAGGCCGGAGCGCGCGGCTTCCTGGACGAAGACATCGGTGACCTTGGTCGGATAGGGCGTGTAGCCCACGGTGTTGCGTCCACGCAGGAGCATCTGCAGCGGAATGTTGGGCATGGCCTCGCGCAGGAGCGCCAGCCGCTCCCAAGGGTCCTCGCTGAGGAAACGCAGCCCCACGTCATAGGTCGCGCCACCCCAGGCCTCCATGGACAGCAATTCGGGAGTGAGGCGCGAGACGTGCCCAGCGACGTGCAGCAGGTCACGGGTGCGCATGCGGGTCGCGAGCAGGGACTGGTGTGCGTCGCGAAAGGTCGTGTCGGTGACTGCCACCTCGGTGCGCTGGCGCAGGTGGCGGGCGAACTCGGCCGGGCCAACCCGCTGGAGCAGGTCGCGTGAACCCGGCGGGATGGGAGCCTGGAGGTTGAGCGCAGGGAGCTTCGTGCGTGGCTTGAGTGTCGTGAGCGCCGCACCATGGGGCTGGTTCACGGTCACCTCGGCGAGGTAGGTGAGGAGCTTGGTGCCGCGGTCAGCGGGAGTGCGTGCCGTGAGCAGTTCGGGGCGCTCGTCGATGAAGGACGTGGTGGCCTCACCAGCCTGGAACACTGGGTCGGCGAGGACGCCTTCGAGGAAGCGAATGTTGGTGGACACGCCGCGAATTCGGAACTC
>JBDSIV010000151.1:0-11860 GCA_039917755.1 Knoellia sp. | reverse complement strand
TGCCCCGTCCTGCGCGACATAGCCGATCTCGCGGCGGAATGCCGGCGTCCAGACACCGTCGCCGGCCAAGGCCTCGCCGTCGATGCTGACCGACCCGGTGTCAGGGCGTTCGAAGCCTGCGATGACTCGCAGCAGCGTGGTCTTGCCGGCACCTGAGGGCCCGACGACAGCCGTCGTGGAGCCCGCTTCGACGCTGAGGGTCACATCGGACAGGACGCGGTTGTTGCCGAAGTCCTTGCTGACATGGGTGACTTCTAGTCGGCCGCCGGCGAGGTCGGCGTGTGACGGAGCGGGAGCAGTCATTGACCGACAACCTTCCTGGACTGGCGGAACAACAGATAGGTCATGGGCGCAGACAGCACGATCATCATGAGGGCGTAGGGAGCTGCGCCCGCGTAGTCGATCGCGCTGCTCTTGCTCCAGAACGCTGTCGCGAGGGTGCGCGTGCCGTTGGGGGCAAGCAGCAGTGTTGCCGTGAGCTCATTGACGATGGCCAAAAATACGAGCGCAGCCCCCCCGGCGGCTGCGGGGGCAGACAGACGCAGGGTCACTCGGACGAAGGCCACGACCGGATGGCGGCCGAGCGCCTGCGCTGCCTCCTCGAGTTCGGGGGGTGCCTGGGCCAGTCCCGAGCGCAGGCTCACCAACGCTCGTGGCAGGAAGAGCAGCGCGTATGCCGCGATGAGCACCGTTGCGCTTTGGTACAGACCGGGCACCACCCGGATGCTGATGGTGACGAAGGCCAGGCCGACCACGATGCCTGGCATGGAGCTCGTGACGTAGTTGGACAGCTCCAGCCCACGGGTGAACACCGAGGGTCGACGCACGGCAAGGAAAGCCAGCGGGAAGGCCACGGCGACGGTCACGAACGCCCCGGCACCGGCATACCCCAAGGTTTGGAGCAACGCACGGACCAGGTCATCGGCGACCCAGGTCCCGGGTCGGCCCGCGAATGCCCACCGCAGGACGAACGAGACCGGAAGGATGAGGGCGAGCAGCGTGACGACAGCCAGAGCCACCTGCGCCGGAAGCTGGAAAACGCCCAGGAACAGCCGCGGTGGCGCGGCCTGCGATCCGGAACCGATCCGGGAGTAGCGCGCACTGCCCCGGGTCCGCGCCTCCACGGTCAGCAAGAGCAGGCAGAGGAAGGCGAGCACTCCGGCCAGCATCGACCCTGCAGTTCCGTTGAAGGTCGACTGGTACTGACTCATGATCGCCGTCGTGAACGTGTCGAACTGGATCATCGCGAAGGCGCCGTACTCAGCAAGGAGATGCAGACCCACCAGGAGCGAACCGCCACTCACCGCGAGACGCAGCTGGGGTGCTACGACGCGGCGAAAGACGACCCAGGGGCTGAGCCCCAACGCCGCCGCCGACTCCTCGAGGGCGGGGTCGAGGCGGGCCAGCGTGGCCGCGGCAGGAATGTAGACGAGCGGGAAGTAGGACAGCGTGGCGATGAGCACCCCGGCGTGCAGCCCGCCCAGTGAGGGGATCACCGAGACCCATCCATAGCTGTTGACGAACGCCGGGATGGCCAGCGGGGCCGCGAGCGCCAAGGACCACCACCGCGATCCGGCGAGCTGGGTGCGCTCGACCAGCCACGCCCCACCGACTCCGATGACAATGCACAAAGGGATGGTGAAGACGACGAGCAGGACCGTGTTGAGGAGAAGCTCGCCCACCCGTGGTCTGACAATGAGTTCGACCGCCGTGTCCCAGCCGGTGCTCACGGCCGCACTCACCACGTAGCCGATGGGCAGCAACGCGAACGCCGCTGTGGTGGCAGCGAGCAGCACCAGCAAGGGAGCTGACCGCGGGGACCCAGGGCGCGTGCCCCGACTCGGCGCCGTCGGTCGACTGCGGATGTCGGTGGGGGTGGTGCTGCCTGTCACGAGAGAACTACAGCAGACCAGCCTTGGTCATCAGATCGGTGACCAACGTCGAGTTGAGTTTGGCGGGGTCCACGGTCGGAGCCTGAAGGTCCTTGATGGGGACGAGCGCGGCGTTTGCGGCGACGTCCGAGGCGATCGGGTACTCGAACGAGTCACCGGTCTGCAGGACCTCCTGCCCGGCCTTGCCGGTGATGAACGTGAGCAGGGCCTGGGCCGCAGCCGGGTTCTTCGACGACGCGAGCACCCCTCCACCGGACACGGAGAGGAACGCGCCTGGGTCCTCGTTCTTGAAGTAGTGGGTCCCGACATTGGCCGAGTTCTCGCCCGTGCCAGCTTGGTCGCCGTAGTAGTAGTAGTGGTAGATCAGCGCGGTCTCGACCTCACCGGCGTTGACAGCCTTCATCGCCGTGCTGTTGCCCTTGTAGGGCTTGGCGTTCTCCTTCATGGCTGTCAGCCAGGCGTCGGCAGCGGCCTCACCCTTGAGGTCGATCAGGGCGGCAACGACGGCCTGGAAGTCGGCGCCTGTCGGCGACGCGGCCCACCGTCCCTTCCACTCCGGCTTGGCCAGGTCCAGCATGGAGGCCGGCAGCTGGTCCTGCGTCAGCTTGCGCTTGTCGTAGACGAGCACCGTCGACCGCGCCGCGATGCCGGTCCACTTGCCCGTGGACGGGCGGAACTGGGCGGGGACCTGGCCCAGTGTGGCCTGATCGATGTTCGCGAACAGTCCAGCGTTCTCGACCTGGGCCATGGCCGGAGAGTTCTCGGTGAGGAAGACGTCGGCCGGGGAGGCCTTGCCCTCGGCCACGATCTGGTTGGACAGCTCGGTGTCCGAACCGTTGCGGAGCGTCACCTTGACCCCCGTCTCCTTGGTGAACGCGTCGACCCACGACTGGGTCAGCTCCTCGTGCTGCGCGTTGTAGACAGTGAGGGCGCCTTGGACCTTGCCCGAAGCGGAGGCTCCCGCGCTCGCGTCGGTGTCCCCCGACCCACAGGCGGTCAGGAGCAGGGCGGCCGCTGAGATGGCGGCTGTGGCGAGGGCGAAGCGAGGCGAACGGTGTGTCATGGAGTGCGTGCGACTTCCTGGGTTGGCGGGCAGGCAGGAGAACCACTGCCACTGTAAAGCATAGGCAAGGCTTGCCTAACACTCGCGCCTCCCGCTCCATGGGCGTCACCAGGTGACGTCGTGGCAGCCCGTGTGCGACTCGGGCTCGACCTGCAGCGTGGCGTGCTCAACCCCGAACTCGCTGCGCATGATCGCGCGGGCGCCGTCCAGGACCTCGTGCGGATCCGCCCCATCGACCGTCATGAGGTGGGCCGTGGCGACGTTCATGCCGGAGGTCAGGGTCCACACGTGCAGGTCATGGACGTTCGCCACGCCGGCCACACCCGCGAGCGCGGCAGTCACGTCATCGGGACTCATGTCCGCAGGTGCGTGTTGCCCCAGGACAGCAATCACCTCACGCCCGAGCAGCACCGCCCGCACGGCCACGAATGCGGCAATGGCGAGCGCGATCACGGTGTCCCACAGCGCATTCCCCGTCCTGGAGACGAGTACACCCGCCGCGATGACGCCTACGGAACCGAGCGTGTCGGCGACCACCTCGAGATAGGCACCCTTGACGTTGAGCGACTCGGCCGCGCCACCACGCAGCAGAATCAGCGCGACGAGATTGATGACGAGGCCCAGGGGGCCGACGACGAGCATGGGTCCGGTCGCCACGAGGGCGGGGTCGCCGATGCGTTGCACGGCTTCGAACGCGATGTATGCCGCGACACCCAGCATGAGGAGCACGGCAAGTCCCGACGCGAAGACTTCCGCGCGGAACGACCCGTAGGTCCGGCGACCGGTCGAGTCCGGTCGGGCCGCGATCCGGGTGGCGACCAACGCAGCACCCAGGGCGACGACGTCGGCGGCCATGTGCCCGGCATCGGAGAGCAGCGCGAGTGAACCTGAGGTCAGTGCCGTGACGAGCTCGACGACAAAGAAGGCTGCGATGAGCCCAAACGCCACCTGCAACCGCCATCGGTGCGTCGCACCGGCGGAGCCGTGACCGTGACCTCCGCTCATGACTCCACGGTAGGCCCCGACCGAAGGCGCGCCTCGAGCCCGTCCAGTCCACGCTGCACCATCGCGCCATAACCGTCGTCAGCCAGGAACTCGACGGCCGCCCGGGCCGAAGCGAGTTCGCGAAGCGCGTCCTCGCGACGTCCTTGGCGGAGGTAGCCGTCGCCGAGGTTGAGGTGCAGGCTCGGTGCGAACCCGGCTGCAGCAGGGACGCCGATGGGCAAGAGGTCTGCGTCGCTCACCCCGGCAAAGGCCTCCCAGGCCGCCTCGTCCCAGGCCACCTCGGCGTCGAGCGAGTCCTGCACATCGGCAAGGAAGTGGGCGAGGATGCAGCGCTGGGCTGGTTGGTCAGTTCGTGCCCACAGTGCCGTCAGGCGCACCCGAGCCATGTCGCGATCCGTGAACTGCGCCTGTCCGACCACCTCCAGGACCTCGTCCCACTCGATCACGGCTCAGGCGCCCACGTCTGCTGCAGCATCTTGAGGCGTGCCCACGGACAGGGGCCTCGATGCCGTCCTGCGCCGCCACAGATAGGCCACGACCACCCCAACCACGACGAGGCCGAGCAGGAACGCCCCCACCGCACCGAACCACGCCACGACCTGCTCATAGGACTTGCCGGCGACAAAACCCGCCGTGACACTCGTGATCGCCCATGACCCGGCACCCAACAGATCCCACGCAACAAACGTGGCATACGGCATACGCGAGATGCCTGCCAGAGATGGCATCAAGGATCGGACAAAGGGCGTCCACCGTCCGAGGAAGACCGCCGGCCCACCCCGGATCCGAAGCCGCGCCTCAGCCTTCGCCAACCTCTTGCGGCGCGCCGGGTTCGACACGCGGCGGTGCAGCCGAGGTCCGACGCGACGCCCCACGGCATACCCGACGTTGTCTCCGATCACCGCAGCGACGAGGACGACGACGAGCACCGACACGAGGGACGTGCGGCCCAGCACTGCGGCGGCACCTGCCAGAACCGCAACGGTCTCGCCGGGCATCACCATGCCGACGATGAGGGCGCACTCGACGAAGACCACCAGGCCGGCCACCGTGAGGATGACCCACGGATCCTGGTCGAGCAGCGACGCGAGAAACTCGATCATCGGCGATCCTCAAAGAAGTCGAGCAACAGCTGCGACGCCTCATCTGCAAGGACTCCACCGACGACTTCGATGCGATGCGTGGCACGCCGGTCCCGTACCACATCCCAGACCGATCCCGTCGCGCCGAGCTTCGGATCCCAAGCGCCCAGGACGATGCGGGAGATGCGCGCGAGCATCGCGGCGCCGGCGCACATTGGGCAGGGTTCCAGAGTCACGACGAGCGTGCAGTTCTCGAGACGCCACGAGCCCGTATGCCGTGCCGCCGCCCTGAGTGCCACGATCTCGGCGTGCGCTGTGGGATCGGCATCGACCTCGCGCAGGTTCCAGCCCTCACCGATGACGGAGCCGTCCGGGTCGAGCACCACGGCGCCCACCGGCACGTCCCCTGCGCTCCCCGCCCGAGAGGCAAGCTCGAGGGCGCGACGCATCGCACCGGCATACTCCTCACGAACAGGGGCAGATGCAGGTTGGGAGCGAGTCACCACTCCATTCTCCCGCATGTGCGACGGGCCTTCGATCCCTTGGCCGGGTCGGCATCGACCTCACCAGAGCGGCCGCACACGCTAGGTTTCACTCATGCGTGTTCATGTTGCCGACCACCCGCTCATCGCCCACAAGCTGACCTACCTGCGAGACAAGCGGACGGACTCCCCCACGTTCCGTCGGTTGGCCGAGGAGCTCATGACCCTGCTTGCCTACGAGGCGACGCGTGAGGTGCGGGTCGAGCCGATCGAGATCGAGACCCCCGTGGCCGCGACGATGGGCATCAAGCTGTCCAATCCCAAGCCGCTCATCGTGCCAATTCTGCGTGCCGGGCTCGGCATGCTCGAGGGCATGGTGCGCCTCCTGCCGAGCGCTGAGGTCGGGTTCCTTGGCATGCAGCGCAACGAGGAGACGCTCGAGGCCATCACCTATGCAAACCGTCTGCCCGACGACCTCTCGGGGCGCCAGGTCTATGTCCTCGACCCGATGCTCGCGACCGGTGGCTCGATGATCGACGCCATCCGGTTCCTGCTCGAGCGCGGCGCCGACGACATCACCGCCGTCACGTTGCTGGCCGCACCTGAGGGCATCGCCGCGATGGAGAAGGCCCTCGCCAACGCGGGCGTGCCCGTGTCGCTGGTCACCGGGTCGATCGACGAGAAGCTCAACGAGGTCGGCTACATCGTGCCCGGGCTGGGCGATGCTGGCGATCGGCTCTACGGCGTCGTCTGACTGAATACGGCCCTGGGGTGAGCCCTCGCGTGACCGATGCCGGGTGACCGCGGTCCGCTGACTGCGGACCGACACGCCGACTAACCTCACGAGTCACACCAGTCACATCCGCCATCATGATTGCTGCACTGTGATTCCCTCGCGCCGGCCCGCGCGAACCCTTCAAGCGAGAGCGGACGTGTCATGCCCCCGGTCAAGAAGATCGTCATGTGGCTAGTCGTGATCTTCCTGCTCTATGCCATCTTCACGTCGCCCAGTGACGCCGCGAACATCTTCGGCAGCGCCTGGGACGTCATTGCCAACGGCGTCAGGAACATCGGTCGGTTCTTCGACTCCTTGATCGCCCGGCGCTGACCTTGGCGGCCGGGCGCCTCGACCGCGAGCTGGAGCGCTACCTGGTCCCCGGCGAGCGCGTCGTCGCAGTCGTTCGGCAGCACTGGTTCTCGCAGGTCCGGCCCGCCGCGGCCTGTGTCGGCCTGCTCTTCGTCGCCACCTTCGTCGAAGCCGAGGCACCCCACACCCGCTCGGGCGCGGCCGTCGCCAACTTCTTTTGGTATGCCGCGCTAACCGGGGGTGTGTATCTCCTGTGGCGCTTCCTGAACTGGCGTCACGACTGGTTCATCGCCACCGACAAGCGCTTCCTCCTCTTCTACGGGTTCATCCGCCGCAAGGTCGCGATGATGCCGCTCACCAAGGTCACTGACATGACCTTTGACCGGTCGGTGATGGGACGCATCGTCGGCTACGGCGCGTTCCTGCTCGAGTCCGCCGGCCAGGATCAGGCGCTCTCCCACATCGAGTACGTCCCCCACGCCCAACGGCACTACCGCGCCATCTGCACCGAGCTCTTCGGTTCCGACGCGCCACGCGATCCCGATGATGGCTGGACAGAGGATGACGGCGACGACGGCGACGACGGCCGAGGTGATGACGGGTGGGGTGATGATCACGGCCCCTTCGAACCTCACGATCGCCGGGCCGTCCAGGACACCTATGACGAAGGAGGGCGGGACAGCGCGGAGGACTTCCAGGGATGGCGCGGCTACCTGCGGGGCGAGGGCCACGCGACGCGAGCGGACGGCATACGCAATCCGGTGCAGGAACGCACCGACCGGACGCCACCCCACGAGACGCTCTATCGAAGTTCGGACCTCGTTCGGGACACCCGCTTGGAGGACACGGGGGAGATTCCCGTCATAAGGTCAAGGCCAGCAGGGCGCAACGGCCGACCGGGACAACCAGGCCGACCCCGACGAAGGGATTCGCGATGAGCGTGTGGAGGACGAAGACGATCGAGCAATCGCTCGCCGAGGGTGATGAACCCGAGTACCAGCTCAAGAAACGCCTCTCCGCGCTCGACCTCACCGTCTTCGGTGTTGGCGTGGTCATCGGCGCCGGAATCTTCACCGTGGCCGGACGCGCAGCCCACACTCTCGCTGGACCAGCCATCCTCCTGTCGTTCCTCGTGGCTGCACTCTGTTGTGGACTGGCGGCCCTGTGCTATGCCGAATTCGCCTCTGCCATACCAGTTTCCGGGTCGGCCTACACCTTCTCCTACGCCACACTCGGTGAGCTCGTCGCCTGGATCATCGGGTGGGACCTCCTGCTCGAACTCATGCTCGGCGCGGCTGTGGTCGCACAAGGGTGGTCGGCCTACCTTGGCGTGCTGCTGGACCGCCTCGGGGTCACCATCCCGGAGGCCATCGCCTATGGCTCGCACTTCGACATGCCGGCCTTCCTTCTCGTCGCGGTGCTCACCCTCCTCGTGACCATCGGCATTCAGGAGTCAATGCGGGTCAACATGGCGCTTGTGGCGCTCAAGATTTTCATCGTGTTGTTCGTCATCTTCGCGGGCATCGGGTTCATCAAGACCGCCAACTACTCCCCCTTCATCCCCGCCGCAGTGCCAACCGAAGGCGCCTCGTCGACACTGCAGGCACCGCTCATCCAGACGTTGTTCGGGCTCTCCCCGTCGGCGTTCGGTATCGGCGGCATCCTCGCGGGCGCTTCCCTCGTATTCTTCGCCTACATCGGTTTCGACGTCGTCGCGACGACCGCCGAGGAAGCGCGCAACCCCGCCAAGGACCTGCCCAAGGGCATCATCGGCTCCCTGGTGATCTGCACCATCCTCTATTGCGCCGTCGCCATCGTCATGACGGGCATGGTCCGCTACGACCAGCTCTCGTCCGAGGCCTCCTTGGCCAAGGTCTTCGAGGACGTGGGCAAGCCCGGATATGCCACCCTCATCTCCGCCGGTGCCGTGGCGGGTCTGACCACCGTCGTCATGACACTGCTCATCGGTGCCACGCGCGTGGTCTTTGCCATGTCACGTGACTGGCTCCTGCCGGCCAGCCTGGGCAAGACCAACGCGCGCACGGGGACCCCGGTCAAGATCACGGTCGGCATCGGCGCCATCGTCGCCCTGGTCGCGGCACTGACGCCGATCGGCAAGCTCGAATACATGATCAACATCGGCACGCTCACGGCCTTCCTGCTCGTGTCCCTCGCCGTGCCGATCCTGCGCCGACGCCGCCCCGACTTCCACCGGCCGTTCAGGGTGCCGTTCTCCCCATGGCTGCCCTGGCTGTCCGCCGCCATCTGCACCTATCTCATGCTGACCCTGCCCCTGGAGACGTGGATCCGCTTCATCATCTGGATGGCGCTGGGCTTCGGGATCTACTTCGTCTACGGCTACAAGCGCTCGCGCCTCGCCGTCGGAGCACATGACATCGTCGAGGTCCCCAAGACCCCCGCCCCCTGACCCGTCCCAACTTTTGCTCCCCATGGGCGAAAGTGAAGGGTCCGGAGGCCGATTCGCCCTCCGGACCCTTCACTTTTCCTCCGGTGGATTCTGCTGACGGCGCCCGGCACGTCGGTGCCCGGCCTCCGGGGTTATCCCCAGCCCCTCCTTGGGCACGTGAGTCATCCACAGATCGTCACCGGCCTCTGGCGTGCGATGCCCCGCCGAGGTGACGCTGCACCTCATGACGACACAGCTCGAGCCAGCCCTCATTGAACTCGCGCAGACACAGCATGGGCTCTTCACCACCCCTCAGGCGCATCACGTCGGCATGTCGCCGCATGCGCTCATGGAAGCGGTCCGTTCCCGGACGGTGATGCATCCGTCCCACGGCCTGTATGCCGTGTCCTCACTTGTCGATCCCACCTCACCCGAGCAGTGGCACAAGGTCCTTGCCTTCGGCGCGTCCCTCCTGTGGGATGACGCCTCGCTCACCAGCACGTCAGCCCTCATTGCGCAGGACGTCAGCGTGTGGGGTGTCGACCTCTCACGGATCAGCGTGCTCCGACCAATCGACCGCACCGTGAGCCGCGGTGTGTTCCGGGTTCGTCGATGGAGGGGACAGCCCGTCACGACAACAGCGCTGGGGTCGGCGGTCGAGCTCAGCCATGCGCTGGCCCAGCATGCCGTCGACCACGGAATCGTGCAGGGGGTGGTGAGCGCGGACCGGGCCCTTCACTGCGGGCTGGTCACGCCCGAGGCCCTGCGCGCGGCAGCCGACGTCCTCGCGCCGTTCCGCCATGGCAGCCGGGCCAGGGCGATGGTGGCCTTCGCCGACGGCCTTCGGGAGTCGGTCGGTGAGTCACGCTGCGCGGTGGTGCTCACCATGTCGGGTTTGATCCTCGACGCCCAGATCGAGATTCGCGACGCCACGGGTCACCTCGTCGGGAGAGTCGACTTCATCGTCCGAGGGACCAATGTGATCGTGGAGTTCGACGGTCGGATGAAGTACGACTCCGGCGATCCCGCCGTGCTGTGGGCGGAGAAGAAGCGGGAAGATGCGCTGCGACGGCTCGGCTATGTCGTCGTGCGCCTCACCTGGGCAGATCTCGAACGACCCGGAGCAGCTGCTGCGAAGGTGCGCTCAGCGCTCGCGGCAGCCTGAGCGTCAGGCGAGCGGGCGGCATACCGGCAGGTCCGAAAGCGACCGGAGGGTTTCTGTGGGGTCCGGAGGCCGAATCACCCTCCGGACCCTCCAGAAAGCCTCATGGGGAGCAAAAGTTGGGGCTAGAGGGCAGTGAGGATGTCGGTGACGCGGTCCTTCGCGTCCCCGAACAACATCTGCGAGTTCTCACGGAAGAACAACGGGTTCTGCACACCGGCATACCCCGTCGCCATGGACCGCTTGAACACGATGACATGGCGCGCGTTCCAGACCTCCAGCACCGGCATCCCTGCGATGGGCGAGGTCGGGTCCTCGGCCGCGGCCGGGTTGACCGTGTCGTTGGCACCGATCACGAGCACGACGTCGGTCGAGGGGAAGTCCTCGTTGATCTCGTCCATCTCGAGCACGATGTCATAGGGCACCTTGGCTTCGGCCAGCAGCACATTCATGTGTCCGGGCAGTCGACCAGCAACGGGGTGAATGCCGAACCGCACCTCAACGCCTCTGTCCCGCAAGCGTTTCGTGAGCTCGGCAACGGGATACTGCGCTTGAGCGACGGCCATGCCATAGCCCGGAGTGATGACGACCGATGACGCGTCGCGCAGCAGATCGGCAACGCCGTCGGCGGTGATCTCGCGGTGCTCGCCGTAGTCCTTGTCCTCGCCGACCACGACGGTCTGCCCGAACCCGCCGGCGATGACCGACACGAACGAGCGGTTCATCGCCTTGCACATGATGTAGCTGAGGATCGCACCGGATGAACCCACGAGGGCACCCGTGACGATGAGCAGGTCGTTGCCCAGCATGAAGCCGGCGGCAGCGGCTGCCCATCCGGAGTACGAGTTGAGCATCGACACCACGACCGGCATGTCACCGCCACCGATGGAGGCGACGAGATGCCAGCCGAAGACCAGCGCGATCGCGGTCATGAGCAACAGCGGCACGAGCGAGTGTGACTGGATGAACCAGCCCAACAGCAACGCCGACACGATGAGGGCGGCGAGGTTGAGCCAGTGTCGCGCCGGCAGCATCAGGGGGGTGGACTTCATCCGCTCAGAAAGCTTGAGGAACGCCACCACCGAACCGGTCAGCGTCACTGCACCGATGAAGACACCGAGGAAGACCTCGACGCTGTGGATCGTGTCGGATGCCTCGCCCACGGTGAGGTGCGAGTTGATGCCGACGAGCACGGCGGCAAGGCCGACAAAGGTGTGCAGCATCGCGACGAGTTCGGGCATCTGGGTCATCGCGACGCTGCGCGCCCGCCACAGACCGATGGCCGCGCCGATCACCATCGCCAGGGCGATGAGGAGCAGCGTCGACAAGGCGTGCGGCGAACGCGACAGGACGAGCCACACGGTGGCGCCGAGAGCGATGATCATGCCGGTGACACCAAAAGCGTTGCCCTCCTTGGCACTCTCGTGTTTGGCGAGCCCCGCGAGGGAGAGGACAAAGAGCACGGCAGAGACGATGTATGCCGCTGCGACCACGTTGGTTGTCATCGTCGCCTCAGTCCTTCCGGAACATCTCGAGCATGCGGCCGGTCACAGCGAAGCCTCCGAAGATGTTGATGCTGGCGACGAGGATCGCGAGGAACGCGAGGGACTTGACGACGAGGTCGTCGGAGTCGATCTGGAGCAGGCCGCCGACGATGATGATGCCGCTGATGGCGTTGGT
>JBDSIV010000150.1:0-6576 GCA_039917755.1 Knoellia sp. | reverse complement strand
GCATCGTCGGCGATGACGATGTCACCGTCCGGACGGATCTGACTGCTCACCTGGGAGCCGTCGCCGGCGAGCCCCAATGCACGGGAAGCGAATTCGGGGTTGGCGTCATGCATGTGGGCCTGGACGAGTTCGCGGTCCACGCGCTCCTCGCAGGTGAGGCAGACGACCTCGGACAGGGTGCCGTGGAGTTCGATGACGTCACGGGTCCCTGCGTTCTGGTGGAGCCCGTCGACGTTCTGGGTGATGACCGGGCCGAAGGCGCCGGTCCGCTGCAATTCAGCCACCGCGCGATGCCCGGCGTTGGGTTCGGCCACAGAGAATCGCTGCCAGCCGATGAAGCTGCGAGCCCAATAGCGCTGTCGGGCGGCACTGGTCGACGTGAACTCTTGGTGCGACATGGGGGTGACCCGACGGTTGCCATCAGGACCTCGATAGTCGGGGATGCCGCTCTCCGTGGAGATCCCGGCACCGGTGAGGACGAGCGCTGGCCCACGGTCGCGCAGCAGCGCCGCAACTTCACCGACGGCAACATCCGTGCTCACCCAGCCACCTCACGACTCACCCCGCCATCGTAGGCGTTGCTCCCCGACCGCTCTCGTCCACAAGGTCACGCATGGCTCGGGCCGCGGCCGAGCCCGGCGTCGCGCGCCCTGATCATCGCCTGGGTCCGATCGGCGACCTGGAGCTTGGCGAAGATGCGGGAGACGTTGTTCGCGATGGTCTTGGCGGCAAAGCCGAGGGCGTGGCCGATCTCGGCATTCGTGCGACCCGCGGCGATGTGGTCGAGGATCTGCCGTTCCCGTGGGGTCAGTTCCGGGAACGACACGTCGTGGTCCTGCGGGGGCGAGGTGAGGAACGCCAGCACCCGCTCGGCCACCCCGGGTCCGAACACGACCTCACCTGCTGCAACGCCCCGGATGGCTCGCAGGATGTCCTCCTGTTCGGCGCCCTTGACGAGGTAGCCGCGAGCGCCGGCACGCACCGCGGCAAACACCGCGTCATCGTCGGCAGACATGGTGAGGACCAGGATTGCCGTTTGGGGCGAGACACGCACGACTTCGCGAGTCGCGGCATACCCGTTGAGCTCTGGCATGTCGAGGTCGAACAGCGCGACGTTCGGTTTGGTCAGGACCACCTGACGCACCGCCTCTTTCCCGTCCGCTGCGACACCGACCAGCTCAAGGTCCGCGATCGAGGAGATGAGTGCACTGAGCCCCGCCCGCACGATGGGGTGGTCGTCGGCCACGACGACCCGGATGGCCGTCACGGGGACGGCACCGGAAGGGAGACCCGCACGGTGCCACCGTGCGGTCCCGGTCCCGCGTCGAACGAGCCACCCAGCTCGGTTGCCCTGTCGCACATGGACTGCAGGCCCACGCCCGGTTTCCAGGGTTCGGACGTCGTCCCGTCGTCGACGACCTCGATCACCAGCGTGTCCGAGCACGTGAGGGTCAATCGAGCTCGTCCTGCAGAGGAGTGGCGCACGACGTTGGTCAAGGCCTCCACTCCGATGCGGTACGCCGCGACCTCCACCGCCGCCGGCAGCTCTGGCAGGTCCGGGGGCGCACTCAACCGCACATCGAGCACGCCGCCGTCAGACTGCCTGGTGAGCAAGGAAGCGTGCTGGCTGAGGGCATCGACCAGGCCGAGCTGGTCGAGAGCCGCAGGGCGCAAGGCGTCCACCACCCGCCGCAGCTCGGACAAGGTCGCTCGAGTGTCGCGACGCAGGGAGTGGATGAGCTCGCTCACCTCGACGTGGTCACCGGACAGAAGGTTCTCGGCGGCGTCGGCGACCAGTGACATCCCGGTGAGGGCTGGCCCGATTCCGTCGTGCAGGTCGCGTCGAAGTCGACGTCGCTCCTCCTCTCGCGCGATCACGATGCGCTCCCGTGACGCCTGCAGGTTGGCGGTGAGGTCCACGGCCCGAACGGCGACGGCGACGATGACCGCCACCACCTCGAGGGCCTGCCGGTCTCGCCCCGCCAGCTCACGCTCCCCGGCACGAGGCGAGACGTCGAGAGTGCCGACGGCCTGACCGGCATATGCCAGGGGCAGGTGCACGACCAAGGGGCTGGGGGTCCCCGACTCCGCCACGATCACACCTCCCGTCGAGACGGCAACGAAGGGTAGCCGCAGTGCCTCACGAATGGAGCCGGCGACGTCGGTAAGCGGATCGGGGCCGACGGCCAATCGTGCCCCCACTCGGGAAACGACCCGGCCGGGCTCTCGGCGGTCGCCATAGATCACGCGGTCCACGACCGCCTGCAACCATGGGAGAATCGGCGCGAGAGCCAGGGCCACCACGACCGCCGAGATGCCGGCGCGACCGGTCGCCTCGACGGCCAGATCAGCCAGGACTGCGGTGACGAGGACATAGAGCACAACCGCCAGCAGCGTGAGACCGGCCCAGGCGACGGCTCGTGAGAGCACCAGGCGGATGTCCAGCACCTGATGTCGCACGATGGCCACCGTGAGGGCTATGGGGATGAGTGGGATGGCGAGCAGGACCCCGATCGGCGTCCCTGCGACGTAGGACCAGGGCACGACGATGACGAGCACGACAAGCGCGGCAAGCAGGAGCCACAGCAACTGACGCCGGCCGGTGTCGTCGGCCCGGCGATAGCGGACCACCAGGGCCGCCACCCCGAGAGAGAGGGCTGCGGTGGTGCGGACCTCGGCCAGGGTCCACAGCCAGCCCCACCGGTCATAGGACGGCAACGTGAGGTAGGCCTCGGGCAGTCCGGCGGCGATGGTCCCCGGTGACGCCCCCATCGCGATAACGAACAAGGGTGCCGTCGCCGCGACGATCGCCACCATCGGGCGCCACCGCGGCGAGACCGGACGACCGTCGGGAAAGAGCAGCAACGCGAGCGGCAGGAACAACGCGATCGACCAGGGCCAGGCGTACGTGAACACCGTCTCGACGAGCCGCACCGACCACTGCGGGGTGCCTGCGGTGTGCATCACGGCGCTGAGCGGAGCGGCGACGGCGCTGAGCAGGTGCCCCAGACCGTCGCCGACGAAGAGCCAGCCGATCACGTGCCGGGGCCGGTGCCACACGATCAGCGCGCCACACAGCCCGAAGGTCAGCCCCATCAGGCCGTTCGTGACGATGAATGCGCTGAAGGCATCGGCCCACGACATTCCGGCCCCATAGGTCAGTGACGCCGCGGACAGCGTGCCCACGACGGTCAGCGTTGCCATCGTGGCGGCGAGGGCTCGGTGACGCGGCAGAGCCGTCGTCGGCGCTGGCGACAGCGATGCCGCTGGCGACAGCGATGCGCCTGGCGGGGCGGCCGGCGAGGGTACGGCCCACGGCAGGGACCTGGTCATGGACCCAGTGTGCTCGCGCCGGGGTTCCCGCACCTCGGGAATGTGTTCCCGAGGTGCGTGATCGCGCGATGCAGACGAGGGAACCCGCCCGGGCCGACCGTGGAGGTGTCCGCTCATCCACCACCCGGAGGTTCCCATGTCCACGTCCACGTCTTCGGCGATGTCCACGTCGCCCTCACCATCACCGTCGAGCAGCGTGACCAGGCCACACCGTCACAGCCCGGCCGCCCGCCTCGGCATCCTGCTCATCCTGCCCCTCGCGCCAGCGTTCGTCGGTACCCTGCGGTTCGTCCTCCCGTACTACCAGAGCTCCGAAACCGCTGACATCGTCCGGGACGTGACGGCCCATCAAGGCACCATGAACGCCGTCATCTGGCTCGGCTTCCTCGCGTCGCTCACCTTGCCCGTGGCGGCCGTTCTGGCTTCACGACCCTTTGCCGCAGGCGCTCCCCGCCTCACCACGGTGGCCGAGTTCCTGCTCGTCCCGGCCTACCTGTGCCTCCCCTGGCTGGTCGTCGGTGACGCGATCCTGCTCCGTGGCGTCCGGTCGAGCATCGAGACCGCGACGATCGGCACCTTCTTGATGGGTCTGCACCCTGTGGCCGACCTCGCCATCGGGATCTTCGTGGTTGGCCACGTCCTCGGCACCGTCCTCCTCGGGATCGCCGCGATCCGGACTCGGGCGATCCCGCTGTCGGCCGGAATCGCCCTTACGGTCTGCCAGCCACTGCACTTCATTGCCCTGGTCATCCTCGGCAGCCCGACGCTCGACCTCATCGGCTGGGGCCTCAACGCTGTGGCGTTCGGCGTCATTGCCCTGACCCTCGTTCGAGCACCGAGGGCATGAGCGCCACGAGTCACCCGGCACACTTTCGTCCACGAGGTCACGATGGTCTTTGGACCGGCATCACTCGCCGGGGCAGGCGTTCTGGTGAACCAAGGCTCCGGTCACCATCCAGCGCCAATCCACGACCGACCCGCCGGCATGGGCGCCAGCGCCGCACTGGCATTTCCAGTGCCAGCGCCCGAGGGCGTCACAGCTGACGTCCGGGTGGTGGCTGCGGCGGGCGGTCCGCCGACGGGTCATGGTGTTCATGTAGAGAAGGAGGCGCCCATTCCCCAACAGATACAAGCCCACCCACCAGCCCACCCACCATCACGTTTTGTGACGAGGGCTGGAGCTTTGATAACTGAGCGTTATAGGATCGATCTATGATCGATGCAGCCGGCCTCCGAGTCATGCGCGCCATCGCCGATGAAGGCAGCTTCACCGCGGCGGCGCTCTCCTTGGGCTACTCCCAGCCCGCCATCTCGCAGATGGTGCGCCGCCTCGAGACTCGCACCGGCACCACGCTCGTCGAGCGCATCGGCCGCAGCGTACGCCTCACCGAAGCCGGTCAGGTGCTCGCCCGCCACGCCGGTCCCGTCCTCTTGGCCCTCGACGCCGCCGAGGAGGAGGTCGCCGCCATTGCCGGCCTGCGCTCAGGGCGCGTGCGCCTCATGGCCTTCCCCAGTGCGTCGGCCACCCTTGTCCCCAAGGCCCTGGCCAAGGTCAAGGCCGACCACCCCGGCGTCTCGATCACGTTCAGCGAGGGCGAGCCGCGCGAATCCCTGGCCGCCCTGAGAGCCGGTGAGTGCGACCTCGCGGTGGCGTTCGTCTATGAGGGCACCGACCTCGGCCGCGGCGAGGAGGACCTCGAAGCCTTCGTCACCACCCCCCTGCTGGACGATGAGGTCCTGCTCGCGGTCCCCAAGACGCACGAGCTCGCCCGCTCCAAGAACGTCGACATGGCGGCCCTCAAGGACGAGACCTGGATCGCTGGCTGTCCCCGCTGCCGCGGCCACCTGCTGCAGCTCGCGAGCACCGCTGGCTACGTCCCGAACATCGCCTACGAGACCGAGGACTACGTCGCGGTCATGGGTCTGATCGCCGAGGGCCTTGGAGTCGCCGTCATCCCTGACCTCATCCTCAAAACCGTCCACCATGAGGACGTCGTCGCCCTGCCCATGACACCGGCCTCACGGCGGCACATCGTCGCGGTCACCACCCCTGACCTGCAACGCGTCCCCGCGGTCAAGGCCACTCTCGACGCCCTCGTCGACAGCGCCAAGGCCACCAACGCCAAGACACGCCGCAGGTCTCTCGCCCGCTGAGTTCCGTCATTTGGCCGTGACCACCTCGAGTCGATCTCCCCGTTCGACGATGGCGATGTGCCCGCGCTGGTCGGTGCGATAGGCGGCATACCCGTCCATGCGCAACATCGTCAGATGCGCCGCCGTGGGGTGCCCGTAGTCGTTGTCCTCGCCCACACTGATCACCGCCACCGGGGCGCGCACCGCAGACATGAGCGTCGGATCGAGGTTCGCGCTGCCGTGGTGCGGTGTTTTGACGACGTCGAACTGCGTTGCGGCAGAGGCCATCCCAGCGTCTCGACGCAGCCGTAGCACAAGGTCGTGTGCCGCTTCCCGCTCCACATCCCCGAGCATCAGCACGTCCACCTCACCCACGTGCACGGCAAGGACCACACTCCCGTTGTTGGGCACCGACCCAGCGGCGATGCGGCGAACCGGCGCCCACACCTCCGCGCTCGCGTCCCCGAACGCGAGCAAGTCACCGGCCGCCAGTGCAGAAACGGGTATGCCGCGTGCTCGCGTCCACTTCGTGACTTCACCGACCTGATAGCTCGGCTCTGCAATGGGTGAGACAAGCACCTGCCCGACGGCCCGACCCCCGAGGACGCCGGGCAAGCCGTCGACGTGGTCGGCGTGGAAGTGGGTCAGCACCACTGCGTCGATGGCGGTGATGCCGAGCGAGTCCAAGCACCCATCGACCGCCGACGGCTCCGGTCCGGCATCCACGACCAGAGCCCGGCCCGCCCCCGTCCGGATGACCGCCGCGTCCCCCTGCCCGACATCACAGAACACGATGCGCCACCCGTCCGGTGGCCAGGTCACCACCCGTGTCGGTAGTGCCATCGCAGCCGTGAGCGCGATGACGAGTAGCGCGACCATCGGTTTGGCGACGGCGAAGCGCCCCAACCACCGACCGGTTGCCAACAGCAGGATCGTCAGCAGCGCGAGCAGCATCGCCCCTCGCCCGCCGTCGGGCCACGGCATGGTGCCGCCGGGGACGTCGGCCATCACCCGTGCCGTGCGCGCAATCGCCAGGGTAGGCAATGCGCCGATCCACCCGATGAGTTGAGCTGGCGCGTCAGCCACGACCGACACCAGAGCCGCGGCCAC
>JBDSIV010000149.1:0-9780 GCA_039917755.1 Knoellia sp. | reverse complement strand
GTCAGCGACGAACAGCGAGGCGTAGTCGACCGACTCGGCCCACGCATGGAGCCGACCCGACGAGTCAGCCGTGCGAGCGGTGGCCCAGTCAAGGCCGCCCTGGCCGTTGAGCCACTGCACCTGGTTGCCGAGCAGCGCGAGCGTGCCGATGGCCGGGGTGTTGTAGGTCTGGTCCTTGCGGCTGTTGTCGATGGCCGTCGGGAGGCTGAAGAAGTCGGGGACCCAGCGGCCAGATGCCGTGATCTCGTCGACGCGAGCAAGAGCCGCGGGAGAGAAGAGGGCGAGCCAGAGACCACCGTCGGACGCGAAGCACTTCTGCGGACCGAAGTAGTAGACGTCGGTCTCAGCGACATCGACGGGGAGGCCGCCGGCACCGGAGGTGGCGTCGATGAGGACGAGAGCGTCGTCAGCGGCCCCCTCGACACGGCGCACGTCGGTCATGACGCCAGTGCTGGTCTCGTTGTGGGCCCAGGCGTAGACGTCGATGCCCTCCTCGGCGACCGCATTCGGGCGGGTGCCCGGGTCGCTCTTGATGATCGAGGACTCGCCGAGGAACGGCGCGTTGGCGGTCACCGCACCGAACTTGCTCGAGAACTCACCGAAGGCGAGGTGCTGGGCGCGCTCGCGGACGAGGCCGAACGCGGCGATGTCCCAGAACGCGGTCGCACCTCCGTTGCCGAGGATGACCTCGTAGCCCTCGGGGACCGAGAACAGGTCGGCGAGGCCGGAGCGCACCGACTTCACGAGGTTCTTGACGGGGGCCTGGCGGTGGGAGGTGCCGAGCACGGTGGAGCCGAGGGAGGCGAGGAATTCGACCTGCTCGGGGCGGACCTTGGAGGGTCCGGAGCCGAAGCGGCCGTCAGCGGGAAGGAGGGCTTGGGGGATGGTGATCGCAGCGTCAGTCACCCGCCCAGTCTCCCGCACTCCCGGAGTGCTTCCGGTGTGAGTTCACCCACCGGACGTGGTGACGGGTCGCTCAGAAAGGCGAGCGGCACGGCATACACAGAATGGTGTATGCCGTGCCGCTCAGTGCGTTTGCGGGTTCAGCTCGCGCGATAACCCTTGACCGACTCCAGGCTGCGGGTTGCCTCGCCGATGTAGCGAGAGCTCGGACGGATGAGGCGCCCGGTCTGCTTCTGCTCGAGGATGTGCGCGGCCCAGCCAGCGGTGCGGGCGGCGACGAACAGCGGCGTCATCATGTCCCCGGGGACCTTGGCGAAGTCCAGGAGCACTGCGGCCCAGTAGTCGACATTGGTCTCCATGACCCGATCGGGATGGCGGTCGGCGAGGGCTGCGATGGCGGCCTTCTCCAGCTCGACGGCGACCTCATAGCGAGGGGCGCCGAGGCGCTTGCAGGTGTCGCGCAGGACGGCCGCGCGAGGGTCATAGGCGCGATAGACCCGGTGGCCGAAGCCCATGAGGCGCTCGCCTCGGTCGAGAACATCCTTGACGTAGGCCGTCGCGTCACCGGTGCGTTCGACGCCCTCGATCATGTGCTGGGCACGGGAAGGAGCACCACCGTGGAGGGGGCCGGACAGGGCGCCGATGGCACCGGACATGCAGGCCGCCACATCGGCGCCGGTCGAGGCGATGACGCGGGCAGTGAAGGTCGAGGCGTTCATCCCGTGCTCCGCGGCCGAGATGAAGTAGGCGTCAATGGCCTCGACATGCTTGGGGTCGGGCTCGCCGCGCCACCGGATCATGAAGCGTTCGACGATGGTCTTGCCCTCGTCGACCCGCGACTGCGGCACCATCGGCGAGGTCTGGCCGTGGGCGGACTGGCCGATGAACGACAGAGCCATGACCGAGGCACGAGCCAAGTTGTCACGGGCCTCGGCAGCGTCGATGTCGAGGAGCGGCTTGAAGCCCCACACCGGTGCGAGCTGGGCCAGGGAGGACTGGACGTCGACCCGGATGTCGCCGCTGTGCACCGGGAGTGGGAACGGCTCGGCCGGCGGCAGGCCCGGGTCGAACTCGTTGTCCACGAGCAGGCCCCAGACCTGCCCGAAGCTCACCCGCCCGACGAGGTCCTTGATGTCGACGCCGCGATAGCGCAGCGCGCCGCCTTCCTTGTCCGGCTCCGCGATGGTCGACTCAAAGGCGATGACGCCCTCGAGGCCGGGCCTGAAGTCGGGGTCGGCTGTGGCAGGTGCGGCCGCAGCCGGGGCGGCGGACTGGTCGGTCTGGGACTTCGGCGTCACAGGTTCCCTCATCTCGGTTCTTCCGGTGTCAGGCAGCAACATTGTGCACGCCTCCACGCGGTGTGGTGTGTCAAGCGGGCTGATCGATGGCGATCCAGGTCTGGTCTGCCCGGGCCAACAACTGCCCGTCGGCCGTGAACAGTGCGGACGCCGCATGACGCTTGCGGCCGTCGTCGCCTCGCGACCATGACAACACGATGTGCTCTTCCCTGACGACAGGGGGTGAGAAGACCTGTGCGGTCATCGTCCCCAGCACCATCAGCGTCGTCGGGAAACCAGCCGCCTTGCCGCCTGGGCAGTCGAGCGCAGCCCACACCTCCGGAGCGGCAGCCTCGCGCGGTGTCCAGACAGCGGCATACCGATTGCTGTCGCCGTCGACGGATCCAGCAGCCAGGCGCAGCCCGCTCGGATGGAGCGGCCCGCAGCCGTAGCAGGTGGGGAAGGGGTGCTGCGCCGCCGTGATGGCGCGTGTCATGGCGTCGCGCGCCTCCTCGAGGGTCGGTGTCTGCGGCCTCTCACCGGCGGGCGTCGGTGCGGATCGGGCGCTCGCGACCACGGCGTCACCATCGCGCAGTGTCGTGAGTTCGGCTGTCTCGAGGGTGAGTTCGCGATCGAGCGGCGGGGGCAGGTGCAGCCGCACGGACACTGCTGGGAGTTGGGTCGACACCGGCGTATGGCTCGCGACGAGTCCACTCACCCAACCTCCGTTGCCCGAGGTCGGTGGGCCGTTGTATCGCCCTGGGATCAACAGATGCACGTGCTCAACCTACGTGTCAGGGTGACGGGCGTGACGGCGACCGTCGACTTCTCACTTCGTGAGATCGATCCGCGCTGCGCAGCGCTCCGCCGTGTATGAGCCTGATGAGAGACTGGGCCTGTGACTGACCTCATCGACACCACGGAGATGTACCTCCGCACCGTCTTCGAACTGGAAGAAGAGGGCATCACCCCCCTGCGAGCCCGCATCGCCGAGCGGCTCGGCCACTCGGGTCCGACCGTCTCCCAGACCGTGGCACGCATGGAGCGCGACGGGCTGCTGGCCGTCGCTGGGGATCGGCACATCGAACTCTCCGAGGAGGGACGCCGGCTCGCCACGCGGGTCATGCGCAAGCACCGCATCGCCGAGCGCCTCCTTGTCGACGTCATCGGTCTCGAGTGGGAGTTCGTCCACGACGAAGCCTGCCGGTGGGAGCACGTCATGTCCGACCGCGTCGAGGTCAAGATCCTCGCGCTTCTGGCCGACCACGCAGAGTCGCCCTACGGCAACCCGATCCCAGGCCTTGACGAGTTCGGTGAGGCGCTGGGCGAGGACTTCCGCCTCGGTTTGTCGACGTTGAGCGAGATCGCCGTGGCCCAGCCGACCACCGTGACCGTGCGGCGTATCGGTGAGCCCGCCCAGGTCGACCGCGAGGCGCTGAGTTTGATCACCGCTGCTGGACTCCTGCCCGGTCAGCTCGCAGTGGTGCGTCGCGAGGGCAACCGGGTCATCGCTGCGCTTGCCGGAGCCGATGAGGCGACCGGGGTCTCGCTGCCCGAGGACATCGCGTCACACGTCTTCGTGGCTCTAGCTGTGACGCCGGTCGCCGACCCGGCCTGACCGAGGTCACGGAGCTCTTTGAGGGGGCCAGGGACACGCATCGCCCGTTATCGAAATGTGACTTTGCTTGATCACACCGTTACGTTGGTGTCTTCCCTGATCCACCGAGAGGCTTTCGTTCGTGATTTCTCCTGACTTCCGCCGTGGTCGGCGCGCTGGCTCGCGCGCCCGACTGCGACTGCCCGCCCTGACCGCCGTGAGCACGATGTCTCGACCCACCGTGGTCAAGAGCCTCGTCGGCATCGGCTTGGCCACCAGCGTGATCGCCGCTCTGGCGATCCCGGTCCAGGCCGACCCCGCCACCATTGCCCTCTCGGGGCAGGCGTCCGCTCTGGTCGCTCGCGACCGGGCTGACGCTGCCATTGGGACGACCTCGCGCAGCTCCGCCCGCACCGCCGTCAAGGCAACCGACACCTCCGTGACAGCTCCGGCCTCCGCCGAGAGCGTCAAGGTTGCTGCCGGCCCCGTCGGAGTCACCGCGGTAGCCAAACCAAAGCCCAAGCCAAAGCCCAAGCCAACGCCCGTCGCTGTCCCCAAGCCATCCGCCGAAGCTGGCCCGACACAGGCCGCGGCGAAGCCGCCGAAGTCGACGAAGTCGACGAAATCGGCGAAGTCTTCCTCCACGTCACCGGTTCCGTCGGGCACGGGTTCAGGTGCCTATGTCGGTTGGTGCAGCAGCAAGGGCCTGGGTGGCAACGCCTCGGTGGTCTGCTCTGCCGTCCGCTCGAACTTCGGTATCACCAACATCGGCGGCTTCCGCGCCGGCGCTGGTGACCACGGCACCGGAAGGGCCGTCGACGTCATGGTGTCCGGCTCGACGGGTGACGCTGTCGCCCAGTGGGCCATCAGCCACATGGGCCAGCTCAACATCACCTACGTGATCTGGAAGCAGCGCATCTGGCTCAGCGGAGCCTCGAGCTGGCGCTCGATGGAGGACCGCGGCTCGGTCACGGCCAACCACTACGACCACGTGCACATCTCGGTGGAGTGATCTGAACGTCCCACCGCACTGCGGAACAGGGGTGGCCGAGACCCGATGTGGGTCTCGACCGCCCCTTTTCGTGCTCGTCAGCAAGGTCGCAGGACGTGGCCGTGACCCAAACGTGACTTTGGGGCAGGCATTGGGTACCGTTGCCACGATTCATCCTCCCCTGGGGTGGGTCGTCGCGACGGAATGCTGAGTCCTGTCACCGTCGTCGACTGCATCGCAATCCGCTTGACAGGAGCGGGGGACCCAATTCTGGGGCGACGAAACTATTGCTCCTTGGGGTTAAGTCAGTCTCGACTGGCCGGGCAGAACCTCCGCCCGAACCCGACAGCTCACCCCGCAGGCTTTGAGAGGTTCACACGTGGCTCACTCCACCCTTGGGCGTCACCGCGCCCCCGGACGACACAACCCTGTCTCCGAACTGGCTGTCCTTGTCTCCCGCGCCGGTGTGTCCGGTGTCAAGGCGTCCGCAGTTCTCGCGGTCTCGGGCGGCCTCGTCGCAGCGTTCGCCCTCCCGGCATCCGCTACGCCCGACACCACCGCGAAGGCCCTCACCAGCGTTCCTTCAGCCCCGACCGCAGCCTTGGCGGCCCCGGCCATCAGTGCGCCAGCCGCTGCCACCCCGGTCAAGGCTTCGGCCATCGGCGTCACGGGCATCACGGTTGTCGCCAAGCCCAAGCCCAAGCCCAAGCCGAAGCCCCAGCCGGTCGTCGTCCCCGTGGCGCAGCCGACGCAGGAACAGGCCCTCTCGCAGCAACAGGCCCCCTCGCAGCGTTCGAGCGCGACGCGGTCGACCTCGACCCGTTCGAGCACGTCCTCGACGACTCGCACCCAGTCGTCGGCAAGCCGGTCCACGACCCGCACGCCCGTCACCAAGAACGTCGCGCAGTCCGCGAGCGGCATCGTCAACATCGCCCGCACCCTCCTGGGGATCGGTTACATCTACGGCGGCACCACCCCGGCCGGCTTCGACTGCTCGGGCCTCACCCAGTACGTCTATGCCAAGGCTGGCGTCTCCATCCCGCGCACGGCTTCGGCCCAGCAGCGTGCGGCAACGCCCGTGTCCAACCCGCAGCCGGGCGACCTCGTCTTCTACGGCTACCCGGCCGGGCACGTCGGCATTTTCACCGGTGGCGACATGATGATCGACTCGCCGAAGCCCGGCTCCTCGAGCAGTGAGCGTCACATGTATGGCACGCCGACCGGTTTCGGCCGCTTCTGAGCAGCCCAGGTCACCTCGCAGAGGTGACCACCCGGCATACGCCTCTACGAACGCCCCCAAGCCCTCTCAGGCCTGGGGGCGTTCGTCGTGAGGGTTCAGGGGGATGTGGTTCAGTGGAGTGATGACGGATCTCGCCCTTGACCTCTGGGGCGACGTCACGGACCCGTGGTCGTACGTCGCGAAGCGTCGAGTTGAAGCGGCGGTCGCAGCGTCGGAGCGGCCCGCTGACGTCGTCCTCATCCACCATGTCCTGCCCGGGTCGGCTGTGGCTGTCGCCGACCTTCGGCGGGCGGCGGCGGCCGCCGCGGAGGAGGGCATCGACATCACCATCACGCGGCCCCTCGACCTGGACACGACCAACGCTCGTCGCCTCGTCGCGTTGGCGCTGACGCTCGGCGGTCCAGCGCTCCAAGGGGCCATGCTCGAACGGCTCTATGCAGCGGTGTTCGTTGAGGGCCTTGACGTGAGTTCGCCGCGCATCCTGCAACGCCTTGGAGGTGAGGCAGGACTCGATGAGCACCGGGTTGCAGACGTGCTCGCCACCTCGGATCGGTCCGCCGATCTGGATGCCGATGTCGCAGCCGCAGGCGACGAAGGCATCACCGGGACTCCCTACCTCGTCGTTGACCACTGCTTCAGGCTCGCAGGGCCAGCGAGCGTCCAGGACTACCTCACCCTGTTGGCAAGGGCCGCAGCCTCCTCCGGCACGAGCCTCGAATAGCGATCTCTCGCTGCAACGCTGCGCGCTCCGCCTACGATCGGCTCATGGCAAAGGACCCCCGACCGGAGGGCTTCGTGAGCAACCGTGTCTACGAGGCCGAGATCTTTCGGCTGCAGGCCGAGCTGGTCAAGGTTCAGGAGTGGGTCAAGGCCAAGAAGCAGCGCGTCGTGGTGATCTTCGAAGGTCGTGACGCTGCGGGCAAGGGTGGGACGATCAAGCGGATCACTGAGTACCTCAGCCCTCGCAATGTCCGCATTGCGGCCCTGCCCATGCCAACCGAGCGTGAGCGCAGCCAGTGGTACTTCCAACGCTACATAGAGCACCTGCCTGCCGCGGGGGAGATCACCCTGTTCGACCGCTCCTGGTACAACCGCGCTGGGGTGGAACGCGTGATGGGCTACTGCACCCCCCAAGAGCACCGGCGGTTCCTGCACCAGGCCCCGATCTTCGAGCGGCTGCTGGTCGAGGACGGGATTCTGCTGCGCAAATACTGGTTCTCCGTGAGCGACTCCGAGCAGCAGCGACGCTTCGCCTCCCGGCTGCGCGACCCCATGAGGCAGTGGAAACTCTCACCGATGGACCTCAAGTCGATCAGCCGCTGGGAGGGCTACTCCCGGGCGAAGGACGAGATGATGGTGCACACGGACATTCCCGAGGCGCCGTGGTTCGTCGTGGAGTCCGACGTCAAGAAGCGGGCTCGGCTCAACATGATGGCCCACCTGCTCTCCACCATCCCGTATTCCGAGGTGCCGCTGCCGACGCTCGAGCTTCCGGCGCGCCCAGCACCGCGCGGCTATGAGCGTCCGCCGCGAGAGGACGCGACCTACGTGCCAGACCACAGCGCCACCCTCGCCCGAGGGCGGTGCCCCGAAGGAGGGCTCAGATGAACAGGAGCTGGGCGCCTTCGGTCTTTTCGATGAAGTCGCTGGCACTGATGATGGCCTCGACGTCGTCGGAGAGGTCCTCCTCGGTCAGGTGGTTCATGTCCGCCGACATGCGGCAGGCCCAGAGGTGGCCGCCGGAAGCGACGATCTGCTCGAGGAAGTCAGGCACTTCGGGCACGTCGAGGTCAGCGATGGAGTTCTTAAGTTTGGTCGTGGCCATGTGAGTGACTCCGGGGATTCCGCCGAGGCCCTGCGGCATATGGGTCGCGGTGTTTCCGAGCGGGGTGAATTTGAGGTCGCCCATCGTCTTCTTGTTGATCATGTCGAAGCCCCAGAAGGTGAAGAACATGTGGGTCTCGACACCTTCGCCCAGGGCGGCGTTCGCCAGAATCAGTCCGGGGTAGGCCATGTCGAGGCTTCCCTTGGAACAGATGATGGCGAGCTTGCGACCGGCATTGGTCGGGCTGTCGAAGTTGGGGACGATGGCTGGTGCCGTGTCGGTGGTGGTCATGCTGAGGTGCCTTCTCTCATGCGTGCGTGGTGGGTGGCCACGGCTCAGACGCAGCCGTGCGGTTTCGGTAGCCCAGCGACATAGGCCATTTTTTTGGCCGGTTTCTGCGGGAAGAGCTGGAAGAGGTCCTTCGTGGGTATGCCGCCCGCGACCGTCACCCGTCGCAGCGTCGGTGTCTCTCCGCGGGCCGCGAAGTCCTCGCGCAGGAAGCGGATGGCCTCCCAGTGTTTGTCGGCCAGGACGAGACCGATCTGGGTGGCCAAAGCCTGCCCGAGTGCCTCGTCCCATTCTGTGGGGTCGGTGAGGAAGCCCTCCTCGTTGACGTGCACCGGGCGGTTGTCGATGGTCGTGACGGGCATTGTGCTCACTCCTTGTCGGAACGGTTGGCTGATGGGGTGTCGGTGAGGTCGTCGGGCGGAGCGACCTTGCCGGCCATCGACATGAGGGCGGGTAGCGGCAGCGGGCGCCCAGGGAGTAGCACGTTCCAATAGATCCAGCGGAAGGCGAGTTTGCCCAGGTGATTGGCCCGCGTCTCCTTGAGCAAACTCATGGGGCCGAGCATCGGCAACGGGTATCGGCCGGGGAGGGGCTGGGTGTCGTAGTTGAAGTCGATGAGCAAACCCTTGCCATTGCCGGACTCGACGAAGCAGTTGGCGTGGCCATCGAACGACCCCTTCATCGCGCGTCCCTCGGCGTGGTCGAGGAAGTTGTCGACGAAGATCTCGACGGAGAAGTGGGCGACGGAGCCGGCTTTCGAGGCTGGGATGTTGGAGGCGTCCCCGACAGCGAACACGTTGGCGTGGGCTGTTGACTGGAGTGTGTGCTTGTCCACCGGCACATAGTTCAACTCGTCGCCCAAGCCGGAGCGCGCCACGAAGTCGGCGCCCATGTTGAGTGGGATCGTCACGAGCAGATCGAAGGGGACCTCGCGCTCGTCGTACGACACGATCGCTTTGGTGTCGTTGTCGACCCGCTCGATCATGAAGTCCGGTTCGACAAGGATCTTGCGCTCCTCGAGCATCGCCCCAAGATGCTCGGAGGCGATCGGTTGAGTGAACGCACCAGAGAGCGGCGTGACGAAGACCAGCTCGACCCGGTCGCGGATGTCGCGTTCACGTAGCCAGGAGTCGGCAAGGAAGGCGAACTCCAGCGGTGCGACGGGGCACTTGATCGGCATCTCGGTGATGTGGACGACCAGGCGTCCATGGTCGAACGCAGGCATCGCGTCGGCCAGAGCCCGCGCTCCGTCGAAAGAGTAGAAGTCGAACACGCTCTTGCGCCACTGCTTGCCCAGCATCCCGGGTGTCTGGTCCGGTCGTGGGGTCGTGCCCGTGGCAATAACGAGGTAGTCGTACGTCAAAGTGCGTCCGTCTTGCAGGAGAACCGTGTTCGCATCCGCATCCACCAAATCGACCTCCGCGAGTATCAGGTCGACGCCGTCTGGGATGAAGGCGCGGCGGCTCTTCACCACCTGGTCAGGCGTGTAGGTGCCGAAGGGCATGAACAAGTAGCCGGGCTGATAGCGGTGCTCGTCGTCGCGGTCGACGACGGTGATGTCCCACTCGGTGGCCGACAACTCACGCCTCAGTTTGTTCACGATCATGGTCCCGGCCGTACCACCACCGAGCACTAGCAGTCGTCTCATGCTTCCCACTC
>JBDSIV010000148.1:0-30598 GCA_039917755.1 Knoellia sp. | reverse complement strand
CTCAGGCTGCCCAAGGGCAGGCGCTCGAGGTCGTCAAGGAACTCATCCGGTTGCTCGCTCTCGCAGCTCCCGATCCTCGCCTCGAGGTCGATGCCGGGCTTCGGCCCGAGGGCAAGAACGGACCGCTGACGCGCTCCTTGGAGTCCTATCGCGCCTACTACGAACGATGGTCGCTCGTGTGGGAGTCGCAGGCTCTGCTGCGTGCAGCTCCCGTGGCCGGCGACACAGACCTCGGGGCAAACTTCCTGGAGCTCATCAACCCGCTGCGCTGGCCCGAGGGTGGAATTGATGCTGGACAGGTTCGCGAGATCCGTACGCTCAAGGCACGCATGGAGTCGGAGCGGCTTCCGCGCGGAGCCGACCGCAAGGCTCATTTCAAGCTGGGACACGGTGGTCTGTCCGATGTCGAATGGTGCGTCCAGCTCCTCCAGCTCCAACATGCGCACGAGCATGAAGGCCTACGCACGACCTCGACCCTCACAGCGCTCGCTGCCGCCCAGTTGCAGGGATTGATCGAGGCGAGCGACGCGTTGGCCCTGGGTGAGGCGTGGAGGCTCGCCTCGCAGATGCGCAATGCCGGGCTCCTGTCGCGGGGGCGCCCGGTTGACTCCGTGCCCTCCGATCTTCGTGACGCCGACGGGATGGCTCGAATCATGGGTCTGCCCGCCCGCTCCGGTCAGGAACTGGCCAACCGCTACCGCCGCGTGGCCCGTCGTGCCCGACAGGCGGCCGAGCGCGTCTTCTATGAGGACGCTACCTAGACTGGGACGCATGATCCCCGTTCTCGACCTGCGTGGACGCACGCCCGGTGTCCGTGAGCTCAGGAGCACGTTGCCCCGTGCCGAGCTCGATGTCGAGGCCGCTGTGGCGGTGGTCCGCCCGGTGTGTGAAGACGTGGCCGCGCGGGGGGCCGCTGCCGTGCTCGACGCCTCCGAACGGTTCGACGGAGTGCGCCCTGCGAGCCTGCGCGTCCCCGTTGACGTCATCACCAGCTCGCTCGACGACCTCGACCCCCGGGTGCGCGAAGCCCTGGAGGAGTCCATTCGTCGGGCTCGTCTCGTCCACGCCGAGCAGCGCCGTGCCGACGTGACCGTGACAGTCACGGCAGGCGGCACGGTGACCGAGCGCTGGGTCCCGGTCGACCGGGTCGGTCTCTACGTCCCCGGCGGCGTCGCGGTCTATCCGAGCAGCGTCGTCATGAACGTCGTTCCCGCGCTGCTTGCCGGAGTCAGCTCGATCGCGGTCGCGAGCCCACCCCAGAAGGACTTCGACGGCTGGCCGCACCCCACGATCCTTGCGGCCTGCGCGCTGCTCGAGATCGACGAGGTCTGGGCCATGGGTGGTGCCCAAGCGATTGCTGCCTTCGCCCACGGTCTTGACGGCACCGAGGACCTGGAGCCGGTCAACCTCGTCACCGGACCTGGCAACATCTATGTCGCTGCTGCCAAACGCCTTCTCAAGGGGCTCATCGGCATCGACTCCGAAGCCGGGCCCACCGAGATCGCGATCCTCGCGGACGCCAGTGCCGACCCGGAGCACGTTGCCGCCGACCTCATCAGCCAGGCAGAACACGACCCGATGGCCGCAGCAGTCCTCGTCACTGACAGCGCAGATCTTGCCGAGTCGGTGCAGTCTGTCCTGGTCCGCCGAGTGGCCGAGACCAAGCACTCCGAGCGAGTCACCGTGTCCCTCACCGGTCCTCAGTCAGCCGTCGTGCTGGTCGACTCGCTCGACATTGGCCTGGACGTCGTCAACGTCTATGCGGCCGAGCACCTCGAGATCCACACAGCCGATGCCGCAGCGGTGGCCGCGCGAGTCCGCAACGCCGGTGCGGTTTTCGTCGGAACCTGGTCGCCCGTGAGCCTGGGCGACTACGCCGCCGGGTCCAACCACGTCCTGCCCACCGGTGGCTGCGCGGCGCACTCGAGCGGGTTGTCGGTGCAGTCGTTCCTGCGCGGCATCCACGTCATCGACTACTCCGAGGTCGCCCTACGTGAGGTCGGTACCCATGTCATCACCCTCGCCCGCGCCGAGGACCTCCCGGCACACGGCGAAGCCGTCATCGCGCGTCTGCCCGAACTCGCATGACCGCCCGCGAAGTCCAGCGGTTACTCCGCGCAGACCTGCGGGGTCGCACCGCCTACGGCGCACCCCAGCTCGACGTCCCTGTTGCCCTCAACACCAACGAGAATTCGTATGCCGTGCCCGCTGCGGTTGTCGACGAGATCGCCGCCGCGGTGACAGCGGTGGCGCCGGGTCTGAATCGCTACCCCGATCGTGAGTTCACGGACCTGCGAAGTGACCTCGCGGCATACCTCTCGCGCAGCGGAACGGCGGTGTGCAAAGAGCAGGTCTGGGCCGGCAACGGCTCCAACGAGGTTCTCCTGCACCTGTTGCAGGCGTTCGGTGGGCACGGTCGCACAGCGCTCGGCTTCACCCCTGCGTACTCGATGCACCCGATCATCACCTCGACGACCGGCACCACCTGGGTCGACGGACTGCGCGGTGTCGGCGTCGCTGACCAACGTGGCGGGCGAGCGTTCGACCTCTCGGCTGAGTCGGCCGTGGCCCAGGTGCAGCAACGCGAGCCCAACCTCGTCTTCCTCTGCTCACCCAACAACCCCACTGGCACAGCACTCACCCTCGACGTCGTCACGGCAGTGCATGACGCCGCTCCGGACGCGGTCATCGTGGTCGACGAGGCCTACACGGAGTTCGCGCGCCCGGGCACGCCGAGTGCCCTCACTCTGCTCGAGGGTCGTCCACGGCTCGTCGTCACCCGCACCATGAGCAAGGCGTTCGCTTTCGCCGGAGGTCGCTTGGGCTACCTCGCGGCCGATCCGGAGCTCGTCGACGCCCTGCGGCTCGTGCGCATGCCGTATCACCTGTCCGCCCCGGCACAGGCGATCGCACGCGCAACGTTGCGTCACGCGGACGCGATGCTGGGCACGGTCGACGCCATCAAGGAGCAGCGCGACCGGATCGTCGTGGAGCTTGCTCGTCGCGGGCTCGACCCGGTGCCCAGCGATGCCAACTTCGTCCTCTTCGGAGGGCTGCGAGACAGCGCTGCCACGTGGCAGGCGCTGCTAGACCGAGGGGTTCTCGTTCGTGATGTGGGGATCGCCCACTATCTTCGAGTGACCGCCGGGACCCCGGAGGAGACGACGGCGTTCCTCGAGGCCATGGCCGCGCTGCCGCCTGACCACTTGCGTCCCGCACACCTGGAAGGACAGTCGTGACCAGCAACCGCACCGCGACGGTGACCAGATCCACCTCCGAGAGCAGCGTCGAACTCAGCATCAACCTCGATGGCACCGGTGTCGGGGACGTGAGCACCGGAGTCCGGTTCTATGACCACATGCTGCTGTCGCTCGCCAAGCACTCACTCATTGACCTGCGGGTGCGGGCCACCGGTGACGTCGACGTCGACGCCCACCACACCGTCGAGGACGTCGCGATCGTCCTGGGCGACGCCCTGCGCGAGGCGTTGGGCGACAAGAGCGGCATCTCCCGGTTCGGTGACGCCACCGTGCCGCTCGACGAGGCGCTCGTCCAGGCCGTGGTCGACGTGGCCGGTCGTCCCTACGTGGTGCACACGGGTGAGCCCGCGGGGCAGGAGTACGTCGTGATCGGCGGCAACTATGTCGGCTCACTGACACGTCACGTGCTCGAGTCCTTTGCCTACCACGCCGGCATCGCCCTGCACGTGCGAGTCCTTGCTGGCCGCGACCCGCACCACATCGTGGAAGCTCAGTTCAAAGCGGTGGCCCGTGCCCTGCGTGCTGCCATCGAACGTGATTCGCGCGTCGTGGGCATCCCCAGCGCCAAGGGTGCCCTCTGAGCCGTGGCCATCCCTGAACAGAGCCCTGAGCTCGGACATGGCGTCGTCCTCGTGCGGGGAGGAGCCGCCGCTTCCGCGCGCTGGGTCAGGCGCGGCCTCGTGCCCGTGCGTGTCGTCCCGCTCGCCGGCTGGACCGGTGTCTGCCTCGCAGAGGAGCGCGCTCTGTCGGCTGCGCCCTACGACGTCGGTCTCGAGGTCCTCGCGGCTCGTCACGTGCCCACGCGGCACCGGCCGGCCATTGGCCTGTTCGTCATCGACGGCTGTGCCGTGGTGACCGTGCAGACCCGTGGATGGCGACTCCAGCAGCGATGGATTGTGTGGGAGCCGGGAGCTGGAGTGCGCCGCACTCCGGAACTACCAGCCCTCCCCGCAGGTCTGGTCGTCGACGTCGCCGGTGCCCGCTCGCGAACCAGCGCCCCTGCCGTCACCGAGTATTTCGCCAATACTCAGGGGAGCCCGCTGGACGTCCTCGTGGGCCTTGTGAGACTTCTCGGACTGCCGGGTGAGCAGCTCCTGACCGAGGGGCCGGACGACGCCCACGAACGCATCGACCCCAGCCCGCGGTCGATCGCCGCCTTCGACGCGTTGGTCGCCGAGGAGTCTGCTCACCGCTCGGAGAACGAGAGATGACCGGCAGTCGTGTCGTCGTCCTTGATCACGGCAGCGGCAATGTCCACAGTGCGGTGCGCGCCCTCGAGCACGTGGGCGCTCAGGTCGAGCTCACCGCCGATCGGCAGCGGGCTCTCGACGCCCACGGCCTGTTCCTGCCCGGCGTAGGCAACTTCCATGCCTGTCTTCGCGGGATGCGCGCGGCCGACGTCCCACGGATCGTCGGCGTCCGCCTGTCGGGAGGCCGTCCCGTCCTCGGCGTCTGCGTCGGCATGCAGGCCCTCTTCGAGTCCTCGACCGAACCCAGTGCCACGACCGAAAGGGGACTCGCCGAATGGCCCGGCACCGTGGAGCGGCTCCGGGCGCCCGTGGTGCCACACATGGGATGGACCGAGGTCGACGTGCCGCCTGAGTCGGTGCTCTTTGCTGGCGTTGAGTCCGAGCGTTTCTACTTCGTTCACTCGTATGCCGTGCGCACATGGATGCTTCCCGAGTCCACCGGAGCCTTCACCGCGGTGGCGCCGCGGGTCACGCACGCCACCCACGGCGAACGCTTCGTCGCGGCCGTGGAGAACGGTCCGCTCTCCGCCACCCAGTTTCACCCCGAGAAGTCGGGCGACGCAGGGCTTCGCCTGCTCGAGAACTGGGTCAAATCACTCTGAATTCCCCTGTGTCCCAACCAGTCACGACTCGTGACTGCCTAACAGTGAAGGTGCCATGACTGCCCCTCGTCTCCAGCTCCTGCCCGCAGTCGACGTCGCCGGAGGGCGAGCCGTCCAACTCGTGCAGGGGGTTGCCGGGTCCGGTGGTGAGTTCGGCGAACCGGTCGAGGTGGCGCTCCGCTGGCAGGAGCAGGGAGCCGAGTGGTTGCACCTCGTCGACCTCGATGCGGCGTTCGGTCGTGGCGACAATGCTGAGCTTCTCGCTCAGATCGTCGGTCGGCTCGACATCTCCGTGGAGATGAGTGGCGGCATCCGCGACGCCGAGACCCTGGAGCGGGCGCTCGCGACCGGGTGCCGGCGGGTCAACCTCGGCACGGCCGCCCTCGAGAATCCCGAGTGGACGGCTGCCGCGATCGCCGAGCACGGTGACCGGGTGGCGGTTGGTCTTGATGTGCGCGGCACGACCTTGGCTGCTCGCGGCTGGACCGAGGAGGGCGGCGACCTGTGGGAGACGCTGGAGCGTCTGGACGCAGAGGGGTGCGCCCGCTACGTCGTCACCGACGTCAACAAGGACGGCATGCTGAAGGGCCCCAACCTTGACCTGCTCCGCGACGTCTGCGCCCGCACCGACCGTCCGGTCATCGCGTCCGGCGGTGTCTCGACGCTCGCCGACATCGAGGCTCTGCGGGCGATGGTGTCGCAGGGAGTGGAGGGCGCCATCACCGGATCGGCTCTCTATCGGGGCGGGTTCACGTTGCCCGATGCCCTCGACGTCGCTGGTCGTCCGTGACGCGCGACCTCGTCTTCACCGGTTTCGAGGGTGATGACGGATCGGCCGACCCTGCCCTGGCCGCCGCCCTGACCTCACAGGACCCGAGCGCTCTCATGCGGGCGCTGCACCGGGCGCGCCTCCTCGTGCCCATCGTCGCCGAACCGGTGGAGACAGCGGTGCAGAGCGGGCTCGCCGTCGACAAGCAGACCGACATGGCGGCTGTGACCCTTGTGGCTTCGGACGGCGAACGGGCCCTTCCAGTGTTCACAAGCCTTGCGTCGCTCACCGCGTGGGACGCTCAGGCGAGACCGGTGCCCGTCACATCGGCTCGCGCCGGCCAGGCCGCGGTGAGCGAGCGCTGCGACGTCATCGTCATCGATGTGGCTGGGCCCACGACGTTCGCCCTGCGACCCTCCATGGTGTGGGCGCTCGCCCAGGAGCGGGAGTGGGTCGCCCCCCACCTCGACCCCTTTGTCGAGATGTCCGTGAGTCGAGCCCTGGCCGACGAGCCTGCTGTGCGCCGTCATCACCTCGAGGAGGGAGTGCCCGCGGGTCGTGGCGTGCTGGGAGTGGCGCTGGAACTCCAGGACGGCCTCGAATCCACCCACATCCAGGAGATCGCCACCAGAGTGGGGGAGCGGCTTGCCACAGATGGCGAATTTCGTGCTCGCATTGACGGGCTGGCCTTCCGCGTCACCTGACCGGGGTGGCTGAGGTGCGGTATGACGGGAGGGAGTCGCCCAAAGCGGGCGGCGACGAATTGGTCCTCCGGGCCGGGGCTGTTAACCTTGAGCACGGACCGACTGCTTCCCTCACCCCCGGGTGAGAGAAACAGTGCGCAAGTGAAGTTCGCTTCCACCCGCGTCGACCTCAGGTCGCCGGGTTTCTCCACACGGTCCACGCCAGGGTTACCTGTCGTGGGTGCTGTCGTGAGATGGATGTGAGGCTTCTCGTGCGTTGCGCGAGGAGCCTCTTTTTCTTTGCTGAAAAGGGCACGAACTCGTTCCGGCCCACGCACAGACTCCAGTTCCCTTCAGAAGGAGATCGACATCAGCGAGCCTCGTATCAACGATCGCATCCGGGTCCCGGAAGTGCGGTTGGTTGGCCCCAACGGCGAGCAGGTCGGCATTGTCCGCGTCGAGGATGCCCTGCGCCTCGCCGCAGAAGCAGACCTCGACCTGGTCGAGGTGGCCCCCATGGCCAAGCCGCCGGTCGCCAAGCTCATGGACTTCGGCAAATACAAGTACGAAGCCGCCATGAAGGCCCGAGAAGCGCGCAAGAACCAGGTCAACACGGTCATCAAGGAGATCAAGCTCCGTCCCAAGATCGACCCGCACGACTACGCCACCAAGAAGGGCCACGTCGTCCGGTTCCTGGGCGGCGGCGACAAGGTCAAGGTGACGATCATGTTCCGCGGTCGCGAGCAGTCGCGCCCCGAGCTGGGCTACCGCCTCCTTCAGAAGCTGGCCGAGGACGTCATTGAGCTGGGCACCGTGGAGTCGGCTCCCAAGCAGGACGGTCGCAACATGATCATGGTGTTGGGGCCGACCAAGAAGAAGTCCGAGGCTCGCGCCGAGCAGCGTCGCAAGAAGGACGACGCTGCCGTGGCAAGCGAGGCCGCCGACGTCGTTCAGGCAACCGAGACCGACGAGGCACCTGAGGTCGCAGAAGCACCAGACACCGTCGAGGCCGCTGAGGCAACCGAGACGCCCGAGGTCGTCGAGACGCCCGAGGTCGTCGAGACCGTCGAAGCAGCCAAGGCGCCCGCCCCCAAGGCCAAGGCTCCCGCTCCCAAGGCACCGGCTTCCGCCCCCAAGGCACCGGCTTCCGCCCCCAAGGCAAAGGCTGCCGCCCCCAAGGCACCGGCAGCGCAGGCCGCACCGGATGCCGAGGAGCCCGTCGTCGCCACCTAGGCGTCGCCCCCCCAAGTTTTCACCAGCACCACCAGAGCAGCGCCACAGCAGCACCGACAGCGAAGGAGATCGGCAGCCATGCCGAAGAACAAGACCCACAGCGGGACCAAGAAGCGCTTCCGCGTCACTGGTTCCGGCAAGGTCATGCGCGAGCAGGCCGGTCACGTCCACAAGTTCCACGAGAAGACCCCGCAGAAGGCCCGCGCCCTGAGCAAGGACGTCATCGTTTCCAAGGCCGACGTCAAGAAGGTCAAGAAGCTTCTCGGCATCTGAGCCGAGTTCCCCTCACGTCCAAGAACAGCAAGGAGTACTCACGTGGCACGCGTGAAGCGGGCAGTAAATGCCCATAAGAAGCGCCGGGTCGTCCTCGAGCGCGCGAGCGGTTACCGCGGTCAGCGGTCCCGTCTCTACCGGAAGGCCAAGGAGCAGGTCACCCACTCCCTCGGCTACGCCTACCGCGACCGTCGCGCCCGCAAAGGTGACTTCCGTCGTCTGTGGATCCAGCGCATCAACGCTGCAGCCCGCGCCAACGGCATGACCTACAACCGTCTCATCCAGGGCCTCAAGGTCGCTGAGATCGAGGTCGACCGTCGCATGCTCGCCGAGCTGGCCGTCAACGACGGTGCCGCCTTCGCCGCCCTGGTCGAGATCGCCAAGGCCAACGTTCCGGCCCAGCCGGTCGCCGATAAGGCCTCCGTCTGAGTCTGCGAGACCCCTCGCACTACCGAGCGCCGGGAGAGCCGTGCTGACGAATATCCGATCCGATCGGGTCAAGTCAGTGCGTTCGCTCTCCCGGCGCTCAGCGCGTGAGCGGACCGATCGCTTCGTCGTCGACGGTCCCCAGGGTGTGCGCGAGGCGATTCGCTATGCCGCAGAGCTCGTCGATGACCTCTATGTCACCTCGGCGGCGATCGAGCGCCACAACGATCTGGTGGCGGCTGCCCAGGATGGCGGTATCCATGTGCATGAGGTCGACGACGCGGTGCTCGCGGCGATGTCCGACACCGAATCGCCGCAGGGGCTACTCGCCGTGGTCCAGGCGCACCATGCCACCTTGGCCGACGTTCTTGCCCGCCAGCCCCGGCTCATCGTCCTGCTGAGCAACGTACGCGACCCGGGCAACGCCGGCACGGTCATCAGGGGAGCCGACGCGTTCGGCGCCGACGCCGTGCTCGTCACCGACGGTTCGGTCGACGTCCTGTCGCCCAAGGTCGTCCGGTCGAGCGTCGGGTCCCTCTTTCACCTCCCGGTCGTCACGGGCCTCGACGTCGACGACACCCTGACAGCATTGGAAGCACACGGCATACGCACGTTTGCTGCCGACGGAGTCGGCGAGACCCTGCTGCCTGACGTCGACGTGAGCGAGCCACACGCATGGGTATTGGGCAATGAGGCCTGGGGACTGCCGGCCGAAACCCGCGACCGCTGCACCGACGTGGTGAGGGTGCCGATCCACGATCGCGTCGAGTCGCTCAACCTCGCGATGGCCGCCACGATCTGCCTCGCCACCTCCGCTGGGGCGACCCGGCGCCCATGACGTGGTGAGATGTCAGCATGGTTGAACCGCCCACGTCCGAAGCAGTCCTGACCGTGCCGCAGTCCACGGCCATGGCCGCAGCGCAAATGCTGCCCGACGGCCTCGTCACCGCAGACGCCCAAGGCCTGGTCACGTCGGTCAACCAGCGAGCCGAACAGATTCTTGGTCGGACCGCCGGGGAGCTTCTCGGCCGTGACATTCGGGTGGTGCTGCCGATGGAGACCCGCAACGGCGAGTCCTGGTGGACGCTCACCGATCCGTGGGGTGGGCTGCGCACACGCACTGGTCACCGAGAGAAGCTGCTTCAGCTTCCCGAGGGCACCGAACTCCTCGTGACGGCGAAGTACCTCCGGGCCGGCAGGGCCGGTCCTCTGGGCGCCATCCTGCTCGGCCTGCGCGATGCCGAAGCCCGCCGGCGGGCGGAGCACGACCACGCGGCCCTCATCTCGACGATCGCCCATGAGCTGCGTTCACCGTTGACCGGAGTCAAGGGGTTCACATCCACCCTGCTCCGTCGATGGGACCAGTTCACCGAGGAGCAGCGCCTCACGATGCTCGAGGCCATCGACTCCGATGCCGATCGGCTCACCCGCCTCATCACCGACCTGCTCGATGTCTCGCGCATCGACACCGGCAAGCTGCGCATCCACGAGGTGCCCATCGCGATCCAGCCGATGCTGACCCGCCACGTCGAGCGGGCCGCGGCAGGGGGCAAGGACGAAAGCGGCTTCACCATCACCGTCGAGGAGGGCGCCGACGAGGTCTACGCGGACAGTGACCGACTCGACCAAGTGGTCTCCAACCTGGTCGAGAACGCGATCCGCCACGGCGACAGCAAGGTCCATCTCAGGGCGTCACGCCACGTCCGAGGTGACGACGACGGGGTGGTCATCAGCGTGAGCGACGACGGGGTCGGCATCCCGGCGGAACAACGACGGGTGGTCTTCAGTCGCTTCTGGCACGGACCGAGCGGGAGCGGCACCGGTCTCGGGCTCTACATCGTCAAGGGCATCGTCGAGGCGCATGGCGGATGGACCGAGATCGATGATGCCCCTGGTGGCGGAGCCGTGGTGCGCGTCTTCTTCCCGGGCGAGTTGGTCTGACCAGAGCGAGTTGGGACCGTCGGCTAAGGCGGCATACCCTTCGGGGGGGTCTGCAGAGGATCTGTTCTGGGAGAGGTGCGCCGGGTGTCGATCGTGTCCATGGCGCCCTACCGCGTCGCCCTGTCGAGCCGAGACCTGCGACTGGCTCTCCTGCTCGGGTCGTTCGTGCGAATCCCGGTGTTCTCGGCTGGCGTGCTGCTCACGGTGCACGTTGTGTCCACGCTGGGTCGTTCGTATGCCGCGGCCGGACTTCTCGCATCCGTCGCCACCATCGCGGTCGCAGTGAGTGGACCCTGGCGTGGACAGCTACTGGACCGGATCGGCCTACGCCGGGTTGTCCTTCCCTCCACCATCGTCGCCCTCGTGTGCTGGTCGATCGCGCCCTGGGTCGACTATCTGCCGCTGCTCCTGCTGGCGGGGTTGGCCGGGCTCTTCGTCATCCCCAGCTTCTCGATCATCCGGCAGGCCGTCATGGCCGCGGTGCCGAGTCAGGAGCGGCGTACCGCGATCTCGCTGGATGCGGTGGCCGTGGAGTTGGCTTTCATCGTGGGCCCGGCCACCACGATCTGGGCAGCGTCCCAGTGGGACACCCGGTGGGTGCTGTTCGCCGTGCAGATGCTCGGTGTCATCGGGGGAGTGACCCTCTGGCTCGTCGACCTGCCCCTGCGCAGTGACGCCGAGGACGACGGCACCGTCGAGTCTCCGCCGCGGTCGACCTGGTTCGGGCTGCCGTTCATCGCCGTCTGTTGCGCGGCGGCCTGCGCGACCTTCGTCCTGTCAGGCACCGACCTCGGGATTGTGGCCCGAATGCGTGAGCTCGGATCGCCGACCGCGATCGGCATCGTCCTGGGGCTGTGGGGCCTCGGCTCGCTTCTCGGGGCCGTCGTCTATGGGGGACTGAGTCGCCCCATCTCGACGTTCTGGCTCCTCGGTGCTCTCGCCCTGGTGACCCTGCCCATGGGGCTGGCGCACGGTGTCATCTCGCTCTCCCTCCTCGCGTTCCTGGCCGGTCTGCTCTGCGCCCCGACGATCACGGCGAGCGTGGATCAGGCGAGCCGGATCGTGCCGGCCTCGGCTCGAGGTGAGGCCATGGGATGGCACGGCTCCTCGCTCACCCTCGGAGGCGCCATGGGCGCACCCTTTGCCGGCCTGGCCATTGACGAGGTCGGTGCGGGGGGTGGCTTCCTCGCGCCCGCGACCATTGGTCTGGTGGTCGCCCTGCTCGGCGCCACGGCGGCTCAAACCCGGCGGCGTCGTCTCGCGCCTGCGCGCTAGGCTGAGCATCATGTCTCCCGCTTCGGCTCCGCGCACCCCTCGTGCCGTGCCCCGATTTATCGTGCCCTCGGGCCCGGTGACGCGGCGCGCCTGCCCCTGAGTGGCGCCCGGCAGACGTCACTTGGCACGCCCGAGGGCGCGTGACCTCCCACGCAGCAGTTGTTCCCAGCCCTGCAGGGCGCGCATGGTGGCGCCCGCGATGAGAAGTGGAAGCCATGTCTGGACCCAACACGAACTATGACCCCGTCGAACCGGCCGCCCTCGACCCCGAGAACATCGGGGCAGCAGTCACCAGCGCGCTCGACGCCGTGAGCGCCGCGACCTCTCTCGACGCACTCAAGGCCCTGCGTCCAACACACACCGGCGACAGGTCGCCCTTGGCCCTGGCCAACCGTGAGATCGGGGCCTTGCCCCCGAGTGCCAAGGCCGAGGCTGGCAAGCGCGTCGGACAGGCCCGTGGCCGCGTCAACCAGGCCTTCGCCGCACGACAGGGCGAACTCGAGGCCGAACGTGATGAGCGCGTGCTCGTCGAGGAGACCCAAGACCTCACCGTTCGGGTCACCCGTCGGCCTGACGGTGCCCGTCACCCGGTGAGTCTGGTGACCGAGCGCGTCGAGGACATCTTTGTCTCGATGGGCTGGGAGATCGCCGAGGGCCCCGAGATCGAGTCGGAGTGGCTGAACTTCGATGCCCTCAACATTGGTCCCGATCACCCCGCTCGTCAGGAAGCCGACACCTTCTATGTCGCTCCGACCGGATCGGGGTTGGTGCTGCGCACTCACACCTCCCCTGTCCAGGTCCGAACGATGCTCGACCGCGAACCCCCCATCTATGTCCTGTGCCCGGGCAAGACGTTCCGCACCGATGACCTCGACGCCACTCACACGCCGGTCTTCCATCAGTTCGAGGGCCTCGTGGTCGACGAAGGCATCACCATGGCGCACCTGCGCGGCACGCTCGACGCGTTCGTCCAGCGTCTCTTCGGTGATGGCATCGTCACGCGCCTGCGCCCCAACTACTTTCCGTTCACCGAGCCCAGTGCTGAGATCGACTGCCAGTGTTGGGTCTGCCATGGAGGCTCTGAGGCCGAGATCAAGGCCTGTCGTTCCTGTGGGGGGACAGGATGGATCGAGCTCGGGGGCTCCGGGATGGTCAACCGCCGGGTGCTTCGCAGCGCGGGTATTGACCCCGACCGCTACACCGGCTTCGCCTTCGGCCTCGGCATCGAGCGCTCGCTCATGCTGCGTCACGGTATCGGTGACATGCACGACATCGTCGAGGGAGACGTTCGCTTCTCCCGTCAGTTCGGAATGGAGATCTGATGCACGCCCCGGTCTCGTGGTTGCGTGAACTCGCCGACGTCCCGGCAGACGCCACCGGCGTCACCATCGCCGCCGACCTCGTCCGCGTCGGGCTGGAGGAGGAGGGTTTGCACGGTGGCGACATCGCCGGCCCCCTCGTCGTCGGTCGCGTCCTCACCGTGGAGCCAGAGCCCCAGAAGAATGGCAAGACCATCAACTGGTGCACCGTCGACGTGGGCGGTCACGGACAGAAGGTGTCCGAGGGCAAGGCCCAGGAGATCGTCTGCGGCGCCCACAACTTCGGCCCCGGTGACCTTGTGGTCGTCGTGCTTCCTGGTGGGGTGCTGCCCGGTGGTTTCGCGATCTCTGCTCGCAAGACCTACGGGCATGTCTCCAACGGCATGATCTGCTCGGCGGCTGAACTGGGCCTGGGTGAGGACCACGACGGCATCATCGTGCTTCCCGACCTCCTCGGCGCGGATGCTGCGGCGGAGCTCACCCCCGGTGACGACGCCATCGCGCTGCTCGGTCTCGGCGATGAGGTCGTCGAAGTCAACGTGACACCTGACCGCGGCTACTGCTTCTCGTTGCGGGGGATTGCCCGTGAGTACGCCCTCTCCACCGGTCGGGACTTCCGTGACCCGGCTCGCCTTGACGTGGCCATGGCCAACGACAGTGGGTATGCCGTGTCGCTCACCGACGCGACCCCGCTCGAGGGCCGCGACGGTTGCGACCGCTATGTCGCCCGCATCGTGCGGGGCGTCGACACGACGGCCAGCAGCCCGCAGTGGATGCAGAAGCGACTGACCCAGGTCGGGATGCGGCCGATCTCGCTGGCGGTCGACGTGACCAACTACGTGATGCTCCTGCTCGGTCAGCCGCTGCACGCCTTTGACCTCTCGCGTCTGTCCGGTTCGATCGGTACCCGACGCGCCCGGGCGGGGGAGAAGCTCACGACGCTCGACGACGTGGAGCGCACCCTGGATCCTGAGGACCTGCTCATCGTCGACGGTTCAGACGCACCTCTCGCCATCGCCGGTGTCATGGGGGGTGAGTCCTCCGAGGTGAGTGACACGACCTCCGACGTGCTGATTGAGGCCGCGCACTTCGATGCGGTGACTGTGGCGCGCTCCTCGCGCCGCCACAAGCTCACGACCGAGGCGTCGAAGCGCTTCGAGCGCGGAGTGGATCCCGCTGTGACGGCGGCTGCAGCTCAGCTGGCCGTCGACCTGCTCGTCGAGCACGGTGGCGGCGCGGCCGATGCTGGGGTCACCGACGTGGACCATCGCGTCGAGCCGGAGCCGTTCGACTTCGACGTCACCCTCCCCACGCGCTACATCGGACTCGACTATGGCCGGGACGAGGTGCTCTCGACCCTGCGCGCCATCGGCTGCGAGGTCACGGAGCGCGAGGGCGACATCGTCTCCGTTCTGGCTGCCTCGTGGCGTCCCGACCTCACCGATGGTCCGGAGCTCGTCGAGGAGGTGGCGCGGGTGCGTGGGTTCGACCAGATCCCCTCCGTCCTCCCTCAGCCCAAGAGCGCCGGTCGCGGCCTGACCCACGGCCAGCGCATCCGTCGCACGGTCGCCAACACGTTGGCCCACCAGGGGCTCGTCGAAGTGCTCACCAACCCCTTCATTGCAGAGGGAAGGTTTGACCAGCTCGGTTATGCCGACGACGACGCACGACGCGCCACGGTCCGGATCGCCAACCCGCTCTCGGACGAGGCGCCGCTGATGCGCACCTCGATCCTGGACACGCTGCTCGATGTGTTGCGCCGCAACGTCTCTCGTGGTTCACGAGACGTCGCGCTCTATGAGCTGGGTCCAGTGACGGTGGGTTCCTCGGCCTCGGTGTCCGCGCCAGTTCCGGCTGCGGCAGCACGCCCCGACGAAGCCACCCTGTCGCAGATCCTCTCGGCGGTGCCGGCCCAGCCCCGGCATGTGGCATTCGCCGCAGCAGGCGACATTGAACGCGGTGGACCTTGGGGGGCTGCGCGCCGTGTCGAGGCCGCCGATGCGGTTGCGTGGGCGAGGGCCGTGGGTCGGGCGGTCGGTCTCGACCTGTCCGTCGTGGCTGCTCGGGGCCGCGCGCCCTTCCACCCCGGTCGCTGTGCGTCCCTCACGTTGCCGGACGGCACCGTGGTGGGTCACGTCGGCGAGCTGCACCCCAAGGTCGTCGCCGCCCTCGATCTGCCGGTTGCCACCGTGGCCGGTGAGCTCGACGTCGACGTCCTCGTCGGCGCCAGCGGCACCCCGGTCCAGGCCCACCAGTTGTCGACGTTCCCGTCGGCGAACACGGACGTGGCCCTCGTCGTCGACGAGTCGACACCCTCTGCTGACGTCGAGACGGCGTTGCGTGACGGTGCGGGTGACAGCTTGGAATCGGTCACCCTGTTCGACATCTATCGCGGGGACCAGGTCGACTCCGGCAAGAAGTCTTTGGCCTACCGCCTGACCTTCCGTGCCGATCGGACGCTCAAGACCGATGAGGTGTCGGCGCTGCGTGACTCCGCGGTTGCTTCGGCGGCCTCCGCCACGGGAGCGGTGCAGAGGTGACCCAGTTGGTCGCGATCGTCACCGGGGCCTCGCGAGGCATCGGTGCCCACCTCGCGGATGCTCTGCAGGACAGCGGGTATGCCGTGGAACGCGGCTCGCGCTCCACGGCACCGGTGACGGAGCGAACGGCTGTGGAGGCGTGGGTCGCTGACATCGTGGCCCGGCATGGCCGGATCGACCTGCTCGTCAACAACGCCGGGGTGATCGACGCCGAAGTGCCGTTGGCACAGAGTGACCCGGACGAGTGGTGGGCGACCGTCGAGACCAACGTTCGCGGTCCCTACCTCATGACGCATGCAGTGTTGCCTCACCTTCCCGCCGGGACGGGGAGGATCATCAACATCAACTCCGGCTCCGCCTACAAGAACGACGACATCGCCACGGCCTACAACGTGAGCAAGGGGGCCCTGGCTCGGATCACCTCGGGGCTGGGCCTGGGTGCGGAGCGCACAGCATTGGTCTTCGACATCGCACCCGGTGTGGTTCGCACCGACATGACAGAGGCGATGGAGGCCCATCGCGGCCGCACGGAGTGGACCACCCCCTCAGAGGTCACAGAACTGCTGCTGGCCGTCGCCGGTGGCGAGCTCGACGACTGGAGTGGGCGCTTGGTGCGCGCAGGCACGGACACCGTTGCCTCCCTCAAGGCTCGGGCGGTGTCCGGCCTGGGTGAGCTGGACCGCACCCTCGGGCTCATCCCGTGGGGCGAGGACGACCCGCTGACCTGAGCGAGTCGGTCAGGTCCCGTTGACGTTGATCCGGGCGAGCACGGTGTCGTCGAGGGCAGCCCGCAGCCGCAGGCACGCTGCCCACAGCAGATGAGCGTCCGCCCGGCTGCCGGGAGGCCACCCCGCGATGTCCCCGGGGTCGGATTCGGACACGGCGAGCAGCGTGCGAACATCCCCGTGGTCAACTCTCGGCCAGGCACCGGAGCAGGAGCGTGCGCGCGCGACGAGCTGCACGGCATACCCGCCCTCTCTCTCCCGCGACCACGCGGCCAGTGATGAGGGGGAGATCGAGGCGAGGTCGCCAATCGTGGCGATGCCGCGCTTGTTGAGAGCAGCGCTCCACCGCTCCCCGACGCCGCGAAGTGAGGAGACAGCCAACGTGGCAATGAGCTCCGGGACATCGAGGCTCTCGGGGTCACCGGTGGTGGCGAGGTCCCGGACCAGCCCGGAGGGGCGCATGATGACTTCGGCCTGCCAGACCACGTCCTCCCAGGGCGTGGTCTCCGAGGTGGGTTTCGAACCGATCCGTCCGATCACGGACTCGACGGTGAGGGCCCCTGCCGCGTCACAGGCCCGCAGTGCACCGGCAACGCCGGCGTCGGCCTCGCGGGCAACGAGGGCGGCGAGCTCGGCCGGTCCCACGTCAGTCCTCGGTCCGGAAGCGGATCTCGACCTCGCCGAAGATCTCGGCTCGCTCCGCCGGTTCACCCGGTTGGGGCGAGGCCACTGGTGGCCTGACCCGGAGGCGGAGGTCCCGGATGCCGTCGAGCACCTCAGGTCGCAAGATGGTGGCGCGCGGCCCGATGAGGTCCCCGATCCGGCTGATGGGAATGCCGCCGATGACCGCCCGTGTTGCCGCGGGGGACAGGCCCGGGGCCGCACGACGAGCCGGAGTCGGCTGGGTGGGCGTGGTGCGCACAGTGCTGAAGGCCAGCTTGGCGCGAACCGTCCCACCATCCACGAGGACGCGGGGGACACCGCGCCGCCGCACCTCCTGGACGGACTCGAGGTGTCGTTGGGCCAGCATCAGGGCGACCGCGTTGCGGATCGTGCTGACGTCGCCACTCGAGAGCCCACCGTCCCGGAGCGGGACAGTGATCCCGAGGACGGCAAGTGTCTCGGGGCTGGGCGTGGCGCCGTGCACCGTCACCGACGTCCCGCCCTGGCCGTCGGGGAAGACTTCGATGAGGGCGAGGTCGACCATTCCACCGGTGATCGAGGTGGCGGCGACTTCTTCAGGGGTCATGTCGGCGGCAGCGTCGAGGGCCCGCAGCCGATCCTCCTGGCTGGCATGGGAGGCCACGATCGAGTCGAGGGTCTCCACCAGGAGGACGGCGACGAACTCCGCGAATCCGACGTCCGAGACATCGCTGTCAGGCATGGCTCAGTCTCCTTGGTCAGTCGCGGATCAAGGAGTTGACAGCGGCAGGTAGTCGGTCTTGAAGTTGATCTTCACACCGCCGGTGATGGTGGTGTCGACCCCCGAGTTCGAACCGCTCGCCGTGTTGCTCGTGCTCACGTTGACCGATGTGTACGACGTGCTGGCGGACGCCTTCACCCATGCGGACAGGATGCTTCCGGTCTGGGCGTTCGCCTTGAACTGGAACTGCTGGCTCGAGTACTTGCTCGCGTTGTTGCGCAGGTAGTCCGAGCCGTAGGTGTGGAAGTTGAGCCCGGTCTCGATGGTCCCGTCAGTGACGACCAGGCGCAGCATGCCCAGCTTGACCATTTCCTTCAGCAGCGTGTACTTGTTGGCCGCCACCCGGGTCGCAACCGCGTCGCGCAACGCGTCGATTGCCTTGTCATCAGGGAAGGCGCCCGCCTTGGCCACTTTGTCGTTCGAGACGACGTTGCTGTCCGGATCGGTGACGGTGAGAGCAGTGTTGATAGCGGTCGCCTCGTCTGCACTGATTTTGCCCCCGACGGTGATCGCGGTGGGACTGTCGCTGGTGGTTGGTGTCTCGGTGTTGCGAGGCGCGATGGCCGTGAGCACCTGCATGATCTCGCCCGGACCGATGTCGTCCTTGGTCTCGTTGATGTAGCTGGTGAGGCTCTTGCTCGTGGCCTGAAGCAGTTCGATGAACGCCTGCTGCTGGCGCAGGTTGGATGCGACGAGCGTGTCGAAGACGTCGCTCACGAGTTTGGTCGTGAACTCGACAAAGCCGATCTCACCCAGTCGTGTGGCGGCGCTCATGGCGTCGTTGACACCGGACATGGTGTTTCTCCCTTGTTCGTGCCGCTGCCCAGTGCGGCGGCGTCACCAGGGAGGAGGGTGTGATGGTGGACCTGATACATCTCAAGCGAGATTGCATAAGGTTGTCGTCCCGTGCAAGAATATGCAGATGCTGAAAGTCGCAGTTGCCGGGGCCAGCGGCTATGCCGGGGGTGAGGTCCTTCGGTGGTTGCTGCAGCACCCCGACGTCGAGATCGGCGCGGTGACTGCTGGCGGCAATGCAGGCACGCGGATCGGCGCCATTCACCCTCACCTGTTCTCGCTGGGCGACCGGGTCCTTGCCGAGACCACGAACGACACCCTGTCCGGTCACGACGTCGTCGTGCTGGCGCTCCCACATGGACATTCGGCTGCGGTGGCCAAGGGCTTGGGTGACGAGGTTGTCGTCATCGACTGCGGAGCTGACTTCCGGTTGCGGAGCGAGAGTGCCTGGACGACCTTTTATGACACTCCGTATGCCGGCTCGTGGGCCTATGGTCTGCCCGAACTCACTCTGCCCGGTGGTGTCCGTGGACGGGCCACGCTCGAGGGTGTGCGTCACGTCGCCGTTCCCGGGTGCTATCCGACCGCCGTCAGTTTGGCGCTGGCGCCCGGCCTCGCCGCCGAAGTCGTTGAGCCGGACGACGTCGTGGTCGTCGCGGCCTCCGGCACCTCCGGCGCGGGCAAGTCACTCAGACCGCACCTGCTCGGATCTGAGGTCATGGGGTCCATGTCGCCCTACGGCGTCGGGGGAGGGCACCGTCACACCCCCGAGATCGAGCAGAACCTCAGCGCCGCAGCGGGTGCCACCGTGACGGTCTCCTTCACACCGACGTTGGCGCCGATGCCCCGCGGCATCCTGGCGACGGCCACGGCCAAGGTCGCGCCCGGGGTGTCGGCGGCGGATGTGCGCGAGGTCTGGCACGAGGCCTATGCAGACGAGACGTTCGTGCACGTGCTCGAGGCCGGTACCTGGCCGACCACCGCGCACGTTGTCGGGAGCAACCACGTCACCGTCCAGGTCACCCTCGATGAACGAGTCGGACGAGTCGTCGCCGTCGCGGCCATCGACAACCTTGCCAAGGGCACGGCCGGCGCAGCCCTCCAGTGCCTCAACCTCGCCGTCGGTCTCCCGGAGTCGACCGGCCTTCTCGGATCGGGGGTGGCGCCGTGAGCGCCATGCCGCTGCACCTCATGACCCACCCGGAGGCGTTGGTTGTCGCCCGCCTCGAGCCCGGTGAGGAGCCGACGTGGGACTGGACCACAGGTCCGTTCGTGTCCCTCACCCGCAGCCTGCACGAGACCTCGATCATCTGTCTGGCCTCGTCCGTGCCCGCGAGTGTGATGACCGAAGGACCGTTCCGCGGCGTCGAAGTTGCTGGGCCGCTGGCGTTCGACGCCGTGGGTGTCATGGCCGAGATCCTCACTCCGCTGGTCCCTGCGGGGATCAGCGTGCTGGCCCTGTCCACCTACGACACCGACTGGATCCTGGTCCCGGAGGGCGAGATCGACAAGGCCTGCGAGGTCTGGCGCAAAGCTGGCCTCATCGCCACGCCCACCATCCTCACGGGGCGGAGGGGAGCATGAGCGTCACTGCGGCTCGGGGGTTCCGGGCATCCGGGGCCACGGCGGGGCTCAAGGCGTCCGGGGGCAGCGACGTCGCGCTTGTCGTCAACGACGGGCCAGATCATCACGCTGCGGCCGTCTTCACGAGCAATCGTGTCGAGGCGGCTCCGGTCACCTGGTCGCGTCAGGTCGTGAGCGATGGCCGCGCCGACGCGATCTTCCTGAACTCCGGCGGCGCCAATGCCTGCACGGGAGCGCGAGGGTTCCAGGACACACATCGGACAGCTGAGCTCGTGGCGGGTTCGCTCGGCTGCAGCGCTATGGACGTCGTCGTGTGCTCGACCGGCCTCATTGGGGAGTTCCTACCGATGGCCAAGATTGAGTCGGGGGTGGCTCTGACGGCTGCTGTGCTCGGGAGCGACGGAGGATCCGACGCCGCCCGCGCCATCATGACGACCGACTCGGTCCCCAAGGAGGAGGTCATCTCCCGAGAGGGTTGGGTCGTGGGCGGGATGGCCAAGGGTGCAGGCATGCTCGCTCCCGGACTCGCCACCATGCTCTGCGTCATCACCACGGACGCCGTGGTGGACGCCGGCGCGCTCGACACCGCCCTTCGGTCCGCAACCTCGCAGACGTTTGACCGGGTCGACTCCGATGGCTGCATGTCCACCAATGACACCGTGGTGCTGCTCGCCTCAGGAGCCTCCGGTGTCGCCGTTGACGTTGTGGCCCTCACGGCTGCCGTCACCGAGGTGTGCAACTCTCTCGCCCGCCAGCTCGTCGCCGACGCAGAAGGCGCCAGCCACGACATCGCCGTCGAAGTTCGTTCCGCTGCAACCGAATCGGAGGCGGTCGCGGTCGCCAGGTCGGTCACACGGAGCAACCTGTTCAAAGCTGCGATCTTCGGCAAGGACCCCAACTGGGGTCGGGTGCTCGCTGCGGTCGGCACCACCGATGCCGCGTTCGACCCGACCGCGCTCGACGTTGCCATCAACGGCGTCCAGGTGTGTCGGGCAGCCACGGTGGGTGACGACCGCGACCTCGTCGACCTCGAGCCGCGTGAGGTCCACGTCCTCATCGACCTGCACGCCGGTGATGCCACGGCGACGGTGTGGACCAACGATCTCACCCATGACTACGTCCATGAGAACTCTGCCTACAGCACCTGAGGAGGCGACGGTGATCGACGAACTGACCAGGCGCAAGGCGAGCACCCTCGTCGAGGCCTTGCCGTGGCTCGAACGCTTTCGCGGCGCCCTCATCGTCATCAAGTACGGCGGCAACGCCATGATCGACGACGAGCTCAAACTGGCCTTCGCCCAGGACATCGCCTTCCTCCGCTATGCCGGACTTCGTCCTGTTGTCGTACACGGGGGAGGACCGCAGATCAAGGCGATGCTCGACCGACTCGGGCTCGAGAGCGAGTTCAAGGGTGGCCTACGGGTGACCACCCCGGAGGTCATGGACGTCGTGCGGATGGTGCTCACCGGGCAGGTCGGGCGTGAGTTGGTCGGACTGCTCAACCAGCACGGCCCTCTTGCCGTCGGACTCTCGGGGGAGGACGGCGCGCTCTTCGGTGCCCGTCGCCGGGGCGCGGTCATCAACGGCATCGAGGAGGATCTGGGGTTGGTGGGCGATGTCATCTCGGTCAACACCCAGTCCGTTATGGACCTGCTGGACGCGGGACGGATCCCCGTTGTGTCCACCATCGCGCCCGACCTCGACCACGAAGGCCAGGTGCTCAACGTGAACGCGGACACCGCCGCCGCCGCGCTCGCCGTGGCGCTCGGTGCCCGCAAGTTCGTCGTGCTCACCGATGTCGAGGGCGTGTATGCGGCGTGGCCGGACCGCTCCTCCCTCCTCTCGACCCTGCCGCTGAGCCAGGCGCGCGAGCTGGTGAAGAACGTCGACGCGGGCATGATCCCCAAGCTCGAGGCCTGTATCCGCGCCGTCGCGGACGGCGTGCCACAGGCGCACGTCATCGACGGACGCGAACCACACTCCCTGCTCCTCGAGGTCTTCACCTCCGAGGGCATCGGCACTCTCATCGAGGAGGACGCGTGAGCATCCAGGATCAGTCCGAGAGCCAGCAGGCGGTTCTCGACCGCTACGCCCACTCGCTCATCACGGTCTTCGGCACACCACAACTCGTGCTTGAGCGGGGCGATGGGTCGTGGGTGTGGGACATCGATGGGAAGCGCTACCTCGACCTCGTCGGCGGAATTGCGGTCAATGCGCTCGGGCACAACCACCCCGCGCTGGTTGCCGCCGTGTCCAAGCAGGTCGGCGAGATGGCGCACATCTCGAACTTCTACACGTCACGCGTGCAGGTCGAGCTGGCCGAGCGGATCCTCGAGATCGCTGAGGCGCCAGCGGGCTCTGGCGTCTTCTTCGCGAACTCCGGCACCGAGGCCATCGAGGCAGCCATCAAACTGGCTCGCCGCACCGGCCGGATCGGCATCGTCGCCGCCGAGGGTGCTTTCCACGGGCGCACGACGGGGGCCCTCGCCCTCACCCACAAGGCCGCCTATCGCGATCCCTTCGCCCCCCTCATCCCTGGCGTCTCGCACGTTCCCTACAACGACATCGAGGCCTTGCGCACCGCCGTCACAGCCGACACTGCAGCCGTTGTCCTCGAGCCCATCCAGGGTGAGGCGGGAGCGATCCTGGCGGACCCGGCATACCTGCAGGCAGCCCGCGAGATCACGACAGCGGCAGGTGCCCTGCTCATCATCGACGAGGTTCAAACGGGCGTCGGCCGCACGGGCGACTGGTTCGGGTTCCGCGACAGTGGCATCGTCCCGGACGCGATCACGCTCGCAAAGGGTTTGGGCGGGGGCCTGCCGATCGGTGCCCTCGTGACGTTCGGTGCCGAGGTCACCGGCCTGCTCACTCCTGGGCAGCACGGCTCGACGTTCGGCGGCAACCCCCTCGTGGCCGCGGCGGGGCTCAGCGTCCTCTCGACCATCGAGGGCGACGGACTCCTCGCTCACGTCAAAGCGATGGGCGAGCACCTCGTCGAAGCTGTCGCCGCTCTCAACCATCCCGATATCGAGGGTGTGCGCGGCCGCGGGTTGCTGCGGGCCATCGTCCTACGATCCGAGCTGTCGGCAGGCGTCGCGGCAGCGGCTCGCGAAGCTGGTTTCCTCGTCAACCCGGTGGCGCCCAATGCTCTTCGCCTCGTCCCACCACTCGTCGTCACCAGCGACGAGCTCGACCTGTTTGTCACTGCCCTTCCCTCGCTCATCGCAGCCGCCAAGGAGTCGACTCCATGACCGCAACCGTCCGGCACCTTCTCAGAGACGATGACGTCACTCCCCAGGAGCAAGCCGAGATCCTCGAACGCGCCGCAACGATCAAAGCTCAACCGTTCAGCGACCGCTGCCTCGAAGGTCCTGAGGTCGTGGCTGTCCTGTTCGACAAGCAGACCCTGCGGACCCAGGTGTCCTTCGCCGGCGCCATCGCCCACCTTGGTGGGTTTCCTCTCGTCATCGACGGCAAGCTCGCCCAGGTCGGGGTCCGGGAGTCGATCGCCGATGTGGCGCGGGTGTTGACCCGTGAGGCGCGGGCGATCGTCTGGCGGACCTACGGGCAGGAGCGCATCGAGGAGATGGCCGCCCACTCGAGCGTGCCAGTCATCAACGCGCTCACCGACGAATTCCATCCGTGCCAGATTCTCGCCGACCTCCTGACCATCAAGGAATACAAGGGCACGCTTGCTGGGCTGACGTTCGCCTACGTCGGTGACGGCGCCAACAACATGAGCCACAGCTATCTGCTCGGGATGGCCCTGTCCGGACTCCACGTCCGCATCGGCACCCCCGCCGACTACCAGCCCAACGCGGCCGTGCTTGCCCGTGCCATCGAGATCGCCTCGGAGACAGGCGGATCCATCACCATCGTCGAGGATCCGGTCGAAGCGGTCAGTGGTGCGGACGTGGTTGCGACCGACACCTGGGTCTCAATGGGCTTCGAGAAGGAGAAGGAGTCGCGACAGGGCTCGGCAAGCCCCTTCGCCGCCTACGCTGTGAGCGCCGACCTGCTGGCCAGGGCCAAGCCGGACGCGATCTTCCTCCACTGCCTGCCCGCTTATCGCGGTTTCGAGGTGGACGCCTCGGTGATCGACGGTCCGCAGTCGGTGGTGTGGGACGAGTCCGAGAACCGGCTCCACGCGCAGAAGGCAGTGTTGTCCTGGCTCATCGAGAAGTCCGGAGGGGGTCGCCGATGAGCGTCTCCTCGAGCCGCACCGGGCGGCAGCGGCGCATCATCGAGGTGCTGTCCAGCCAGTCCGTCAGGTCCCAGACCGAGTTGCTCGGCATTTTGGGCGAGGACGGTATCGAGGTCACCCAAGCCACTCTGTCCCGAGACCTCGTCGACGTCGGGGCAGAGAAGGTCCGGGTCGGGAAATTTTTGGTGTATGCCGTCCCTGGGGAGGGCGGTGACCGCACCGTGCGCGTCGCCCCCGACGGCGCGGAGACGACCAACCGCTTGGCGCAGCGTTGCCACGAGTTGCTCGTGTCGGCCGAGGTCTCAGCCAACCTCGTCGTCCTGCGCACCCCGCCCGGGGCCGCCAACTACCTCGCGTCAGGCATAGACCACACGAGCGTCTCGGGGGTGGTCGGCACCATCGCCGGGGATGACACGATCATGGTGATCACGACGGGGGCGGCGGCATCACGCAAGGTTGCCGCCCGTCTCATGGCCTACACCCGCAAGGAGAATGCGTGAACACCGCGAACGTCAACGAGACCCCGACGACGGGTCAGAGCGGTCTGAGCCTGTGGGGAGGCCGGTTCACCGGTGGCCCCGCAGACGCCCTCGCAGAGCTGTCGCGTTCGACGCACTTCGACTGGCGCCTTGCGCTGCACGACATCGCCGGGTCACGCGCCCACGCCCGTGTCCTCCATGCTGCCGGGCTCCTGACCGACGACGATCTCGCGGCCATGCTCGCGGCCCTGGCGCAGCTGGCCACCGACGTCGAGTCGGGTGCGTTCGTTCCGGCACCCGGCGACGAGGACGTCCACACGGCTCTCGAACGCGGACTGATCGAGCGTGCTGGCGCCGATGTCGGTGGGCGGCTGCGGGCCGGCAGATCGCGCAACGACCAGGTCGCCACGCTCGTGCGCATGTATCTGCGCGAGCACGCCCGCACCGTTGCCGGGCTGGCCCTCGACGTGGTTGATGCGCTGATCGCGCAGGCCGAACGCCACCCCACGGTGGCCATGCCGGGGCGCACCCACCTCCAGCATGCACAGCCGGTGCTGTTGGCGCACCACCTCCTCGCCCACGCCTGGCCGCTCCTGCGCGACGTCGCACGACTGCGCGACTGGGATGAGCGGGCGGCGCTGAGCCCTTACGGCTCGGGAGCCCTCGCAGGCAGCTCGCTGGGCTTGGACCCCGAGGCTGTGGCCGCGGACCTCGGGTTCGCCGCAGCGGTCGAGAACTCCATCGACGGAACCGCCTCTCGCGACGTCGTCGCGGAGTTCGCCTTCGTCACCACGATGGTCTCCGTGGACCTGTCGCGCATCGCCGAGGAGGTCATCCTGTGGGCGACCAAGGAGTTCGGCTTCGTCACCCTCAACGACTCCTACTCGACCGGGTCGAGCATCATGCCGCAGAAGAAGAACCCCGACGTGGCCGAGCTCGCCCGCGGCAAGGCCGGTCGTCTGGTCGGCAACCTCACTGGGTTGCTCACGACCCTCAAGGGACTTCCGCTGGCCTACAACCGCGACCTCCAGGAGGACAAGGAGCCGGTCTTCGACTCGATCGACACCTTGGAGGTCCTCCTGCCGGCCTTCAGCGGGATGGTGAACACGTTGGTCTTCAATACCGAGCGGCTCGAATCGCTGGCACCCCAAGGCTTTTCACTTGCCACCGACATTGCCGAGTGGCTCGTCCGCGAGGGAGTGGCGTTCCGGATCGCGCACGAGGTGGCGGGGGAGTGCGTGCGGGTCTGCGAGTCCCGGGGCATCGAGCTGTGGGACCTCTCCGATGAGGACCTCGCCTCGATCTCCGAGCACCTCACCCCGTCGGTGCGCGACGTGCTCACGGTCGAGGGTTCTCTCGCCTCCCGCGACGCCAAGGGCGGCACCGCACCGGTCCGGGTCGCCGAGCAGCTTGCTCGCGCGACTGCGGTGCGCGACGACGCTCGCACCTGGTCGGCGCAGGTGCTCGTCGTCTCATGACGGCCCTGGCGAGGGGGTTCTTCGCCCGGCCTGCGCTCGCTGTCGCGCCGGCACTCCTCGGGTGCGTCGTCACCCACGCAGGGGTGTCACTCAGACTCACCGAGGTCGAGGCCTATGCCGGCACGGCAGACCCTGGATCGCACGCGTTCCGGGGCCCAACCCCGCGCACCCGGGTCATGTTCGGCGAAGCGGGCCATCTCTATGTCTATTTCTCCTACGGCATGCACTGGTGCGCGAACCTCGTGTGCGGCCTCGAAGGCGAAGCGAACGCCGTGCTTCTGCGCGCGGGAGAAGTGGTGTCCGGCCACGACCTCGTGGCCGAGCGCCGTGCGGGCCTGTCCCCTCGGGACTGGGCTCGAGGCCCCGCGCGACTCACGACCTCGTTGGCCATCGGCAAGGACCACGATGGCGACGACGTGTGTGCACCGACATCACGCGTGAGCATTGAGGCGCCGGAGGCGCAAGTGGATCCCGCACGGATCCGCACCGGACCACGCGTGGGCGTGAGCGGACCCGGCGGGGACGGCACGGCATACCCCTGGCGGTTCTGGATCGACGCAGAGCCCACCGTGAGCGCCTACCGACCGGGGGTCATCCGGCGACGTAGTCGCTGATCTCGGCCAGCACGCGCTGCTTCACATCGTCCGGTGCATAGCTCACGTTCACAGCGGTCGTCGCGAGGTCGCCCAGCCCTTGCTCGTCGAGGCCGAGCAGGTCAGCAGCAATCTCGTACTCACGGTTCAAGGTGGTGCCGAACATGGGTGGGTCGTCGCTGTTGATGGTGATCACCACTCCAGCATCGCGCAGAGCCCGCAGGGGGTGGTCCTCGATCCGCTCCACGCAGCGGGTCGCAACGTTCGAGGTCGGGCACACCTCGAGCGGAATGCGCTGTGCAACAAGACGTTCGATCAGACGGGGGTCATCGATGGAACGGATGCCGTGACCGATGCGCTCGGCCCCCAGTGCGTCCAGGGCGTCCCACACCGACTGGGCGTCGGTCGACTCGCCGGCGTGGGGGAGTGAGCGCAGTCCCGCTGCCCGGGCACGGTCGAAGTGCGGCTTGAACTGCGGGCGCGCCACCTCCGGACCACCGAGCCCGAAACCGATGAGTGCCTCGGGGGCGTGGTCAATCGCGTAGCCAAGGGTGGCATCGGCGGAGTCGAGCCCGTCCTCGCCGGGGATGTCATAGATCCACCGCAGGACGATTCCGTGGTCGCGCTCGGCAGCTCGACGAGCATCCTCGATGGCCTCCGTGTAGGCCTCGATCGAGATGCCCATCCGCACACTCGTGAAGGGTGTCATCGTCAGCTCTGCGTAGCGAACCTGCTGCGCTGCAAGCCCTTCGGCGACTTCGTAGGTGAGCAGGTGGATGTCTTCGGGAGTTCGCAGCAGGGCGACGACGGCGAGATAGACCTCGATGAAGTGGCCGAAGTCAGAGAATGTGTAGAAGTCCCTCAGAGCCTCGATGCCCTGCGGTACACCAGCATCCGGATGCCGCTCGGCCAGGCGTGACACGGTCTCGGGACGTGCTGATCCAACGTGGTGCACGTGGAGTTCCGCCTTTGGCAGCCCTGCAATGAAGTCGCCGTATGCCGTCCGCTCACCCATGCGCTGAAGTGTGCCAGTCGTCGAGCGCCTGGGCGACGGCTCGCGCACCCAGTGGTGCGAGCGCGTGCCCGCGCGGCGCGTAGAACCACTGCGCCAATGCCCCCTGGGTGGCGGCCAGCGCTCGTCCCCAGGCCCACGAGACGTCGTCGACCCCCAAGAGTTCCCGGAACCGCTGGCGACCGGCCCGGTCCAGAACCCACCAGGCCGGCGTGAGGTCCCACGCGGCATACCCCGTCGTCAAGGTGCCGAAATCGAGGAGTCCGATCAGCTGCCGCTCGCGCACGACGAGGTTCCCCGGGATGAGATCCGCGTGGAGCAGGACCGGCCGCAAGGGGGGTGTTCCGGCGGCGAGCGCATCAGTGATCAGGCCCCTGATCGTGCTCGCATCGAGGGGGCCAGAAACAGGATCAGTCGTGGTGTCGAGGCGCTCGAGGCGATCGCAGAGATGACCACCGCGAGCCCCCATCGGCAGATGGTCGTGGGGGATTGCAGTGAGGTCAAAGGTGCGCAACGACGTCACCACCTCAGCGAGGGCATCGGCCCAGGTCAAAGGCACATGCTCCGAGAGCACCGGGACGCATGCATCCTCGCCCGAGACCCAGCGGTTGACGGTCCACACGTGGGGACAGGCCGAGCTCGGCTCACCAACATGCTCGATGACCGGCAGTTCCAGGGCCAACCGTCCACGCAGACGAGGTAGCCAGTCGATCTCCCTGCGCAGGCCGGCCTCGGCCGAGGTGTCACGAGGGACGCGGACGACGAGTTCCTCCCCGAGCCGGTAGGTCGTGTGTTCGGTCCCGGAGGTCGCCATGGCGTGCAGCGGCAACTGCGTCCACCATGGGCATTGTGAGTCGACGAGTGAGCGCACCATGTCGCGGTGGGGCGGGCTCTCGCCTGCGGAGCGTGTGGCCATGTGCCCATCCCACACGCCGACGCGCTGCATCGTCCACCGACTTCCCCGTGGCAGGCTGGCGCCCGTGAACGACATCCTTGCCGAACTGCAGTGGCGCGGCCTCGTGGCGCAGACGACCGACGAAGGCGCCCTGCGCGAGGCACTGACGACTGGGCCGATCACGGCTTATTGCGGTTTCGACCCCACCGCGCCATCTCTGCACTTCGGCAACCTCGTCCAGCTCATCGTGCTGCGCCACCTCCAGCGAGCAGGTCACAAGGTCATCTGTCTGGTGGGGGGATCCACCGGCCTCATCGGTGACCCGCGACCGAGCTCCGAGCGGGTGCTCAAGACCAAGGAGCAGACGGCTGAGTGGGTGGCTGGGATCCAGCAGCAGGTGCAGCCGTTCCTCGATTTCGAGGGTGAGAACGCCGCGATCATGGCCAACAACCTCGACTGGACAGCGCCGATGTCGGCACTGGACTTCCTGCGCGACATCGGCAAGCACTTCCGCGTCAACCAGATGGTGAAGAAAGACGCCGTCGCGGCTCGACTGAACTCGGACGAGGGCATCTCCTACACAGAGTTCAGCTACCAGATCCTCCAAGGGCTCGACTTCCTCGAGCTCTATCGCGCCCACGGCTGCACGCTGCAGACGGGCGGCCAGGATCAGTGGGGCAACCTCACCGCAGGCTCCGACCTCATTCACAAGGTGGAGGGGGAGTCGGTGCACCTGCTCACGACCCCACTGGTGACCGACTCGGCCGGCAACAAGTTCGGCAAGAGTGAGGGCAACGCGATCTGGTTGTCTGCGGCAATGACGAGTCCCTTCGCCTTCTATCAGTACTGGCTCAATGTCGAGGACGCCTCGGTGCTCAAGCTGGTGCGCATCTTCACCGACCGCTCACAGGCAGAGGTCGCGGAACTGGAGCGCCAGGTCGCGGAGGAACCGTTCCGGCGGGCTGGGCAGCGCACGCTCGCTGCCGACGTCACGACACTCGTGCACGGGGCCCCCGCAACGGCCTCCGTGCAGGCGGCCTCTGAAGCACTCTTTGGCAAGGGTGACCTCGCGGCTCTGGACGCAGGCACTCTCCAGGACGCGACCGCCGAATTGCCTGGCGGAGACGTGTCTCCCGGGATGACGATGACGGACGCCCTGGTGGCTGTGGGTCTGGTCGACTCACGCAACGCTGCACGTCGTGCGATCGGTGACGGTGGGGCTTCGGTGAACGGCGAGAAGGTCACCGACCCGGAGTTCACGCTCATGGAGGAGCACTTCCTCCACAACTCCGTCGCGATTCTTCGTCGTGGCCGCAAGTCGATGGCTGCCGCCCGCAAGATATAGAACCGTTGCGGCACAACCGAATTCGGTATGCCGCGTGGTCCCGGCAAGGGACCGGCGGACCCGATTTGGTGTTGGGGGAGAACGTCCTCTACTGTTCTCGATGTCAGCCCGACAGGGAGGAACGGACACCACCGCGTGAGGCACCTGTGCCGCACACGAAGTAGGCCGGTCCCGGGGTTGACACCCACAGCGCAACTCGGCCTCAACGCCGGTTTGGACGAGCGACTGCAAGGTTGCTACAGTGGGTTGCTCGCGAAGATCCAAGCGAGTCTGGTCTGGTCACTCTTTTGGAGTGGTTCTGGGTTTTGACTTCCAAGTGTGGCCGCGGGTAGTTTGGTGAAGTTGCCCCTGAGTCTGGCCCTTGTGGGTTGGGTGATGGTGTGCGTGCGAATCTTGAGAACTCAACAGCGTGTCAAAAATCGATGCCAATTAACCTCGTTTCGAGGTGATGGTGACCTGGCCTTTTGTGGGTTGGGGAGTTGTCGTTTCGA
>JBDSIV010000147.1:0-3607 GCA_039917755.1 Knoellia sp. | reverse complement strand
GCGAGCGACGCGGATGTCGACCGAGCAGTCGCGGCCGCCCGCAGTGCATACACCCGGGTCTGGTCCAAGATGAGCGGCGCCGACCGCGGCAAATACCTCTACCGCATCGCCCGCATCCTCCAGGAGCGCGCGCGCGAGTTCGCGGTCCTCGAGAGCCTCGACAACGGCAAGCCGATCAAGGAGAGTCGGGACGTCGACATCCCGCTCGCAGCTGCGCACTTCTTCTACAACGCTGGCTGGGCCGACAAGCTCGGGTATGCCGCGTTGCCCGGTGGTGCGAATCCGCAGCCACACGGTGTGGTCGGGCAGATCATCCCGTGGAACTTCCCCATGCTCATGTTGTCGTGGAAGATCGCCCCCGCGCTCGCGACCGGCAACACCGTCGTCCTCAAGCCCGCCGAGACCACTCCCTTGACGGCGCTGCTCTTTGCGCAGGTGTGCCAGCAGGCCGACCTCCCCCCGGGTGTCGTCAACATCGTCACCGGCGCCGGTCCGACCGGTCAGGCGATCGTGGACCACCCCGGCATCGACAAGCTCGCGTTCACCGGCAGCACCGGGGTCGGCAAGATGATCGCCCGCGCGATCTCCGGCACCCGCAAGAAGGCCACTCTCGAGCTCGGTGGCAAGGCCGCCAACATCGTCTTCGACGACGCCCCCATCGACCAGGCCGTCGAAGGCATCGTCCGAGGCATCTTCTTCAACCAGGGCCACGTCTGCTGCGCCGGCTCACGCCTCCTCGTGCAGGAGTCCATCGCCGAAGAGGTCGAGAGCCGGCTCAAGCGCCGCCTGGGCACATTGCGCGTCGGCGACCCACTCGACAAGAACACCGACGTCGGCGCCATCAACAGCAGGGCCCAGCTCGACCGCATCGTGGCACTCACCGATGTCGGTGAGGCCGAGGGCGCCGTGCGTTGGGACAACGGCTGCGATCTGCCCAACAAGGGGTTCTGGTTCAGGCCAACGGTTTTCACGGGTGTCTCGCAGACTCACCGCATTGCCCAGGAAGAGGTCTTTGGGCCCGTCCTGTCGGTGCTGACGTTCCGCACCCCACAAGAAGCCGTCGCCAAGGCCAACAACACTCCCTACGGCCTGTCCGCGGGTATCTGGACCGAGAAGGGCTCGCGCATCCTCTGGATGGCCGACCAGCTCAAGGCCGGTGTCGTGTGGGCCAACACGTTCAACCAGTTCGACCCGACCAGCCCGTTCGGTGGCTACAAGGAATCCGGCTACGGCCGTGAGGGTGGCCGCCATGGCCTCGAGCCCTACGTGAAGGGAACGCACTCATGACGCGCGTCGATGTGAAGAAGACCCACAAGCTCTACATCGGCGGCAAGTTCCCGCGCAGTGAGAGTGGTCGTTCCTACGAGGTCTATTCCGCCACGAAGGGAAAGGAGCGGCAGGGAGCCTTCCTCGCCAATGCGGCCCAGGGTTCGCGCAAGGATGCGCGTGACGCGGTCACCGCAGCGCGAGCGGCGCAGCCCGGCTGGGCCAGCGCCACGGCATACAACCGCGGTCAGGTTCTCTATCGCGTCGCCGAGGTCATGGAGGCTCGTCGTCCGCAGCTCGTCCAAGAAGTGCGCGACGCAGAGGGCCTCACCCGCGCTGCGGCCGAAGCCGTTGTCTCACAGGCGATTGACCGTTGGGTCTGGTATGCCGGGTGGTCCGACAAGTACGTCCAGATCCTCGGTGGGCTCAACCCCGTCGCCGGTCCCTACTTCAACATCTCGGCGTCCGAGCCGACTGGTGTCGTCGCCGTGTTGGCCCCGCAGGAGTCGAGCCTGCTCGGTCTCGTGTCGGTCATCGCGCCGGTCATCGTCTCCGGCAACGCAGTCGTCGTCGTGACGAGTGCGGACCGCCCCCTGCCTGCGGTGACGCTCGCCGAGTGCCTCGCCACGTCGGACGTGCCCGGTGGCGTCGTCAACATCATCACGGGTAAGGCATCCGAGATCGCCCCGTGGCTCGCGAGCCACCGTGACGTCAACGCCATCGACCTCGCCGGCGCTGCAGGTGCCGAGGGTGTCGAGTGGGGCGCCCTCGAGAAAGCCAGCGCCGAGAACCTCAAGCGCGTCCTGCGACCCGCCGGCACCGGTGCCACCGCAGTCGAGCCCGACTGGACCGCCACCCCTGACCTGTCCCGACTGACTGCCTTCCTCGAGACCAAGACGGTCTGGCACCCCAAGGGCCGGTGAGTTTGAACCAGACCGCTCGGGCGCGTGTCGTCGTCCTCTCCGGACCGAGTGGCTCGGGCAAGTCACGACTGGCCGAGCGGCTCCATCACACGCACCAGTGGCCGATCGTTCGCCTGGACGACTTCTATCGGGATCTCGATGATCCGTCGATGCCCCGTAGCGAGGAACTCGGGATCATCGACTGGGACCACCCGGACTCGTGGAACGCCTCCGCAGCCGTGGCGTCCTTGGTCGAACTCGTCGACACGGGGTCCACGTCGACTCCGGCCTATGACATCTCGCAGAGCCGGGCGGTCTCGACGACGACGGTGGTCGCTGGGCGCGACGACCTCGTGCTGGCCGAGGGCATCTTTGCCGCCGAGATCGTCGCCGCCCTGCGCGAGGTCGGGATCCTGCACAGCGCGTGGTGCATCCACCACCGGTCGTTCGTGACGTTCGTGCGGCGGCTCGCCCGCGACCTCAAGGAACGTCGCAAACCGCCGATGGTCCTCGTGCACCGCGGCTTGGCGCTGATGCGAGCCGAGCCCGAGGTCATCCGCCGGCAGGTCGCACTGGGCGCTGAGCCCGCCCGCGCCAAGGACGTTGAGTCCCGGCTGCAATTCACTCCCCGCGCATGAGCCCGAGCAGCCGTGTGCCCAGACCTCGACGCTGTGGGCTGGCCGGCACCGACGCCTCGGCTGGGGCGAACATCCGAGGCTGCGTCGGCACCTGACCCTTCGGCTCCTGACCCGTCGACATTTGGCCCGTCGTGGCTGGGACGGACGACTGACGGACCACCTCGTCCAGGAAATCGTCGACGTCGCCACAGTCATAGCCGCGCCGCATCGACGTCATCGGGAGGGCGGCGCTGCTCGCGATGTCCGCGACCTCAGCGCCCGATGAGCCGGCCTGGACCGCGGCTTCGAGCTCATCGAGGAGCTGGTCGACCGCGCCCTCGTCGTACCCAGCTCGGAACTGGGTCGGAGCGAACGCCGCGCTGCGGAGGGTCTCGGCCAGCGTCGTGGGATCCATGGGTCGAAGCCTAGGGGCGAGGAGGTCGAAGCTCGCCTCGGTTAGGGTTTCGTTCACCACCGCCAAGGGGAGGCACACGCACATGAGCGACCAGGGTTGGACCGCACCGGGAGGGGCTTTGGGACCTCCCGAGCCGCAGCCGCCCCTCCAGCAGTACCCGCCTCAGCAGGCTGCACCTCAGCAGCAGTGGTCCCAACAGCCACCGCCCTATCGCCCCCCGTCGCACATGGACTTCCGGCCCGGCATCATCCCTCTGCGACCCCTGCCGATGAACGACGTGTTCGGTGGCGTCTTCCGCGCGGTGCGAGGCAACGTGGGAGCCACAGTCGGGCTCGCCGCCCTGACCTCGCTGGTCTTCCTCGTCCCGTTCACCGCCCTTGGCGCGTGGGTGTCGAGCCACGAGAAGT
>JBDSIV010000146.1:0-9994 GCA_039917755.1 Knoellia sp. | reverse complement strand
ACCGCGAATGACGCGCTCGGTAGCGGCCGCTGCTGGACGGCATACGCGGCCTTTTGTCTGCCGTCCACCACGCCGCGTTGTCCACAGGCGCCGTCGCGCAGGGTGCCTCGTCCACAGATTGCCCACTGTCACTCGCGGGCCAGCTGTGCCCGACCTAACGTCGGGCCATGCCACGTGCTCGCCTCCCTTCGCTGCGCCGGCCAGAGTTCCTTGGCCCCTCGAGACACGCCCGCTGGCGACGGTGGGCTGTGCGACGGGCGGCAGCGATGGCCTGCGCCGTGGGCGCCGTGCTCCTGCTCGTGGGGCTGGTGCGACCGCCAACCGCGCCGACAACGCCGGTGCTCGTGGCTGCCCGAGACCTCGAGGCTGGTGCGGTGCTGACGGGGACAGACCTCCGCACGGCGCAGCTGCCCGGCGGTGCGGATGGCCTGGGCGTCGCCGGCACAGTGCGCGACCCGAACGATCTCGTCGGGCGACGCCTCACCTCGCCGGCTCAGGGCGGAGAGGTGATCACGACCGGGCGTGTGGTCCCTCGCTCGGCTGCTGAGGGATTACCTCCCGACACTTTCGCAGCACACGTCCTCCATGCCGATCGAGCGGCCCTCGACCTCATCTCACCGGGTCAGCGGGTGACGGTCTTCGCGGACACGGGGGGTGACCCTCTCGCTGTGGACGTGCTCGTGATCGGTGTTGACACGACCACATCGCCCGGAGGAACCACATCGTGGCCCGGGTCCGAGTCATCGCTTCGAGGCGTGGTGCTCGCTCTGACACCCCAAGCTCTGGCGAGAGTCTTTGCTGTTCAGCGCCCGGAGGGCGGACCCCCCAAGGTCTTGACCGTCGGAACTCGATGACAGAGACATTGGCCACACTTCACGTGAAACGGGCGCAGGATGTGATTGGTGAGGTCCGCTCCTTGTAATCTTGCATCGCTTCGGCGATGGACGTCGGCAGCATTTATTTCCGACTGAAAGGACAGAACCCATGAAGGGTTTCAAGGACTTCGTGATGCGGGGCAACCTCGTCGAGCTCGCGGTCGCATTCGTCATCGCTGGAGCATTCGGCAAGGTTGTCGAGGCGCTCGTCAACGTCATCCTGTCGATCGTCGGCAAGGCCGGCGGCCAGCCGAACTTCGACGCATGGAAGCCGGGTCAGATCCCCCTCGGCGCCTTCATCACGGCGCTCGTCGGCTTCCTCATCCTCGCCGCCGTCGTGTACTTCTTCGTCGTCAAGCCGTACGCCGCTGCTCAGGCGCGACTCTTCCCGGCCGAGCCCGACGCCGACACGGTCGACCCCAATACCGAGCTCCTCAAGGAGATCCGCGACAGCCTGCGCGCGCGTCCCGGTCTCTGAGCACCCACGCACCACTGAAGGTTCCACGACCTCAACCGCCACGGGGCGGGACCAGCCTGGCGCTGGTTCCCGCCCCGTGTCGCATGTGGGCGCCCACGACCCCGACGCTCGGCCCCCCCTGCCCCACGCGGCACACATCGTCCAGTAGGGCACGAATGGCTCGCACCATTCGTGCCCTATTGGACGATGTGTGGGTCGCGGATCAGCCCCAGTGGGGTGGACGGTTCTCCCGCAGCCATCGCGCTGACGCGTCGTCATCGCCGCGTTCGCCCCAGCCCTCGTCGGTGTCATCCTTCGACTGATCGTCCTGAAGTCGTGTATGCCGGGTGCTCGCCTCAGGAGCCTCGCTGTCAGTCGCGCTGTCAGTCGCGCTGTCAGTCGCGCCGTCAGTCGCGCCGTCAGTCGCGCTGTCACTCGCGCTGTCGTCGGACGACAACGCCTCCGCCGACTCGTCAGGCTGGGCCAACCGCGGACGGCTCGACATCAGTCCCTCGTCCGAGCCGACGCGTTGCGGAGCGCTCGAGGAGCGACGGGAGCGATGAGTCACGACCCGCCACGCTCTGCGAGGTCCTTGATCCGCGCGACGTCGCGCGCCGGGTCACGGAAGGCATCACGAGTCCACACGCGCACGTGCTGCCAGCCGAGGCGACCGAGGTGCTCCGCGCGCAGCCGGTCACGATCACGGGCGCTGGACATCGCGGCATACTCTGGGCCGTCGGACTCGACAGCGACGGCGAGTCGACCGCGGTGGTTGGGGTCCTCGACGGCCAGGTCGATGGGATCAGCCGAACTGCCGTAGCGCTCGTGGACGGTGAGCCCACCGGCTCGCAGGCGCCGCGCGAACTCGGCCATGACGACCGACTGGGCGGGGACGGCATCGGCCTGACCCTGCGGGGCTAGACCATCGCCAGCTGACGGAACCCTCACCACGGACGGGGGTTCTGCGGTGGAGGACGCGGCGGCATGGGCGAGGAAGTCACGCAACATCTGCGCTCCGCGCGCTTTGAGCCGCTGCGGGTCGAGTTCGTCGGCGCTGATCGAGGATACGACTGTCATCCGCTTCTTGGCGCGGGTGATGGCGACATTGAGCCGCCGCTCTCCGCCCTCGATGTTGAGCGGGCCGAAGCGGTGCAGCACCCGGCCGTGGGGCGTCTTGCCGTAGCCCACGGACAGGATGATCGCGTCCCGTTCGTCGCCCTGGACACGCTCGAGGTTCTTGATGAAGAACCGTTCGTGGACGTCTTCGGTGAAGAAGGCTGCCGTTTGAGGGTCGATCCCGACGAGCGCCCGTCGGACCGCATCCTCGAGTCGCTGGGTGTGGGCAAGTCCGAGGGCGATGACGCCCAGGCTTTCCCCCGGGCGGGTGCGAGCATGTTCGAGGACGAGCTCGACGACACGTTCCACCTCCGCCTGGGTGGTCTCGACGCTCGCTGCACCCTCGGCGACAACCCCGGCACCGTCGACGAGTTCATGGCGCAGCACAGGCGCAGCGCCAGCACCGGGGAAGGTCACGAGGGAGCCCCCATAGACGTGCTCGTTGGCGAACGAGATGAGGCGCTCGTCCTGCGACCGGTAGTGCCAGGACAGTCGACGGCTGGGGAGGGTGGCTGCCATGACGTCGAGGACCGACTCAACCCCCTCGGTGAGGGCGTCGTCCGGCGAGGCGTCCCCAGCATCGGTGTCCGTGGTGAAGAACGATGTGGGCGGCAGTTGATGCGCGTCACCGGCGAGGACCACCTGACGGGCCCGCGAGATCGCCGACACTGCCTGGGCGGGCGGAATCTGTGAGGCCTCGTCGAAGACCACGACGTCGAACCAGATCCCCGGCGGCAGCACCGAGGCGACCACGAGTGGGCTCATGACCCAACACGGGCGCACTGCAGTGAGCAGGTCGCCGCTGAGGGGCAGGAGGTCGCGCAACGGTCGGTGTCGACGTGACTTGGCACCCTCTGCGCGGAGAAGGCTCTCGTGCTCGGGTGCGTCGCCAAGGACACGGTCGATGTTGGCCCGCACGGCAGCTCGCACGCGGCTGGCGTTCTGACGCAGGACCTCACGGTCCGCCGCGACGAACTCACCGACCGTCCGGCGGAGATCATCTCCGTCGTGCGCCCCCACGCGAGGGTCGCGCAGAGCGATGTCGTCGAGGACCGAACTCCACCACACGAAGTCGGCCTCACTTGCGACGCTGTCAGCCACGACACCTCGGGCAGAAAGGTTGTCCAGGAGTGCGCCGAGGCCGGCTTCGCGCAGCGACTCGACCGGACCAATGACCGAGGGCACCACGGCCAGCCGGTCGGGGGCTTCGGCCAGGGCCGTCAAGCGCGCACTGAGGTCCTCGCGTGGGACGTCGAGCAAGGGCAGAGCCCCCTCCGTTGCCGGGATGCGCTCGTCGAGCCAGGCCAGGTCCGACACGAGATGGGAATATGCCGTGATTGCACGGTCGAGGTCGGCCGGCATTTCTGGGCGGCCACCGGCCCCGGCCATGTGCTTCCATGCACTGCGCTGTTCGTTCGCCGCGGCGAGGGCGTTGTGCATGTCCGCCGGCGGACGGCCGGGCCGAACATAGCGGCGCACCTGCCGCCTGAGGCCCCGCCGCTCCCACCATCCCAGGTCGGCGCCGACCGACGTTCGGTAGGCCGATGTGCCTGTGGCAGCGACGAATTCGCCGAGCGGGACATCAAAGATCTCGGGCCGGAAAGTCTCGAGGGTGTCGCGAACCTGGGCGACCGTGGCAAGGATGCGGCCCCAGTCGCTGACCGTGCGGGACGCTGGCAATCGCAGACCGGTGAAGACGTCGGTGAGGGTGGACTCGACACCTTCGATTCCGTCGCCCGACCACCTCTCGACGAGCTCGCGGGCACGAACCGCCTCGTCAGGAGTGCGGATCGCGGCTCCGAACCACGGGTCGTCGGAGCGGTCGGTCCGCCACGCCCCGAGTGACGCGATCCGGGTCAGCTCGCGCGTGAGCACCTCGTAGCGCTCCCGCGGCAAGGACTGCAACGCTTCGCCGCGGATGCGCACGTGGGAGCGCGGGGGGTTCTCTGTGTGCCCCAACGCGCTGATGGCCTCTTGGACGTCATGCACCGAGACACCCCACGGGTGTCGTGACTCATGCATCGCGTCGCGGTGCTCACGCAGGGTCGAGGCGGCCGCGCGCAACCGATCCACGTCACGGCTGGGTGGGTCGGCCGGCCGGTTGGCACGTCCGGGAAGCGCCTCGGCGAGCTCGGTGGCGATGCGACGGCGCCCGCGAGCGCCGTCGTGCAGGTCCAGAACGAGGTCGGCGAGTCCGACGCGGTCGAGTCGGCCCACCACCGCATCGATGGCCGCGCGCTTCTCGGCGACAAAGAGGATGCGTTTGCCGTCTGCCGCAAGCGCCGCGACGAGGTTGGCGATGGTTTGGGACTTGCCGGTCCCGGGTGGGCCGTGGATGACGAGGTGGGCACCTGAGCGGGCAGCCTCGATGGCCTCCTGCTGGGAGGAGTCCGCGTCCAGGACCAGAAGGCCCTGGGCGGGGTCGGGGATGCTGTCAGCAGGTCGCGACGGCAACTCGTGGCGCACCGAGCGCAGCGCCGTCGGGTCGCCAGCCATGGCGGCGATGACGTCGTGGTCGGCCAAGGCGTCACCTTGGGCAGCGAGGTCGGCCACCATCGGCAGCTTGGCGTAGGAGAAGGTGCCGAGCACGATGCGTGGCGTGATCTCGAACTCGGGAACTCCGGCGCAAGCCTTCGTCAGTGCGGCGTAGACGGGATAGGGATCGAAGCCGCCGGAGGTATGGGTCAGCGCCTCGAGTTGGTCCGAGTCGATCCCGAGGCCCCGCTCGGAAGTGAGGTAGTGCTCGAGGACCGGGTTGAACTCGATCTCGTCGCCGAGGTCGAGATCGTAGTCGTCGTGCTGCGGCGTCGTGGGTCGCAGAGTGCAACTGCGTAGCAGCACCGGGGCTGCTGGCTGCCTCGTCGCCCCAGCCCTGCCGCGACCCAGGCTCCACGTCGCCATGCCCACGGCGACGAACCCGGTGTCGATGCCGCGTTCCTCGCGCAGCTCGCGCGTCTTGCCAGCGATGGTGCGAGCGCGTCGCCGGGCCTCGTCGAAGGCCGCCGGCTCGCGCACGAGGTCCGACAGACGGGTGGGGCGGCCTGCGAGCAGCATCGAGACGCCGCCGGGGTGCGCTGTGGTGAGGTCGAGCGTCCCGGTAGGGAGGTCGCGATACCAGAGCAGGGTGTTGCGCCCACCGAGGTCGACAAGGTGCTTGGTCCACCCTGTGACTGCCCGGCGGACTCGCTCGGTCCGCGAGTCGATCTCTGACTGCGGTCCGATGTCACTCACCGCAGCAGGCTAACAACGACAGTTGGTATGCCGTGACTGCCACTTCGTCGTTCTCGTCCCTGTCGTGCTTGTCTCACCATCAGGGAAGATGTCCCCATGTCAGAGGATGTCTCCATGCCACAGGACTCAGCAGCACAGGCCACCCCCAGCTCCACTGATCTCATCCAGGTGATCCGGCACCAGTTCGGCGTCGCCGAGCTCGTCCTCAACCGCCTCGAAGCCATGAACGCGGTCTCCACGGCGATGGCGCAGTCCCTCACCGCGGCAGCAGGTGCGACCGCCGCCGACGAGTCCACCCGTGCGGTGGTCGTGTCGTCGTCGCACCCCAGGCGTTCTGTGTGGGCGCCGATCTCAAGGAGCGCAACACACTCAGCGACGACGAGCTGCGCGCTCAGCGCCCCGGCAACCGGGCGGCATACCGCAGCATTGTGGATCTCCCCGTGCCGGTGATCGCGGCCGTCTCCGGCTACGCCATGGGTGGGGGCTTCGAGATCGCGCTCTCGTGCGACCTCATTGTCGCCTCACCAGAGGCAACGTTCGCGCTGCCGGAGGTGTCCGTGGGCGTCATCCCCGGTGGCGGCGGTACGCAGCTGCTCACACGTCGCGTCGGCTGGTCCCGTGCTGCTGACCTCATCTTCACGGCGCGACGCGTGGGCGGCGCAACGGCTATGTCCCTTGGCATCGTTGACCGGGTTGTCGATGACCCGCGGGCCACCGCGCTGGAGCTGGCAACCACGATCGCCCGCATCCCCCGTCGGCGTGCGCAACGCCAAGGCGGCGATGCGCGCCGGCGTCGACGCCACCTTGGCGCAGGGGCTCGACATCGAGGACGCGCACTGGCACGACACGGCGTTCAGCCCCGACCGCGCCGAGGGCGTTGCAGCGTTCGCCGAGAAGCGCATCCCGAACTGGCCCGGCCTCAGCTCTCGCTGACTGCCCCGGAGTCGCGAAGCACGAGGGCTGCGACACCGATCGCCATGGCGACGACGAACGATCCGAGCGCCAGGACGTGGAAGCTCGCGTAGTCGACGACAACTCCGGCCAAGGCCCCGCCGGCACCCGCTGCCAGGCCCATGACGAGGTCGCTGGCTCCTTGGGCGCCGGGGCGCTCGGCGGTTGGCACCGCCGCGGTGAGCAGCGTCGAGCCCGAGACGAGGGTGCACGACCAGCCGAGGCCAAGCAGGAACAGGGCGATGAGCAGTCGTGTTGAGGAGCCCATCGGTGCCGTGGATGCGAGCAGTGTGGCAGCCACAAGGATGCCGGACCCCACCATGGCGACGATGCGGCCGCCCAGCCGGTCGACCGCCATCCCGGTGAGCGGTGAGAACGCGAACATCCCCAGGATGTGCATGCTGATGACGAACCCGATGATCGTCAGGTCGGCGTGGCCGTGGCGCATGTGCAGCGGCGTCATGACCATGACGCTCACCATGGTCATGTGTCCGAGCGCCAACGTGATGAGGCCGAGCAGCGCCTGCCTCCTGGCCAGGATCACGCGCAGTCCGCGAGCGATTGAGCCGTGGGTGCGATCGGAGGCGGTCGGGTCCACAGAGGTGAGGCGCCGGCGTGCCTCCAGCAGCGGGTCGGGCCGCAGCCGCACGAGGAGAACGGCGATGGCAAGCACCAGACCGATGAGCGAGAAGACAAACGGTCCGGTGAGTCGCGGAATGCCCAGGAAGCGCGACACCGACTCGCTCGGCCCGACGAGGTTGGGGCCCAGCACACTCCCGATCGTCGTGGCCCACACGACGAGACTCAGGTCGCGCCCACGGTGAGCAGGGTCGGCAAGGTCAGCTGCGGCATACCGCGCTTGGTTGTTGGACGCCGTCGAGCCACCAAAGAGCAGGCTCGCGAAAAGCAGGAGGGCAAAGCTGCCGATGATCCCCGATGCGATGAGACCGAGTGCGCCGACGAACGAGAGTGCGTAGCCAAGGGCCAGTCCCGGCCGCCTCCCGTGGGCGGCGCTGAGGCGAGCCAAGGGGACGGCGATGATCGCGGAGCCGAGCACCTGGAACGTCGAGCCCAGACCCGCATAGGTCGGCGACCCCGAGACCTGTTCGGCCAGAAGCGCACCCACGGCCACACCGCTCGCGAGCGAGACACCGCCCAAGATCTGGGACATCGACAGGGTCGCGACCGTGCGCCTCTGCACCGCATCGCGATGCCTGGTCGCCTGAACAATATCCGGTGCCGTCACGCAGCGAGTATGCCGTCATCTAGTCTGGTTCGCGGCCTCCGGGCCTTCCCGCCCTCGTAGCTCAGGGGAAGAGCACTTCTCTCCTAAAGAAGGTGTCGCGTGTTCGAATCACGCCGAGGGCACCACCCGCTGCCCTGCACACGTCTGGAAGTACGGCTCAGAACAGCCCCACGACCTCGCCATCGGCGTCAAGGTCGATGGAGGCGGCGGCCGGGTTCTTGGGCAGGCCAGGCATGGTGCGCATCTCACCGCTGACGGCATAGACGTAGCCAGCTCCGGCCGCGAGGCGGACCTCGCGCACGGGCATGCGCCACCCGCGCGGATCGCCCCGCAGCGAGGGGTCGGACGAGATGGACAGGTGAGTCTTGGCGATGACGACTGGGAAGCTCCCGAAGCCGAGCTCCTCGAACCGGGCGAGGTCCTTGGCCGCGGCATCGGAAAAGTCGACGCCGTCGGCGCCGTAGACCTTCGTCGCGACAGCTTCGATCTTGACCCGCAGTGAGGCATCGAGCTCGTAGGTGTGTCGAAGCTCGTGCGGATCCTCACACGCCGCCGCGACAACGGCAGCCAGGTCAAGGGCTCCCTTGCCTCCGTCGAGGACGTGGGTGGAGACGGCGACCCGAACTCCCTCCGAGCGGGCCACCTCCTCGATCACTTCCAGCTCCGATTCGTGGTCGGTGGGGAAGGCGTTCACGGCGACGACGACCGGGATCCCGAAGGAGCGCACGATCGCGATGTGGCGTCGCAGGTTCGCGACGCCGGCCAGCACCGCGTCAGGACTCTCGAGAAGCATCTCTGGTGGGAGGGGCCGACCAGCGACGACGCGGTATCGGCCCGAGTGGGCCTTGAGCGAGCGCACCGTCGCCACGAGCACCGCGACATCCGGCGTGAGCCCCGAAACCCGGCACTTGAGGTTGAAGAAGCGCTCGGCGCCCATGTCCGAGCCGAACCCGGCCTCGGTGAGCAGGTAGTCCCCCGTGTGGATCCCGATACGGTCCGCGACGACCGATGAGTTACCCGTGGCAATGTTGCCGAACGGGCCGGTGTGGATCAGGACTGGCGTGTTCTCCGTCGTCTGGAGCAGGTTCGGCTTGAGTGCGTCCTTGAGGATGACCGCCATCGCACCGGCCGCCTTGAGGTCTTCCGCGGTCACGGGCTGGCCGCCTGTGGCGAAGCCGACGACGATGTGACCGAGTCGGACGCGAAGGTCGGCCAGCGAGGTGGACAGCGCGAGCACGGCCATCACCTCGCTGGCTGCTGTGATGTCGAACCCGGACTGGCGGGGCACTCCGTCGATCCGCGCCCCGAGACCCACGACGATGCCACGGAGCGCCCGATCGTTGACGTCGAGAACCCGGCGCCAAGAGATGCTCCTCGCGTCGATGCCAAGCTCGTTGCCGTGGTGCAGGTGATTGTCGAGCATCGCTGAGAGAAGGTTGTGTGCGGCCGTCACTGCATGAAAGTCACCGGTCAGGTGCAGGTTGAGCGTCTCCATGGGCAGGACCTGGCTGAAGCCCGCTCCCGCGGCGCCGCCCTTGATGCCGAAGGTCGGTCCCATGGAAGGCTGCCGAAGTGCCAGCGTGGCACGGTGGCCGAGTTGACCCAGCCCCTGGGCGAGGCCGACAGCTGTCGTCGTCTTGCCTTCGCCCAGCGGCGTCGGGGTGATCGCGGTGATGACGACGTAGCGCGCTCGAGGTCGGTCGGCGAGGTCCTGCTCGGCGCCGAGGTCGATCTTGGCCACATTCCGCCCATAGGGCTCAAGGCGATCGGCGGAGATGCCCGCGGCCTTCGCCACCTCCGCAATGGGATGAAGGTGTGCGGCGCGAGCGATGGCGAGGTCCGAAGGCGGTGCAGTCGTGGTCATAGGACCAGAATCCTTCGTCGGTCTCGACGTGTCTCGGGCCAAAGGGCCCGAATCTTCCCGGCTCCCAGAAAGAGAGAGGACGTTCGCCCCTGTGTCACTGCATGGGCAGGATGCAATCTCGAGGTTTGAGTGGGAAGCATGAGACGACTGCTAGTGCTCGGTGGTGGTACGGCCGGGACCATGATCGTGAACAAACTGAGGCGTGAGTTGTCGGCCACCGAGTGGGACATCACCGTCGTCGACCGCGACGACGA
>JBDSIV010000145.1:0-6206 GCA_039917755.1 Knoellia sp. | reverse complement strand
GAAGGTGCCCCACTGCGTGCCCGGCGGGATGTCAGGCGTCTGCGCGAGGACGTCGATGATGGGCTGTGCCCGCTGGTCGCGCAGTGCGTAGTAGAGCATCGGCATGACCGGGAAGTGGAAGCACATCTGGCACTCGGGCTCGTCCGTCGTGCCGAAGTAGTCCACGACGTCGGCGGGCGGTTGGTTGGCCTCGGCGAGCAGGATGCGACCGGGGTACTCCTCGTCGACCATGGCGCGAAGCTTGGCGAGGAACGCATGCGTCTTGGGGTGGTTCTCGCCGTTGTGACCCTCCTCCTCATAGAGGTAGGGCACGGCGTCGAGGCGGAACCCGTCGATGCCCATGTCCATCCAGAAGCGCACGACCTCGAACATCGCCTCGTGCACGGCGGGGTTCTCGAAGTTGAGGTCGGGCTGGTGGCCAAAGAAGCGGTGCCAGAAAAACTGCCGCCGGATGGGGTCGAAGGTCCAGTTCGAGGTCTCGGTGTCGATGAAGATGATGCGTGCGTCGGTGTACTTGTCGTCTGTGTCGGACCACACGTAAAAATCCCCGTAGTCGCCCTCCGGATCTGAACGCGACGCCTGGAACCAGGGGTGCCGGTCGCTCGTGTGGTTCATGACGAAGTCGGTGATGATCCGAATGCCCCGCGCGTGGGCCTCGGTGATGAGCTGTTGGAACTCAGGCAGGGTCCCGAACTCGGGCAGGACCTGGGTGTAGTCGGCAATGTCGTAACCGCCGTCCCGCAGAGGGCTGGCATAGAACGGTGGCAGCCAGAGACAGTCGACGCCGAGCCACTGCAGGTAGTCGAGGCGGGCGATGACCCCTTGGAAGTCGCCCGCGCCCGAGGCGTTGGAGTCGCCGAAGGCCCGCACGAGCACCTCGTAGAACACGGCCGTCTTGAACCACTCCGGGTCGTGCTTGAGTCCCGGCTGGTGCAATCCCAGGCCTTGTGTCGTCGTCACTGGGTCAGTACCTCTTCAGTTCGATGATGTGGACCGGTTCGTGGTCAGGCCCGAGTTGGACCATGTTCTCGCGCAAGAAGTCCCACCAGGTGTCGGTGATGAGGTCGTGCGCGCGGAAACCCTCGTCGGGGTGCAGCCCCAGGGCCGGCATGTCGAGGACGACGCGGCTCCACCGTGTGCTGTGCGGGTCCAGGTTGGCGATGACGAGAATGACGTCGTCCTGGGCGGAGGCGCCGGTGGCTTCGTCGGCGGGCACCAGCCGGCGCTTGCTGAACACGATGATGTTCTCGTCGTCGGCGTGGTGGAAGGTGATGTTGCGCAGCCAGTGCAAGGCCGGGTGCTGGCGCCGGATCTCGTTGAGTCGCCGCAAGTACCAGGCGAGCGACTGCCCCTCGCGTGAACCACCAGGCTCGAAGTCCTCCCAGCGGCGGTTGCGGTACTGATACTTCTCGTTGTCGATCTGCTCCTCGGCACCCGGACGGGCGACGTGCTCCATGAGCTCGTAGCCGGTGTAGATGCCGTAGGTCGGCACGAGCGTCCCGGCCAGTGCCGCGCGCAGCTTCCACGCCGCCGGTCCGCCGAACTGCATGTAGGGCGTGAGGATGTCGTGCGTCGTCGGCCAGAACGCGGGTCGCATGTAGTGCGCGGTCTCCGTGGCGAGCTCGGTGACATAGTCCTGCAGGTCAGGCTTGGTGTTGCGCCACGCGTAGTAGGTGTAGCTCTGCTGGAAACCTGCCTTGGCCAAGGTGCGCATCATCGCCGGCTTCGTGAACGCTTCACTGAGCCAGATGATCTCGGGGTGGTCCCGCGCCACGTCCTGGATCAGCCACTGCCAGAACTCGACCGGCTTGGTGTGCGGGTTGTCAACACGGAAGAGGGTCACACCGTGGTCGATCCAGACTTGGATCATCCGACGCATCTCGGCGTAGGCGCCAGCCGGGTCGTTGTCGAAGTTCAGGGGATAGATGTCCTGATACTTCTTCGGTGGGTTCTCCGCGAACGCGATCGTCCCGTCGGCGCGCGTGGTGAACCACTCCGGGTGCTCCTGGACCCAGGGGTGGTCGGGGGAGCACTGGAGCGCGATGTCCATCGCGACCTCGAGACCAAGCCTGCGCGCCTCGCCGACAAAGAAGTCGAAGTCCTCGAACGTGCCGAGGTCGGGGTGAATCGCGTCATGCCCACCGTCGGGGGATCCGATCGCGTAGGGGCTGCCGGGGTCCTCGGGACCAGCATCGAGCGTGTTGTTGGGGCCCTTCTTGGCGGCCTGCCCGATGGGGTGGATCGGCGTGAGATAGATGACGTCGAACCCCATGCCCGCGACAGCGGTCAGGCGCTTGGCCGCCGAGCGCAGGGTCCCGGAGCGCCACGTGTGCGTCTCTTCGTCATAGACCGCGCCTTCGCTGCGGGGGAAGAACTCGTACCAGGCGCCGGTCAGGGCGAGCTGACGCTCGACAAGCAGTGGGTATGCCGTGCTCGGGCTGACGTGGTCCCGCACCGGGGTGCTGGTCAGCTCCTCGTGCACCGGTCCGTGGGTCACTGCGGACAGCCGCACCTGCGGGGGGCGGGTCTCGTCACGCAGGACTCCGGCTCCGGCGACAAGCGCAGCCCGGCCCTCAGTGGTGCGGTCGTTGCTCTCAGCGGCCCGATCAAGGAGGTTCGCGCCCTCCGCAAGCATGAGTGCGGTGTCGACGTCGGCCTGGATCTTGACGGTCGCGTCGTGCTCCCACGTCCCGAACGGGTCCGCCCATCCCTCGATGCGAAAAGTCCACAAGCCGGGACTGTCAGCTGTGACGACGGCTTCCCACATGTTGAGGCCGGGGTTGGTGCACGTCATCTGGGTGACGTGGTCGATGCCGTCCGGGCTGGTGAGGACCACTGAGGCGCTGACCGCGTCGTGGCCTTCGCGCACGACGGTTGCCTCGACCAAGAAGGCCTCGTCGACGACGGATTTTGTGGGGCGGGCGCCACCGTCGACGAGCGGCGAGACGTCGAGGACGGGGATGCGTCCGAGCGGGGTCTGGGGCGGGGTACTGAGAGGCGTCGCGGTCACAGGGCGACGCTATCGTCCTCAGCCCTGTCAGACGAGTCATCGCCGCAGGTCAACGGCCCAGATGGCGTAAACGTTTCCGCCGCGACGAGAAGTGACCCTAGGATGACGCCTCGTGAAGGCCATCCGTCGGTTCAGCGTCCGCCCCGTTCTGCCTGCCCGCATCGCCGCGCTCGGCGATCTCGCGATGAATTTGCGCTGGAGCTGGCACCCGCCGAAGCGCGATCTGTTCGAGAGCATCAACCCGCAGCGCTGGGCTGCGGTCGGTGCCGACCCGTTGGCCATGCTCTCGGCCACGCCGGTCGATGAGCTCGAGGCTCTCGCAGCCGACGACGCATTCGTCGCCAGGGTCAACGAGCAGAAGGAGGGCCTGGACCTCTACCTCGGAGAGGACCGTTGGTACCAGCAGTGGGCCAGCCAGCAGGGGGACGAGGACGTTCCGTCGGCCATCGCCTATTTCAGTCCCGAGTACGGCATCGCCGCCGCGCTGCCGCAGTACTCCGGGGGCTTGGGCATTCTCGCCGGCGACCACCTCAAGTCGGCCTCCGACCTCGGTCTGCCCATCGTCGGCGTCGGCCTGTTCTACAAAACCGGGTACTTCCGACAGAGCTTCAACCGCGACGGCTGGCAGCAGGAGGACTACCCGGTCCTCGACCCCGATGGGTTGCCCCTGTCCCTCCTGCGCGAGGAGGACGGCTCGGCCAGCATCATCATCGTCAAGCTTCCCGGAGGCCGCGAGCTGCGCGCCCAGGTCGGTCGGGTGCCGCTGCTCCTGCTCGACTCCGACGTCCCCGGCAACGACGAGGCCGCGCGGGCCGTCACCGAGCGCCTCTATGGCGGGGGCGGCGAGCAGCGGCTCCAGCAGGAGATGCTCCTCGGCATCGGCGGAGTGCGAGCGCTTCGCCTGTGGTCGAAGCTCTCGGGTGCGCCCACGCCCGACGTCTACCACTCCAACGAGGGCCACGCCGGCTTCCTCGCGATCGAGCGGATCAGCGAGCTCGTGACCAGTTCCGGCCTCACCTTCGACGAGGCGCTCGAGGCAGTTCGCGGCGCGACCGTCTTCACGACCCACACCCCTGTTCCTGCCGGCATTGACCGTTTCGAGCGTCGTCTCATCGAGATCTACTTCGGGGGCGACCTCGCTCCCGCGGGCGTCCCGATCGACCGTCTCCTTGCTCTGGGCGCGGAGACCTACGAGGGCGGTGACTCCGCCGTGTTCAACATGGCTGTGCTCGGCCTGCGCATCGCTCAGCGCGCCAACGGTGTCTCGAAGCTCCATGGAGTCGTCAGCCGAGACATGTTCGATGGCCTCTTCCCGGGCTTCGACGCCGACGAGGTGCCGATCACGAGCATCACCAACGGAGTTCACGGTCCAACGTGGGTGGACCGCAAGGTCTACGAGCTTGCGGGCCGTCATTCGGACGCCGTCTCCATCGACACCACGGTGCTCGACGGGACTGAGTCCTGGAAGGCCATGGCCGCGCTGCCGCGCGACGACGTCTGGGCCACAAAGCGACAGCTGCGCGCGCAGCTCGTCACCGAGGCCCGGGCTCGGGTCCGAGCGTCCTGGGTCAAGCGCGGCGCCTCCGCCGCCGAGCTCGGTTGGACCGACGAGATCCTCGACCCGGACATCCTCACGATCGGCTTCGCTCGACGAGTTTCGACCTACAAGCGGCTCACCCTCATGCTGCGTGACCCGGTGCGGCTCAAGAAGCTCCTGCTCGATCCCGAGCGCCCCATCCAGATCCTCATCGCGGGCAAGTCCCACCCGGCCGACGAGACTGGCAAGCAGCTCATCCAGCAGATGATCAAGTTCACCGACGACCCCGAAGTGCGTCACCGCATCGCGTTCCTGCCGAACTACGACATCGCCATGGCCCAGCACCTCTATCCGGGCTGCGACGTCTGGCTCAACAACCCCCTGCGCCCGTTCGAGGCCTCGGGCACGTCGGGCATGAAGGCGGCCCTCAACGGTGCGCTGAACCTGTCGATCCTCGACGGGTGGTGGGACGAGTGGTTCGACGGCAACAACGGCTGGGCGATCCCCACCGCTGATGGTGTGGAGGACCCGGAGCGCCGCGACGACATCGAGGCCAACGCGCTCTATGACCTCATCGAGAACCAGGTGGCGCCGCGCTTCTATGACGTCGACGAGAACGACCTTCCGCAGAACTGGCTCGCGATGGTCATGCACACCGTCTCGACCCTGGGCCCCAAGGTCCGTGCGAGCCGCATGGTGCGCGAATACACGGAGCGCCTCTACGTCCCGGCCGCCCGCTCGGGCTGGGGGCTGAAGGACGAGGACTACGCCGGCGCTCGCGACCTCGCGGCCTACACCGCACGCGTCAGGACGTCGTGGCCCAAGGTGAGCGTTGACCACGTCGAGACCTCTGGCATCAGCGACAGCCCCGAGATCGGGGAGACGCTCCACGTCAACGCCTACGTCTCGCTCGACGGCCTCGCGCCCGAGGATGTCGAGGTCCAGGTCGCGCACGGCCGCACCAACCGTCGCGGTGACGACCTGCACGACGTCACGATGTTGCCTCTGCAGCCCACCGAGACGTATGAGGACGGGCGTCACCAGTTCTCTGGCGACCTCACGCTCAATACGAGCGGTGCGTTTGGCTACACCGTGCGGATCGTGCCCAAGCACCCCGGTCTCGTGTCCCCGGCCAGCCTCGGCCTGATTGCCACCGCCTGACCCGCCCCGGAGCCCGCGAGTCATCGCACAATCCGTCGGAACTGCCCACTGATTGCGCAGTCCGTCGCTTCGACGGAGTGCGCAATCAGTCGCCCCCCGGCCGGAAATGACCCACTCAGGCAGCAAGAGGACCCAATAAGTCGGACTCCAGCCGGGCTCGTCGAGCCTTTGCGCTGCCCGGTGTAGGTCGCCCAACACTGTCTCCTTGGCGATCTTGGGGTCGAGACCCGCGCCGCGGTGTGCACCTTGAGGAGGTCTGCCTTCTTGTCGAACAGCAGCGTTGTCAGGGGCACGCATGTTGTCGGACAGGTCAGCGCACGAGCAGCACGTTGGGCACGACGACCGTCTTGGCATCAGCCGCGGTGCCAGAGGCATTGGCCGGGATGGCGACCTCGACACAGGCCGGGTTGACCTCCGCCGTGTGTTCGTCGGCCTCGTCCGACTCCGTGACCTGCGCCGGCCAGCTCCAGGATTGCCAACCTAGTCACTGCGCTGGCG
>JBDSIV010000144.1:0-32752 GCA_039917755.1 Knoellia sp. | reverse complement strand
GCTACGTGCCCGGCACGACCACGAACGCCGCGACCGACGACATCTTCCTGCTCCGGGCGCTCACCTGCATCGACAACGAGAGCCCCTTCGGCGTCAATGGCGTGCCGGCCACGTGTGGCTCGCCGACGGAGACCTCCCACCGCCCGGCCTTCATCGCCCTGCTTGCCGGCAGTGGCGCGGCGGACGGAGGCATCGGCGCCTACCGCGACCGGACGGTGGGCAACGAGCCCAGCAGCCTCATCCAGCGGATCAACTACGACACCGCGCTCAACGGCCGCATCACGGTCTACGGCCAGGGTGGCAACGACGCCTTCTATGTCGACGACACGACGGCGACCATCACGCTCGATGGTGGTGGGGGCAACGATGTCTTCCAGATCGGCCAGATCTTCGGCACCCAGCGCAACGTCACCGGTGGTGCGCTGCTTCCCTCGGATACCTTCCCCTCTCTGGTGCCGACAACCCGCGGCTGGTTGAGCCCCGGGGCGCACGCCCCGCTGCTCGCCACCGGTGGCACGGGCAACGACCAGTTCACCGTCTATAGCAACCAGGCCGAGATCCAGCTCAACGGTGACGACGACAACGACATCTTCATCGTCCGCGCGTTCGCCATCGCCGCGGTCTGTGACACCAACGCCGACAGCATCGCTGGTTGCGGTCTCAGCGACGTCAACTTCGCGGCCGACCCGGTCACTGGGGACTTCCCGACCACGACACCCTACGGATCCTGTGCCATGGGCGGCGGCTACACCCGCTATGACAACAACGGTGACGGTGTCTGCAACAACGCCGACGCTCACCTGACCTTCACCCACACGCCCGGCTCGAACATCGACCTCGACAACACGATGTGGGGCGACGACATCATCCCGCTCGACGCCAACGGCGTCGCGGTGCCCGTCATCGGCCTGGGCTTCTCCACTGCCCGTCCGCTCGACATCCGTGCGGGTGGCGGCGAGGACGAGGTGCAATACAACATCAACGCGCCGGTCAACGTCGATGGTGGCACCGGCTTCGACAAGCTCGTCGTCCTGGGTACGGAGTTCGCGGACGACTTCGCCATCACCGACAAGGGCATCTTCGGCGCCGGGCTCAACGTCAAGTACACGACGGTCGAGGTCGTCGAGGTGGACGGGCTTGAGGGTGACGACCAGTTCTTCGTCCAGTCAACGGCATACGGCGTGGCCTATCGCGTCATCGGCGGACTCGGCTCCGACAGCATCAGCGTGACCGGCGACGTGACGTCCGACATCGTGACCCGGGAGCTCGAGGGCCTCTCCGGCGCTGTCGACCACATCGTCACCTCGGCAACCGACGTCGGCTACGACGGACTGACCGCCGACGGTGTGCCCTACAACCTCGCCACCCAGGACCGCGGCATCGTCGTCATCCGCGAACTTCCCGGCGGCACCCAGGTTCGCGAAGGCGCTGCCGGAACGGGCGTGATCAAGAGTTACACGCACTACACGGTCGAGCTCGCCGCGGCGCCGACCGCGAACGTCTATGTCACCGTGTCGGCCGGCTGGTCCCCGTCGCAGGAGGCCAACGGGAGTCCCATCAACCCGGCCCCGCTGCCGAATGGGGTGGGCGACTCCGTCTGGCTCTGCGTGGGAACCACGGACAGCCAGTGCGACGAGCTCTCTGAGTTCCAGCGGCACCTGGTGGTCAACGGCCAGGTCATGGACGAGGCCGGCCGGGCGATGACCTTGACCTTCACGCCGGGCAACTGGTCCACGCCCCAACGTGTCTACCTCTGGGCCGTCGACGACCCGCGGGCCGAGGGCGACCGCGTCGTCGTCCTTCAGCACGGCGTCATCAGCGCGGATGCACGGTTCGACGGCGCCGCCGTGCGTCAGGTCAACGCGTTGGTCTATGACAACGACACCCCAGGCGTGTATGCCGTGCCGGTCACCCCTGGCGGTACGGACGTCGACGGTAGGACGGTCGTCATCGAGGGGAGCGCGAGCACCGAGCGCACCGATGACGTCCTGCTCTCGCTGGCCAAGGCTCCGACACCCGGCGCGAAGGTCTTCGTCAAGATCTGGATGGACGCCGACAGCCAGAGGCTCCTCACCCTGGACTTCTCGGGCATCGCCGCCTCCCGGTGGGCCCAGCACGTCGACGGAAGCGGCACCTGGTACTCGGTATGGTTCGATTCCAACAACTGGGACACGGCGCTGCGCCTGGTCGTTCACGCCCGCGGCAACAGCGACCCCGGAGACCCGACGACCGCGGTCATCAACTACGAGCTCGACACCGTCCACACGTCATCCGCCGACGCCGCCGGCTACCCGTTCCCGAACCTGCGCAGTGGCCCGCAGCGCACCGACGTCCTTGTCTACGACGACGAGACGCCCAATGTGGTCTCGATCCCGACCGGCACGGACACCGTCGTCATCAAGTGCGGCAACACTGCGTGCACGATCCCTGGAGGCACCGACAGCTACACGATTCGACTGACGAAGGCGCCGAATGGCACCGTGCAAATTGCGCTCATCACCGACGGCCTCGTCGATGTCGCCTCGGTGGGCGGCGTGCCCATCACGCCCGCCGACTACGCGGTCATCGGCGGCGACATCCCGGCTCGTGCCTTCCTGGGCGCCTTGACCATCGCTGGTGCAACGCTGACCCGGGCGAACGGGAGCGACCTCGGGAGCTTCATCGACGAGGGCTTCAAGGCAGGCCAGCGGATCACGCTTTCCTCCTGTGGGACAGCGATCTTCACCATCGCCTCCGTCTCGGCCAACGGCAAGACCTTGGTCCTCACCTCGGCTCCCTCGTGCAGCGGCACCGCCGACGTCAGCATCAACCGGCTGACCCGCTCCGGGGCTTGGGACGGCACCGCGACCACCGAGCTCGTCGGCGGTGCCTGGCGCCTCGTCCGCCCACTCACCGGCAGCTGGCTGGCAGACGGGTTCGTCGAGGGTCAGTGGGTGGAGATATGCCAGGGCGGGACGTGCATCCGGGTCAAGATTGCGGTCATCCGCGGCGACAATGCCGGCAAGGACAACAAGCTCGAGCTGCGCGCCGCCGGCACAAGCGGGGACGCCCTCGCAGCCTTCCTGTCCGGCGGGTCGTTCACCGTGCGACGCATTGCCGCCATCGTGACCTTCACCGCCGCCACCTACGCGACGAACACGTCCATCGAGCTGCGGGCCGACGTCACCTTCGACCAGCCGCTGCAGCGGGTCGGCGTCAAGGTGTTCCCCGTCAACCAGCACCTGCTCTCACGCCTTCGCGGACCCCTCGCCGTCGAAGGTGGCGTCACCGGGGAGGATCGGTCGTTGCAACTCGGGCTCAAGCTGCCTGGTGAGAAGGACGGCCCACTCTTCGCCATCGCGACGCAGGCCCCGGAGAGCAAGCAGATCGACCTCCTGACCATCTACAACGACTCCTCACAGGCACATGGTCGCGGCGTCATGACCAGCACGACCTTCGAGGGCTTCGGCATGGCCAAGGACCTCGACTTCGGCGCCTCCTACGGCGGAGCCGAGGGCCAGACGTTCGGCGAGCCGCAGGTCTTCCCGGGCGGCATCAGCTTTGGCACAGTGCAGTCCGTCGACGGCGAGTTCATCACCAACTCGGCCCGCAGCAGTATCGAGGTCCTCAACCTCCTCCTCGGCAGCGGCAACGACCGCATTGACATCCAGGGCACGCTCCAACCCGATGACACGGTCAAGCTCACCGGCACTGTGGGTCTGAGCCCGTATGTCGGCGCGCCAGCAGGTGCCCCCGCTGGCACCACGCATCGGCTGAGTCGGCCCGCTCCGTTCGACTGGAAGGCTCAGGGCTTCCTCGTCGGCCAGCCAGTGACGATCAGCGGAATGACCGGCACCTGGCGCGTGCTGGGCTTCGGCGACGACGACCCTAGCGACACGACCGACAACACCGTCATGTACCTCGCGCTCCTCACCGGAGGGGCGACACCCGGCACGGCACCACGGACGGTCATCGCCGCTGACGTCCCCGTCAGGAGCGTCGGCGCCGGGGTGATAACGATCGCGCCCAACGGGGCCGGTGACGGTGGCACGATCGCCCGCTCGACGGGCAGCTGGGTGACCGACGGCTTCGTCGTCGGCCAGCTGATCATGATCGGCGGACAGACCGGGCAGTGGCGCCTCACCGCGATCTCGACCGATGGGCGCAGCCTCACCCTCGCGAGAGGGGACGTGCTCGTGGGAGGCAGCTCCACGGCATACAACGTCTTCGTTCCCGGACCGCACGGCGGCCTGACGACGGTCCACGGAGGTGGAAACTCCCTCATACACAACGCTTTTGACATGCAACGCTCGGCGCCCGCCCCCGGGGCACCCGTTGGTACGAGCCTCGTGCTGACCCGCCTCGACGGGCTCTCCTGGGCCCTGACAGACCTGTTGCCGGGCAGTGGCTACTTCGCGGGAGACCCTTACGGCCACGGGCCCATGCACGTGCAGCTCGCGGGGGAGTCCTTCACCCGGATGGTGCTCGGCTTCGGCAACGCGGCCTGTCCCTTCGGTGACCCGTTCCCCGGCTGCGGCCTCGGCTCGGTCATGTATCTCTCCGGCCCGCTCCAGGCCGGCACAGCCGTGGTCGCGACGGACGTCCACGCGGCGAAGCCCGTCACCCTGACCGCGACCGGCGCGATGGAGATCCACTCGACCTACCTGCGCCGCACGAGCGGCTCGTTCCTCGCCGACGGCTTCAAGCTGGGCATGCAGGTGCGTGTGACCGGGCTGCCCGGACCCCTCACCATCACCGGCCTCACCGCCACGACAATGACGTTCGCGAACACCGCGCTCACGCCGACAGTGCACCTGAGCGCAGCCGGTGTGGCGGTGTGGGACACCGTGAACCTCACGGTCACGGGCTTCGACCCCACGCTCGACGGTGGATTGCTCATCGGCGGCGACACGATCACGGTGTGCAACCGCGTCAACCCCATCGACGGGGTGCTCTGCCAGCAGGACGCGGTCGGCGGCCCCGGATCACCGCTCGTCGTCTACGGCGACACGTCACAGGACGGGGTCTGGTACTCCGGGCACCCGGGCGATGTCCTCGGCATGGAGTTCGGCCCGAGGCCGTTCGACCCGTTCACCCAGATCCCCGACGCCCAGAACGAGGACGACGAGTGGCTGCTCGGCCTCGCCAACCCCTATGACCACCCCGGCAACGACATCATCGATGCGAGTGGACTCTTTGCCCACATCATCTGCAACGCCACGTGCAGCAACTTGCCGACCGTGGGCTTCACCGCCTTCGGCGGGCTCGGCGACGACCTCATCATCGGCAGCCAAGCCGGTGACCACCTCGCCGGTGGATCGGGGGACGACGAGATCCGCGGCCAGCGCGGCGTTGATCACATCTATGGCGACTCTGGAGTCAACGTCAACATCTTCACCCGAGCCCTGGACATCGCCGTGGTCGACCAGAGTCCGCGGCCGTCGGTCACCGGCGCCGGGTTCGTCAACAACGGCACGACGATCCAGCCCTACCCGTCACCAGTGCGCGATGACTTGCTCGTGGCCGGGCGCGACCTGATCTTCGGCGAGGGTGCGGGCGCCGTGCTGGGCGGGCCGGAGAGCGCCTATGACGACATCATCTTCGGTGACCACGGCGCGATTCTCCAGGACGTCGCCGACCCGAACGAGCCGGACAGCCGGCCCCAGAAGATCCAGACGACCGCCCTCGCTTCGGTGCTCGGGGTCGAGTCGCGCAACCTCCAGCACGGGGCCGACGACGTCATCTTCGGCGACCTCGGTCGGGACCTCCTCATCGGGGGAGCGGGCAACGATCTCGCCGACGGCAACGCCGCCGACGACATGGTGCTCGGCGACAACGCCTCCCTCGTGCGGACCATCGGAGACTGGACCAGCTCGCACTTCCAGACGCTGTGCGGGTCGCTGCTCTACAGCCGGTCCGACCGTCCGGTATGCGCAGGTGTCCCCGCGCCGACGGAGGACACGAGCGGTCTGCTCCTCGTCGACGGTACGCCGCGCGCCTATCGTGACCCGGACGGGGCACCCTGGTGGGCCGAGTACAACGTGACCCAGCTTTTCCACGACGCCGCCTCCGACGCGGGCACCAAGTGGGCCGGCAGCTTCGGCAACGACTCCCTCGCCGGCGGCCCGGGCCATGACGTCCTCCTCGGGCAGCTCGGCAACGACGTCCTCCAGGGTGACGGTGGTCTCGCGTCCGCCTTTGCCCGCATGGTCGATGACCCGTCGGTGACCTGGCACGTCGGAGCATCGCGCACGCCGCTCGGCTGCATCGGTTCCGCGGGCGCCATGGTCTGCGACTACACCGGAGTGCTCGAGGTCATCGCCTCCTTCGAGGCCGCGACCGACGGCGAGGACTACCTCGAGGGCAACGCCGGCAATGACGTGATCTTCGGTGGCCTCGGCCAGGACGACATCGTCGGTGGGAGCAGCGACTTCTTCAGCCTGACGACGCCGGACCTGCGACCCGACGGGTTGCCCTTCCCCACCCGCGCCTACCTGCCGGGTGACGACCGCGGGGCAGACCTGATCTTCGGTGGCGCCGGCACCCAGGTCGGCCTCAACAACCAGACGAGCGGGGTTGTCTCGACTCCCGCGGCCCCGGGCGGGGTGCTCGCCGACCTGACGACCGCGGCCAACATGCACGCTCGTGATGCCGACACCATCGTGGGCGACAACGGCAGGATCGTCCGGATCGTCGGCGTCAACGGAGTCGACGTCAACCCGTCCGGCAGCGGTCAGACGCAGGCTGGTCAGGCGAACTACGTCACCTTCAACTACGACACCTACGGCCCTCAGCGGCTCGTCGTGCGCGGCGTCCACCTGCTCGACTACACGCCGGGCGGCCCGGACTTCGTGCCCGGCAACTTCGGCCAGGGCGCCGGCAGTGACTGCAACGGATCGCCGACCCAGCCGACCTGTTCGCTCATCCTGGACACGACGACCGGTGCGTGGAAGGCGACCGAGATCGGCGGTCGCGACGAGGTCCATGGCGAGACCGGCGATGACACCGTCTACACCGGGGCTGACCACGACGTCGTCTTCGGTGACGCGCAGGACGACGACATCGTCGGGGGCTGGGGCAACGACTGGATCTCCGGCGGCACCGGCGTCGACGGCATCCTCGGCGACGACGGACGGATTTTCACGAGTCGCAACACCGGCTGCTCAGTGGCTTCGTCGGCCGTGTGCACGCAGCTGAGTGAGCCCCTCTACGGCGTCTATAAGTTCCGCACCGTCGACCCGAACACACGCACGAGCGAGGGTGACGTCCTGGGTGAGTTCATCTACACCCCCGGACAGGTCCAGACTGCGACGATCAACGTCGCCGGACAGCTCGTCAAGGCCGCCGACCTGACGCCCTACAACCTCGGCGACAACGTCAACGCGAGCCAGCACCACGTGGCCAACCAGCCGAGCTTCGACGCGAACAACTCTGACGACATCATCTTCGGCGGCTGGGGCAACGACTTCATCCACGGTGGCTCGGGTGACGACGCCATCTCCGGCGCCGAAGCACTCGGCCTGTCCTACGCGCAGCACTTCGACACCAACGGCAACCCGATCGGGCTCGAGCTGCTCGACTTCCTCCACCCCTACAACCCGGGCGATGTGCTCCACTTCGGCGCCGACAGCAACGTCTGGCACAGCAACAACCACAACGAGGGCAGGCTCGGCGAGTTCCTCCTTTATGACGAGTACGACCCGCGTCGCGTCATCCTCTTCAACGCCGACGGCAGTGTCTGGAAGGGCGCGACGCCGCCGTGGACCCGCTCGTTCTTCCTCAACAACGACGCCGCGTCCGGGAACTGGGTCACGGCCTGCGTCGCGGTCGACAACCAGGGCAACTGCACCGCCACCATCCCCAACCAGCCCTCCGACGGCAACGACGTGGTCTTCGGTGACCTGGGCAACGACTGGTCGGTCGGTGGCACCGGCGCCGACACGATCTGGGCCGGTTGGGGCAACGACCTGTCGAACGCCGACGACGACCTGCGCACCAACGGTGGCCTCAACGACGCACCGGACGGCGTGAACTCCAGCTATCAGGACCGCGTCTACGGCGGCGCTGGCCTGGACATCCTCATCGCCAACACCGGGGGCGACCGGCTCATCGACTGGGTCGGCGAGTTCAACAGCTATCTCGTGCCGTTCTCGCCGTTCGGCATCGCGACGGTGAGCCGCCAGGTTGAGCCGCAACTTCCGATGTTCCTGTATGCGCTGTCCCGCAGCCAGGGTGCCGACCCGACGCGCGCCACCGACACCGGCAACGACCCGGTGCGCAATGGCGAGCCTGAAGGCGAGCTGGGTCTCATCACGCAGCACGACCACGGCCAGTGGCAGACGCAGACCGGTGGCCCGACGGACCCGCAGGCCGGCAACATCCCCGGCGGTCGCAGGGACACGCTGCGTGGCTCCGACTTCAACGACGGCACGCTGCAAGGGTTCGCGCCGGACTCGGGCTCCTTCAGCGTGCAGAGCGGCCTGCTCAAGGTCACGGCCACTGGCGCCGGCTCGGACGCTGTCGCCGTCTGGTACTCCGACGCCTACAAATCGGTCTACTACGAGATCCGCGCGACCATCTCGATGGACAAGCCGACTGGTGGGTGGAAGGCCAACGCCTACGTGGTCTTCGACTACTTCGCCCCGGACGACTTCAAGTTCGCCGGTATGGACCAGTCGACGAACAAGATGGTCATCGGCCACCGGGACGCCTGGGGCTGGCACGTCGATGCCCAGGGCTCGGTCCCCGGAGGAGTCAAGGCCGGAACGTTCTATGACATCAACGTTGTCGTCAACGGCCTGGTCGTCACGGTGACCGCGAACGGCAATAACGCCTTCACCTACACGTTTCCCGTCCGCTTCGTCGACGGTGACGCTGTGGCCCTCAACAAGGGCATGGTCGGCTTCGGGTCGAACCAGGCGCGCGGCTGGTTCGACAACATCGAACTGACCGTGATCTCGCCGGAGATCTCCTTGGATCGCACCGAGTACTTCGAGGACGGGGTAGCCGACGACTTCACGCCGCAGGCTGGGTCGTGGAGCATCGACACCGGCCGCTACGTCGGCGCCGCGACGGCCGGGACCATCGCCCTGTCGACGGCGCAGTTCGGGGCCCAGGGCATCGACCCGTTGGCCTACGTCGAGATGGAGGCTCTCTTCACCGCCCAGGGCGTGACCGGGCTCGTGTTCGACTACTACGCGGCCAACGACTACAAGTTCGTCGTCCTCGATGTTGCGGGCCAGCGGGTTCTCATCGGCCACGTCACCCCGCGATCCGGCTGGGTCGTCGATCAAGCGATCACCCGGACCCTCGTTGCCGGTGCCCAGTACACCCTGAACCTTGTCCTCAAGGCGACCGTCGTCACGGTGACTCTCAATGGGCAGGTCCTCGTCAGCCGTATCTTCAACTCCCCGCTCGTGGACGGCAGAACTGGTGTGCTCGGTCGACCGCCCACGGGCACAGCCGCGGCGTCCATGGACAGTTTCCGGTTCCGCACCGACGACACGCAGTTCCAGCCACCGGCCACGATCCTGCGCGAGGTGCGGATCGGTGACGCGACCGTGGCAGAGGGCAACAGCGGGTCCAAACTGGTGACGTTGACTCTCACGCTGAGCCAGTCCCGGACAAGTGCGACAAGCGTCGCATGGCAAACGATCGCCGGACCTGCTGCGGTGACCGCCACGGCCGGGGCGGACTACCTGGCCGCCTCGGGCACTGCCACCTTTGCCGCGGGGGCGACGACGGCCACGATCACGGTGACCGTCCTCGGTGACGTGACGTACGAAGCCAACGAGCAGTTCTACGTTCAGCTCATGGGCGGGGCCGACTACAACGTTGCCGATGGCTACGCCCTCGTCACTATTACGAACGACGACACTGCACCCAAGAGCGGGGCAACCTCCGCGAAAAGCACCTTGAGTGCACCCGCGGAGTCGGTGACCACGGCGACCATGTCGAGCACGGCGACCGCCCCCGCGGCGACGACGACGACGAAAACCGCCTCCACCACCACGACCTCCACCTTCATGAGCACACCGATCATGGCCGCGACCGGAGATTCATCGACCAGCGTGACAACGAAGGCGGGTGCCCCGCTCACGGGCAATGTCCTTCCCGACGGCGGGGTGAGCTTCACCATGCAGGGCGCAAGCAACCGCAACTTTTACACGGTTCGTGTCACGTGCGGTGAATACAGCACGGTCCTCAACGTCGTCCTCGGTACGGACGGCATGGGGACGACTCAAGTGATCTACCCGCCGTCCGGCACGTGCACGGCGATTCTCGAGATCCCGAAGCAGATCAACCGCCCTCGAGTGCTGGCGACAATCACCTTCGCCATCCCCTGACAGGGGTGGGTCTGGACGGACTCAGCGGTGACCCTCGATCGAGGCTGCGGCTGCCGCACGGCCACGGCGACCACCATGAACAAGATCGCGAACGAGTGAGGGCGCAGGACGGGGGCCGGAAGCAGGGCCGGGAACTCGTCATCGAAGTCAGCGGCGGTGAGCGCCGTCCGGGTGAAGTCTGTCGCCTCGGTGGCGAGCGTCAGCTCGGCGCGGTCCTCGTCGCTCCACGGATCGAGGTTGACTGCCAATTGGCCACCGTTGCCCCGCAGGCACAGGTAGGGCGTGGTCAGGGCGCCTGCCGCGCCGATCGCCCGAGTGTCGGCAGGCGTGCGCCTGCCTCGATGCCCCGGGCCGGCGAGAGGCGGAGGGTGCCGTTGTCGGTGGTCTGCATGTGTTCACCAAGTCAGCGGTTGCGGGGGTGGTTCTTGGCGGTGCGCTCGTTGCCGTGTTTGTAGTTGCCGGTCACACGGGCCATGAGTTCTTGGTCGTCCCCGCTTGCCACGTCTTCCAAGAAATCCCTGGCGCGTCGCGCGCGCAGCTCTGCCGCTGTCCGGCCGTGATGGGTGATGACGACGCTGCCATCGGGTCGTTCGTCAAAGTCAAAGCCCTCAGGAGTCCCCATAAACCAAGGGTGTCCGCGGCGGCGGGAGCCGCGCAACTCCTTTTGCCGTCGCGAAAAAGACGGCGCGGCGCTGTGACGTGGAACACGTCGCAGGTCTAGTGTTCCCCGGTGGTGCGGCGCAATGGCGCTCCGCCTGCCGAGGAAAGGTTGTTCTCGTGGACGCACACGAGGTCGTGGACCACGACACGGTCCCACCCGCCAACAAAGGGCTCTTGGCTGTCGCCGGGGTCCTGCTGCTGACCCCCATTGTTGCCCTGATGTGGGTCGGCTCCTACGCCAAGCTCGAACCGAAGCTGTGGGGCTTCCCCTTCTTCATCTGGTACCAGTTCCTCTGGGTTTTCCTCTGCTCTGCGATGACCTACACGGCCTACCGGCTGGTGCTCAAGGCGCGTCCGCACCGCCCCATGGGGGACGCACAACGACACCCGCACGGCACCCCCGGCTCCGGACCGGGCCGCAATGCGTCGGCACCGACGATCGGTGACGCCACCGACGCCGACCTCCATGATGGCCAGCCGATCGACGCCGAGGAGGGCACGCGATGAACACCGTGAGCACCGCAGTACCCACAGCCGCCCACAGCGGCATCAACGGCGTCGCCCTGACCGTCCTCATCATCCTGTTCCTCGTCGTCACCGTGATGGGCTTCATGGCCACGCGATGGCGTCGCCCTGCCGACATGGAATCCCTTGAGGAGTGGGGACTGGGCGGTCGATCCTTCGGCACGTGGGTGACATGGTTCCTCCTCGGAGGCGACCTCTACACCGCATACACGTTCGTTGCGGTCCCGGCGGCGATGTTCGCGCTCGGGTCGGTGTCCGGGTTCTTCGCCGTCCCCTACACGATCGTGCTCTACCCGATCATCTTCGTCTTCATGGCACGGCTGTGGTCGGTGAGCCACCGGCACGGCTACGTCACGCCAGCCGACTTCGTCAAGGGTCGCTATGGCAGCCGCGAACTCTCGCTCGCGGTAGCCGTGACCGGGTTCCTGGCGATCATGCCCTACATCGCGCTGCAGCTGGTCGGTATCCAGGCCGTCCTCGAGGTCGTTGGCGTGGGTGGCGGAAGCAACTGGCTCGCGAAGGACGCACCGCTGTTCATCGCCTTCGTCGTGCTGGCTGCCTACACCTACAGCAGTGGTCTGCGGGCACCAGCGATCATCGCGTTCGTCAAGGACACCTTGATCTATCTCGTCATCATCGTCGCGATCATCTACCTGCCCTCCAAGGTGGGCGGCTGGGACCACATCTTTGGTGCGGCACAGGACAAGATGGCAGCGCCGAACCCGAAGACCGGCAAGCCGAACGGCGCGTTCATCCCGAACAGCCAGCAGTTGTGGGCCTACGCCACGTTGGGACTCGGATCGGCGCTCGCACTTTTCATGTATCCCCACTCCATCACGGCCAGCCTCTCGGCGAGCAGCCGCAACGTCATCCGACGCAACGCGGCCATCTTGCCGGCGTACTCATTCGTGCTCGGTCTGCTCGCCCTCCTCGGCTGGGTCGCGATTGCCGCTGGTACCAAGCCGATTGGCCTCGACGGCAAGCCCAACGCCCAGCTTGTGGTCCCGCAGCTGTTCGAGGACATGTTCCCGAGCTGGTTCGCAGGAGTCGCATTCGCGGCGATTGCCATTGGTGCCCTCGTCCCTGCGGCCATCATGTCGATCGCAGCGTCCAACACGTTCACCCGCAACATCTACAAGGAGTGGGTCAGGCCCGACGCGACGCCCAAGCAAGAGGCCAAGGTCTCCAAGCTGGTTTCGCTCGTGGTCAAGGGCTTCGCGCTCATCTTTGTCCTCCTGCTGGACAAGCAGAACGCGATCAACTTCCAGCTTCTCGGTGGCATCTGGATCCTCCAGACGTTCCCGGCGATCGTGTTCGGGCTCTACACCCGCTGGTTCCACAAGTGGGCGTTGCTCGCTGGCTGGGCCGTGGGCATGGGCTACGGCACCATCTCGGCCTACAACGTCATCAATCCGGCCTCCGGCAACCACTTTGGTGGTTCGGTGGCCAACATCCCCGGTATCGCACAGATGGGCTACATCGGCCTGACGGCCTTTGCCATCAACCTCATCATCGCTGCGATCCTCAGCGCCGGGCTCCACGCGGCCAAGGTGGACAACGGTGTGGACGAGACGATCAAGGGCGACTACTTCGCCGACGCCGGCGATCCCCGTGTCGAGAAGCTCGCGCTTGGTCCACACGAGACGACCGCCAGCCCCTGACCTCGGTCCGGAGCTGAACGCAAGGGCGTCGTCGCACATGCGGCGGCGCCCTTCGCCTGCGCGGGGCGCCTCGACGTGCAGGATGGACACATGACTTCGGTTGCACCGTCCCCTGCCCTTCTCGAGTTGGCGCGCGCGCACGGCGTGGCCACCGAGTTCGTGGACTGGAAGGGCACCCGCACCGTGATCGCCGATGCCGCGCTCCGCAGCGTTCTTGCTGCACTGGGGATCGACACGGAATCCGAGGAGTCGGTCACCGCCGCGCTGGCGGATGTCGACGATCGTGCGTGGCGGCGCACCCTGCCGCCAACCGTTGTATGCCGTGAGGGCTGGACTCCGTGGGTGCTGGCGCATGTGCCCCATGGGGGTGCCATCTCACTCACCATTGAGCTCGAGGACGGCAGCTCGCGTGACGTGCCGCAGGTGGAGCGGTGGGTCCATCCGAGGACCGTCAACGGCCGTGAGATCGGCGAGGCCACCTTTGAGTTGCCGGGAGACCTGCCGCTGGGGTGGCACCGCCTCGTGGCCCACCTCGACCAGCCGTCGGTGTCCCAGGGCAGCGATGTCTCCACGCTCGTGGTCACCCCGGAGCGGCTCGAGCTGCCTGAGGTCCTGCGCCACGGTGGTGCGACGGGCCTGATGACGCAGCTCTACCAAGCCAGATCGGCCGGTTCGTGGGGTTTCGGTGACCTCGGCGACCTCGGAGATCTCGCGTCGTGGGCGGCCTCGGAGCTTGGTGCCGAGTTCGTCCTCATCAACCCCCTTCACGCAGCCGAGCCAGTGGCGCCGATGGAGGAGTCGCCCTACCTCCCGACGACACGTCGCTTCGTCAACCCGATCTATCTGCGCATCGAGGACATCCCTGAGCTGGTGCGCCTCGACGAGGGTGCCAGGGCCCGCATCGCTGAGCTCGCCACCACCGCCCAAGCCCTCAACACTGCGGACACGATCGACCGCGACGCTGTGTGGGCGGCCAAGCGCGAGGCGCTGGGGCTCGTCCATGCTGTCGGTCTTGAGGGACGCCGCGCCCGCGACTTCGAGCGCTTCTGCGAGCGTGAGGGGGAGGGCCTGGCGACGTTTGCCACCTGGTGTGCGCTCGCCGAGCACCATGGGCTGCCGTGGTCGGACTGGCCCCGCGAGTACCAGGACCCCGCGAACCCTCACGTCGCCGAGTTCGCGGCGGCCCAGCCTGAGCTCGTCGGCTTCCACATGTGGTTGCAGTGGTTGCTCGACCGTCAGCTCGGCGAGGTCCAGCGCGAAGCCAAGAACGCGGGCATGTCCTTGGGGGTGGTCCATGACCTCGCTGTCGGTGTCCATCCGCGTGGCGCCGACTCATGGGGTCTCGCCGGCGCGCTCGCCACGGGCGTCACCGTGGGTGCTCCGCCCGATCAGTTCAACCAGCTGGGCCAGAACTGGTCCCAGCCGCCGTGGCACCCCGAGCGACTCGCGGAGCTGGGCTATGCACCGTTTCGCGACATGGTCCGCACTGTCCTGCGGGACTCGGGGGGCGTCCGAGTTGACCACATCATCGGGCTCTTCCGCCTCTGGTGGATTCCCGAGGGCCTCACCCCGGCGGACGGCACCTATGTCACCTATGACCACGAGGCCCTCATCGGAATTCTCTGTCTCGAGGCGCAGCGTGCGGGAGCGGTCGTCATCGGTGAGGATCTTGGGGTGGTGCCGCCCAACACACGGGACTACCTGCAGGAGCGGGGCGTCCTCGGCACGAGCATCTTGTGGTTCGAGAACACCGACGATGCTCCGACCCCTCCGGAGGCCTACCGCGAGCTGTGTCTGTCGTCGGTGACGACACATGACCTCCCGCCGACCGCTGGCTTCCTCACTCTCGAGCATGTCGACATCCGCGAGCGTCTCGGCCTGCTCACCCGTCCGGTTGAGGAGGAGAGGGCGCAGGAGGAGCAGTCCATTGCCAGGCTGCGTGACGCCCTTGTCGCCCGTGGCTGGCTCGAGCCGGGCGCAGGGCTCCCGTCGGTCATCGAGGCCATGCACCGGTGGCTTGGCCACACCCCCAGCGCCATGCGCGCAATCTCCCTCGCCGATGTTGTGGGGGACCGAAGGGCGATCAACCAGCCGGGCACCGACGACGAATACCCCAACTGGCGGCTGCCGCTCGCCGGACCGGACGGTCATCCTGTCTCGCTCGAGGAGGTCATGAAGTCGGAGCTCGCGCCCATCCTGTTCCGGGCGACCCAGGGTGACTGAGACGCACGCCGAGCATCAGGTCAGGCGCGCGAAAGCGTCCGCCACGGCATACCCGGTCTCTCGAAGGGCGCCGCGCCGCGCCTCAACCTCAGCAAGCCACGTCTGAGCCCCGTCCACCGGCTCTTGGTCCTGAGGTTGGAAGTTGGCCATCCATGCTTCGAAAACCTGCGGAGTCGTCTCGGGGTGGAACTGGACTCCCCACACCGAAGGCCCGTAGCGAGCGGCCTGCACGGACCCATCGGGTGAAGTCGCAAGGACCGATGCCCCCTCGGGCAACCGGGACACCACATCGCCGTTGTAGTGCACGACCTCGCGGCCCGACAGCCCTGACAGCAACGGGTCCTCGGCGCCAGCAGCATTGAGGGACAGGGGAGTCAGGCCGACGATGCGTCCCTTCGGGTTGACGATGACTTCGCCACCGAGGGCGACGTTCACCAGTTGGTGCCCGAGGCACACACCGAGGACGGGTATGCCGTCCGCGACCGTTGAGCGGATGAGTTCCCTCGTCGGTGCGAGCCATGGAAAGTCGTCGTCCTCGTTGGCGTTCATCGGGCCACCGAGCACGATGAGCCCATCGTGCACCAGGGCCTCGGGGAGGGGTTCGCCCACGTCCGGGCGGACGACGTCGAGGTCAATCCCCAGCTGCGACCAGCGCTCTGCCAACCACCCGGCGGGTGCGACGGCTTCATGTTGGACGACGAGATAGCGCGCCATCAGACCTGGGTCCCCACGAGGAATCCGATGCCGTAGGTCACGGCCATGGCCAGCAGGCCTCCGAAGATGACGCGCCGCACTGCCGGGCCGGCAGGTGCCGACCCCAGTTTCGCGCTGACCCAACCGGTGCCAAAGAGCGACACGATCACCGCGACCACGGTCACCGGGACTCGAGTGCTGACAGTGGCCAGAACGATCGCGAGAAGGGGGACGAGGGCGCCGGCGGTGAACGCGAGGAGAGATGCCCAGGCAGCATGCCAGGGACTCGTGAGCGCGTTGGGGTCGATGCCCAGCTCTGCCTCGGCGTGAGCGCCCAGCGCGTCGTGGGCAGTGAGCTGGACGGCAACCTGATGAGCCAGCTCGGCGTCAAGTCCCTTGGCGGCATACATCTCGGTGAGCTCCAGGAGCTCGGCCTCCGGCTCTTCCTCGAGCTCCCGGCGCTCCTTGGCAAGGAGAGCCTGCTCCGTGTCCCGCTGGGTACTCACCGAGACGTACTCGCCGACGCCCATGCTCATGGCGCCCGCAGCAAGGCCAGCCAGACCGGCCGTGAGAATGGTCGAGCGTTCGGTTGTCGCGGCGGCCACGCCGATGACAAGGCCAGCCGTGGAGACGATCCCGTCATTGGCTCCGAGGACGGCTGCGCGCAGCCAGTTGAGACGGTTGCCTATGGAGCCCTCATGCGGTTCGTCGTGCTCATCGAGGAGGTGGATCCGGTCGGTCATGGGGTGGTGGCTCCGTGGCGTCGGGCGATGTCGGTGATGCGGTGGGCCTGTTCGATGTCGAGCTGGGTGAGTCCGCCGGCGTCGTGGGTCGTGAGCAGCCACTGCGTCGTGCGCCACCGGATGTCGATGTCGGGGTGGTGGTTCATCTCCTCGGCGACCTCCGCCGCCTCAGCCACAATACGGATGGCAGCCGGGAAGTCCGGTGCCTCGATCGTCGCGACGATGGCGTCTCCCTCGCGGGTCCACAGAGGGAGGTCGGCAAGCTGGCGCTCGATCTCCTCATCGGTCAGCTGACGGCTCACAACGCCTCCGAGATCGAGGCGGGGCCGATGAGGGACTCGGTGCCGCTGTCGAGGTCGGACGGATCGGTGGCGGTTGGCGCGACCTTGTGCGGCTGGATCTCACCCGACTGGATCTGCTCGGTCCAGTGGCACGCCACCCGATGGCTCGCGCCCACGCCGAGGATGTCCGGCACACGCAGCACCGGACGCTCGGTGTCGCACTTGGTCTCCTGCTTCCACGGGCAACGTGTGTGGAAACGGCAGCCCTTCGGTGGGTTCGAGGGAGAGGGCAGGTCGCCGGTGAGGATGATTCGTTCCCGGCGATCCTCGACGAGCGGGTCCGGCACGGGCACGGCCGACATGAGCGCTCGGGTGTAGGGGTGGAGGGGCATCGCATAGAGGTCATCGGCGTCTGCCTCCTCGACGATGCCGCCGAGATACATGACCCCGATGCGGTCACTGATGTGGCGGACGACGGCAAGGTCGTGGGCAATGACGAGATAGGTCAGCCCGAACTCCTCCTGCAGGTCCTCGAGGAGATTGATGACCTGCGCCTGCACCGAGACGTCAAGAGCCGAGACCGGCTCGTCCGCGACGATGAGCTTGGGGTTGACCGACAAGGCACGGGCGATGCCGATGCGCTGGCGCTGCCCACCCGAGAACTCGTGGGGGTACTTCTTCAGGGCGGCAGGCGGCAGACCAACGGCCTTGAGGAGCTCGCGCAGACGCTTGTTGGCGTCCGCCTGATTCTTGGTGAGTCCGTGCGCCTTCATCCCCTCGAGGAGCAGCGACTCGACCGACTGGCGGGGGTCCAGGCTGCCCATGGGGTCCTGGAAGACCATCTGGATGTCTTGTCGCTTGTGGCGCAGGGTCTCGCCCTTCAACGACGCGATGTCGAGGCCATCGAACTCCACGCTGCCTGCAGTGGGGGGCTCGAGGTTGAGGATGGCCCTGCCGAGGGTTGACTTGCCGGAGCCGGACTCGCCGACCAGCCCGTAGGTCTCGCCTCGGTGGATCTGCAGGTCGACACCGTCGACGGCATAGACATGGCCGATCGTCTTGTCAAAGATGACGCCACGCCGGATGGGGAAGTGGACCTTGATTCCCTTGGCGTCGACCAGCAGGTCTGTGTCGTATGCCGTCCGCTCGCCTTGCGCGGATGTGGTTGCCTCCGAAGGCTGCTCGCTCATCGGTTCACCTCCATGGGGTTGAAGCACCGCAGGGCCCGGTCGCCGTCTTCGACCAACTCTGGTGTCTGCTCGCGGCAGATCTCGATCGGCTGCGAGCAGCGTGGCGCGAAGGCGCAGGCGCTCGTCCACGGCAGGTTGTCGGCGACGGACCCCGGGATGGGGGTGAGCCGCTCACCGCGGGACCCGTCCAGGCGGGGGATCGAGGCGAGCAGTCCCGCGGTGTAGGGGTGTCGCGGCTCGGCGAAGAGCGGGTGGCGATCCGCGCGCTCGACGACGCGGCCGGCATACATGACGTTCACCGTGTCGACGAGGCCGGCAACGACGCCGAGGTCGTGGGTGATCATGATGAGCGCCGTGCCGGTGTCCTCGACGAGGTCTTTGAGTACGGCGAGGATCTGCGCCTGGATCGTCACGTCGAGGGCCGTCGTCGGTTCGTCGGCGATGAGCACGCGGGGGGCCGCCGCCAACGCCATCGCGATGAGGGCACGTTGCCGCATTCCACCGGACAGTTGGTGCGCGTAGTCCTTGAGGCGACGGTCGGGGTCGGGGATGCCGACCCGATCGAGCATCTCGCGGGCGAGCGGCATCGCTGCCTTGCGGGAGATCTTGCGGTGTCGTTCGAGGACCTCGGTCACCTGGATGCCAATGGGCACAACAGGATTGAGCGACGACAGCGGATCCTGGAAGATCATGCCAAGCTCGGCTCCGCGACGGTCACGCATCTCGCTGGAGCTCAGCTTGAGCAGGTCGACTCCGTTGTAGAAGACCTCGCCCTCAACCCGCACACCCCGTGTGGGGAGCAACCCCATGATGGCAAGCGACGTCACGGACTTGCCGGAGCCGGACTCGCCGACGATGCCGATGGTGTCGCCGGGGCGCAGGTCGAAGCTCACACCGTCGACGGCGACGAACGGTTCATCCCCGGCACGCTGGAACGTGACCGTGAGGTCGCGCACGGACAGCAGCGGCTCGTCGTCTGCGGAGTGCTGTGACTGGGTGGTGTGGATGGTGTCGGTCATCGGGAGCTCACCTCCGGCTCTTGGGGTCGAGGGCCTCGCGCAAAGACTCACCCATGAGGGTGAAGCCGAGAGCGACGACGATGATGCACACGGCCGGCCAGATGGCGAGGGCCGGGTGGTCGTAGATGTACTGCTGCGCCGCCCCGAGCATCTGCCCCCACTCCGGCTTGCGATCGTCGGGGTTGCCCAGGCCAAGGAAGGACAGAGCTGCCGCGTCGATGATGGACGTCGCAACGACGAGGGTCGACTGCACGATCACGGGTCCGAGCGAGTTGGGCAGCATGTGCCGGAAAACGATCGCCGACTGCTTGACCCCCAGGGCGCGGGCCGCCAGCACATGGTCACTCCCGCGTTGCGCCAGCATCGAGCCGCGTAGTAGCCGGGCAAAGATGGGCACCTGGACCACGGCGATCGCGATGATTACTGTCCACTGGCTGGCTCGGGCGGCGATGGCCGCGATGGAGAAGGCCAGCAGCAGCGAGGGGATCGACAGCATGACGTCGACGACACGCATGACCACGGAGTCGACCCAGCCCCCGAACGCACCGGCGAGCGTGCCCAGGGTGAGTCCGCCGGTGAGCCCGAACAGCGTGGCCAGGACACCGACGATGAGGGTCTGGCGGCTGCCGACGATGAGGCGCGAAAAGACGTCACGACCGGCGTTGTCGGCTCCGAAGGGGAATCCGTCGCGGGCCGCGGGGATGGGGTTGGTCTGTGGGCGCACCTCGTCAATGAGGATGCGGGCAGCCGGGTCATGTGGTGCCAGCAGCGGAGCAAAGATGGCGAGCAGGACAAAGAGGGTGGTGATGGTCAGGCCAAGGAGGAAGACCGGGTTGCGGCGCAACCGGCTCCAGGCGCTGGCCAGCAGTGAGACGCCGGCGCTCTCTTCGACATGGCCAGCGTCATCGATCGTCGCGACTGCGGTGCGACCCGTCGGTCCGGGTCCCGCGCTCGTGGGGCCGGCCGTGCTCGCGGCCAGCGCGTCGATCCGGTCCTTCTTGCTGCGGGGGTTCAAAGGGTTGGGCACGGGAGTCACCTCGTCCGAACTCGGGGGTCGATCACGGCATAGGCGATGTCGACAAGCAGGTTGATGACGACGTAGGTGACTGCCGCCGTGAGGATGCAGATCTGGAGCACCGCGTAGTCCCGCCGCTCAAACGCCACGGCCAGGGCATCGCCGAGCCCGCCCCAGGAGAACACGCGCTCGGTGAGCACAGCTCCGACGAGCAGGCCACCGGTCTGGAGTCCGATCGTCGTGACGACGGGCAGCAAGGCGTTGCGCAGCACGTGGCGGCCGCGGATGACCCGGTTGGTGAGGCCCTTGGACTCCGCCGTGCGCACGTAGTCCTCATCGAGCACCTCGAGAACCGACGCGCGCGTGATCCGGAAGATCACGGCGAAGGGGATCGTGGCCAGGGCGAGGGAGGGCAGGATCAGGTGCTTGATCGCGTCCCAGGACGCGTCGAACTCCCTGGTGATCAGGCCGTCCAGAACGAAGAAACCGGTGATGCGCGTTCCCCCGATGCCGGGGTCCTGGCGCCCGGACACCGGCAGCCAGTGCAGCTTCACGGCGAACCAGTACTTGAGCAGGAATGCGAGGAAGAAGACGGGCACGGCGATGCCGATGAGCGACGTCACAACCGTCGCGTTGTCGAAGAACGTCGCCTGGCGTCGGGCGGCGAGGTAGCCCAGGGGGATGCCGAGCACGACCGCGATGATCAGCGCGACAAGGGCCAGCTCGAGGGTCGCGGGGAACCTCGTGAGGAAGACGTCGAAGGCGTCGGTGCCCGGCTGCACGCCCGTGCTCGACCCGAACTGACCCTTCGAGGCACGCCTGAGGAACTCCCAGTACTGCACATAGAGGGGCTGGTCGAGCCCGAGCGCCTTCTCGAGGGCGGCCCGGCGCGCCGGCGTGGCCCGCTCGCCGAGCAGCGCAGAGACGGGACCGCCGGGCAGAGACTTCAGCCAGAGGAAGACCAGCAGTGAGAGGACGACGACGACGCCGACCATCTGGATCAGCCGCCGGATGATGAATCTGATCACGGGGTGTGAGTCTCCTTCACTCGTGACTGTGGCCGTTCCAGCCATGCTGCTGGAACGGCCACAGTCTTGCCGATGTGGTGACCTGGGTCACCTACCTCGGAGTCACTTCGAAACGGTCACCATGGAGAACGTCTCAGCGGTGAGCGGGCTGGCCACGAGGCCCTTGACCTTCGAACTCACGACCAGGGCCGGCGGGGAGTGGCTGATCGCCAGGCCCGGGAGGTCCTGCTCCATGATCGTCTGGTTGAGCTTCTCGTAGGCCGTGGAGCGCTCTGTCGCATCGACGATGCCGTCCGCCGCCTCGAGATCCTTCGACAACTGGGCGCCGTAGGACGTCGCCGAGGTGTGGAAGTCGTTGGCCTTGAGGTTGGCGAAGAATGTGCCGATGAAGTTGTCGGGTGAGTCGTAGTCACCCGTCCAACCGAGCAGCCACGCGTCGTAGCCACCGTTGTCGACGGTGTCGAGGTAACCACCGTTCCAAGGAGCGGTGACGACGCTGACCTTGATGCCGACGGCCTCGAGGTCTGCACGCAGGGCTTCATAAATCTTCTGGGGGTTCGGCATGTAGGGACGCGACACCTCGGACGGGTACGCGAACTGCAGTGTCATGCCCTCGGCGCCAGCCTCCTTGAGGAGGGACTTGGCCTTGTCCACGTCGTAGGCGTAGGGCTTGAGGTCCTTGTTGTAGCCGGACACGGTGTCGGGCATGAACTGGGTTGCGACCGTGGCACCCTCGGGCAGCTGCGTCTTGACCATCTGCTCGCGGTTGAGTGCGTGGTAGATCGCCTGACGAACCTTGAGGTCCTTGAGCTTCGGGTTCTTCTGAGGGTTGAAGCCCATGTAGAGGATGTTGAACGCCGGACGCACGAGGACCTCGTTGCCCGAGGACTTCAGGCCGCCCCAGTCAGCCGGGTTCGGGAGGTCGTAGCCGTCGATGCTGCCGGCCTCGAGCTCCTGACGGCGGGTGCTCTCGTCCGGGATGATCTTGAAGACCAGTTTGGCCGTCTTGGCCTTCTCGCCCCAGTAGTCGTCGTTGCGGACGAGGGTGACGGTCTTGTTGCCCTCGTCGTACTTGTCGAACTTGTAGGGCCCGCTGCCGACGGGGTTCTTGGAGTAGGCGGGGTAGCCGAAGCCTTCACCCTGCTTGGTGACGTTGTTGGCGTCACCCGCCTTGAGCGCCGTGGGCGACTGCATGGAGAACGAGTCGAGCGAGAGTGCGGTGGGGAACTTCGACGTCGAGCGGCTGATCTTGATGACCGCCGTCATGTCGTCGCTGGCCGAGCAGCCCTGGTAGAGCGCGCTGGCGCCATCGGACTTGAAGCCACCCATGACGTCGGCCCAGTAGCCGGCTGGGCCACCCTGGGCGACCTCGTTCTGGTCGGACATGCGCTCGAAGTTGTAGCAGACGGCCTCCGCGTTGAACGGCGTGCCATCCCAGAACTTCACACCTTCTTGCAACTTGAACGTCCACGTCTTGCCGTCAGCCGACGGCTCCCAGGACTTGGCGAGCTCGGGCTGGATCTCGGCCGTGCCCGGCTTGATGCCGACGAGGCCTTCCATCATCTGGCGAGTGACGCGGAACGTCTCACCATCGGTGGCATAGAAGGGGTCGAACAGTTCGGGGGCGCCCGCCGCACCGAACGTGATCGTGTCCTTCGCGTCAGCACCGGTGGCGGCGGCGTTGCCATCGGTGGTCCGGTCAGATTGAGCGCAAGCCGTGAGGGCCAGCGCGGCAACAGTCAGCACGGCGAACGGGGTCGCCTTGCGCTTGAACGTCATCGATACCTCGCTTGGATGTGCGAACCTCGAGGGCCACGGTTGGCTCCCGGAGGGTGGTGCACCACCGCAGCGCAGACGTGTGTCATGCCTCACTGCAGTGGACGGGCACGACCCTAGCGACATTCATCCGTGCTGGACCCCCACACGGGCATTGTTTATCGGAGTGATACCCAGAACAGGGAGGAGTTGCGGCGTGAACGCTCACTTTCCTGGCCGGATCGAGGTTGTCGGTGCGGCCATCGTCGACGATCTGGCCTCCCCGACGGCGCTCCTCGCTGCCCGCCGCACCGAGCCACCATCGCTCGCCGGGGGGTGGGAGCTGCCCGGCGGCAAGGTGGAGTTCGGCGAGGACTCGGTTAGGGCACTGCACCGAGAACTCGCCGAAGAGCTGGGAGTACGGGTCACCCTCGGTGCTCACCTGGAAGGCCCGCTGGAGTCGGGACGATGGCCCTTGGGCACGGCCTACGCCATGTCTGTGCACCTGGCAGAGGTGACCCATGGCGTTCCCGAGCCGCTCGAGGACCATGACGAGCTTCGTTGGTTGACCATCGATGACCTGTATGCCGTGCCCTGGCTTCCAGCGGACCTCCCGATCGTCCACGCGATCGGTGAGGTACTCGCGCAATCAGCTCGTTTTCGTCTCTGAGAAAAATCCTGAGACACTTCGGGTTATGCCGATTACTACTCGCGACGACATCCGAAACGTCGCCATCGTGGCGCACGTCGACCACGGAAAGACCACTCTGGTCGACAAGATGCTCTGGGAGTCTGGCGCCTTCGAGGCCCGGGCCACCGTTGAGTCCACGGGCGAACGCGTCATGGACTCCGGTGACCTCGAGCGCGAGAAGGGGATCACGATCCTCGCCAAGAACACCGCGGTGCACTACGCGGGCAAGGCCGCCGTGGCCGCTGGCCTCGCCGACGGCCTGACGATCAACATCATCGACACCCCCGGTCACGCCGACTTCGGTGGTGAGGTCGAGCGCGGTTTGTCCATGGTCGACGGTGTCGTGCTGCTCGTCGACGCCTCCGAAGGCCCCCTGCCGCAGACGCGATTCGTCCTGCGCAAGGCACTGGCGGCCAACATGCCCGTGATTCTGTGCATCAACAAGGTCGACCGTCCTGACTCCCGCATCCAGGAAGTCGTTGACGAGGTCTACGAACTCTTCATGGACCTCGAGGCGACCGAGGAGCAGATCGAGTTCCCCATCGTCTATGCCTCGGCCAAGAACGGCCGTGCCTCCCTCGAGCGCCCTGACAACGGCGGTCTGCCCGTCGAAGAGGACCTCACCGCACTGTTCGCCACGATCATCAACACGATCCCGGCGCCAACCTATGACCCCGAGACGCCCCTCCAGGCGCACGTCACCAACCTCGACGCGTCCAACTTCCTTGGCCGCCTTGCGCTCCTGCGCGTGTTCAACGGTGAGATCAAGAAGGGCCAGCAGGTCGCGTGGTGCAAGCACGACGGCACCATCGAGCGGGTCAAGATCACCGAGCTGCTCATGACCGAGGCCCTTGAGCGCAAGCCGCTCGAGGAGGGCAAGTCCGCTGGCCCAGGTGACATCATCGCCATCGCCGGCATCCCCGACATCATGATCGGCGACACCATCGCCGACGCCGAGAACCCCATTGCGCTCCCGATCATCACCGTCGACGAGCCGGCCATCTCAATGACGATCGGCACCAACACCAGCCCCATGGTCGGCAAGGTGCGTGGCTCCAAGGTCACCGCCCGCATGGTCAAGGACCGCCTCGACAAGGAGCTCGTCGGCAACGTCTCGCTGCGCGTCCTGCCCACCGAGCGTCCCGACGCCTGGGAGGTCCAGGGTCGTGGTGAGCTCGCGCTCGCGATCCTCGTCGAGCAGATGAAGCGTGAAGGCTTCGAGCTCACCGTCGGCAAGCCTCAGGTGGTCACCCAACAGATCGACGGCAAGCTCCACGAGCCGGTCGAGCGCCTCACCATCGACACGCCTGACGAGTACCTCGGGGCGATCACCCAGTTGCTCGCCGCTCGCAAGGGCCGCATGGAGCAGATGACCAACCACGGCACCGGCTGGGTCCGCATGGAGTTCCTCGTGCCCTCGCGTGGTCTCATCGGTTTCCGCACCCAGTTCCTCACGGACACGCGCGGCGCCGGCATCGCGCACCACGTCTTCGAAGCCTACGAGCCGTGGTTCGGCACCATCACAACTCGCACGTCGGGCTCGCTGGTTGCCGACCGCACTGGCCCCGTCACCGCCTACTCGATGGTCAACCTCCAGGAACGCGGGACCCTGTTCGTCGAGCCTGCGACCGAGGTCTACGAGGGGATGATCGTCGGCGAGAACTCGCGCGCGGACGACATGGACGTCAACATCACCAAGGAAAAGAAGCTCACCAACGTGCGCGCCTCCTCGGCAGACAACTTCGAGAAGGTCGTCCCGCCTCGCCGCCTCACCCTCGAGCAGGCTCTCGAGTTCTGCCGCGAGGACGAGTGTGTCGAGGTCACGCCCGATGCCGTGCGTATCCGCAAGCTCGAGCTCGACCAGACCATCCGTGGGCGCACGGCCTCCCGGGCCCGCAACTCCTGAGCCGACGGCGTCACCAGGACCCCTCCCAGGAAGCGCATCCCGTGAGCACCCTCCGCACCACCAGACACCGACCTCGTTCCCAGCGCCGCCGCCACTGGGCGCTGATTGCTGGGGGGGTGGCGGTCGTCATGGTGGGCGCGACTGGCTGCAGCGTTCTGGGTGGGGGCGGTGACGACCCGTCCGCCACGCCCGCTGTAGCGGCACCGCACGAACGCACCGATGAGCGTGGTGGCACTCTCAAGGCGCTTTCCCTCGGACCCGTGCTCAGTTGGGATCCCCAGCGGATCGCCACCCGAGACGACGCGGCGTTCGCTGGGCGCACGTTCCTTCGCACCCTGACGGCCTACCAACCCAGCACGGATGTGCGCAACCAGTCGCGCGTGGTCGGCGACCTCGCCACTGACACCGGAACGCCCAACAAGGAGCTGACGTCGTGGTCGTTCACGCTGCGTGACGGGGTGGCGTGGGAGGACGGCAGCCCGGTCACGTGCGAGGACGTCAAGTACGGCATCTCTCGGACCTTCGCGACCACGGTCATCACGGGTGGCTCCACTGATGCCCTCGCGGTGCTGGCTGTGCCCAAGAAGCCGGATGGTGTTCCGATCTATGGCGGGCCGTTCGCGAAGCCTGCCGCCGCAGACCCCGGGCTGGCAGCCTTCGACGAGGCCGTGAGCTGCCGTGGCACCACGATCACCTTCGCCCTGAGTGCGCCCGTCAGCGACTTCAACGAGATGATCACCCAACCTGCTTTTGCGCCGGTGAAGCCATCGGCCGACAAGGCCGCCGACGGCACCTTCGCGGTCTTCTCCAACGGCCCCTACAAACTTGCGGCACCGTGGCGGGCCTCGACCGGTGGATCCTGGGTGCGCAACCCCCACTGGAAGGCATCCACCGACGAGGTGCGCCGGGCTCTCCCGGATCGCATCGACTACCAAGAGGGCATCGAGACGCAGACCGTTGCGCAACAGATCATGGCCGACGGTGACAATGCCCGCGACGCTGTCGGGCTGGGCTCCGTCCCTCCGGCGATCCAGCAACACATCCTCACGGTCGACGCGCTCAAGGAGCGCTCGGTGCAGGCCGCGACCGGCCTGGTCGACTACCTCGTCCCCAACCTCAAGAGCCCGACCTTCGCCAAGGTCGAGGCGCGCCAGGCTCTGGCCGTGGCGACGAACCGCGAGGCCTACGTGACCGCTCTGGGTGGCGGGTCGACGGCGTTGCCGACGGCCTCCCTCATCCCCGACGCCCTCCCCGCAGCGCATGGGGACAACCCCCTCACCTCCGGTCACCATGGCGACGCCGGGCGGGCCAAGGTGCTGCTCGGCAAGGCAGGGCTGACCATCCCGGTGCCCATCCGGGTCGCCTACCGCTCGAGCCCGGTGGCCGACAAGGCCATGGCTTCACTGGTCGCCGGATGGACCGAGGCGGGGTTCGCTCCCACGCTCACCCCGTTCAAGGACGACTACTTCACGGCGATCACGCAACCCACGGCGGCCACTTCCTTCGACGTCTTCTGGTCCAACTGGGCTCCCATGTGGGCGTCCGCGAGCACGATCCTGCCGGCCCTGTTCGACAGTTCGATCAACGTCACGCCAGCCGGACCAGGCCGCGACTACGGCTACTTCGTCGACCCCGGGGTCAACGCCGAGATCGCGCGGATCAACAGCGTTGCCGACCGCGCAGAGCGTGAGAAGGCGTGGGCCGCATTGGATGTCCAACTCCTGACCTCCGGTGCCTACATCGGCCTGGCCGAGCGGCGTGCCCTCTACATCGCTGGCAGTGACGTGCGCAACCTCTCGGCCAACGAGGTCATCGGCGGCGTCGTGGAGTTCGCCGACATCGCGGTTCGCCCATGACCCGGCTCCTGTTCGTCCATGCCCACCCTGACGACGAGACCCTGGCGACCGGCATCGCCGTCCTCCACCACGTCGAGCGGGGCGACGACGTCCATGTCCTCACCTGCACCCTGGGTGAAGAGGGAGAGGTCATCCCGCGTGAGTTGGCGCACCTCGAAGGAGCAGCCGGGGACCCACTGGCGGCGCACCGACGGGGTGAGCTTGCGGGTGCCGTCTCGGTCCTGGGGGTGAGCCACCACTTCTTGGGCGTGGGCACCGATGGCGAGGGGCCGGCATACCGGGATTCCGGCATGGTCGGCTCGGCGGCCTTTGCGAACCCGCGCGCGTTCGCCGGCTCGGACTTCCTCGAGGTCGCGGAACTGATGCGAGCCACCCTCGTCGGAATTGCTCCCGACATCGTCGTCACCTACGACGCGCAGGGTGGCTACGGTCACCCCGACCACATTCGCGTTCACGACGCGGTGCGCGCCGCTGTTGCCGCAATGCCTTCTGCGCCAGCGCTTTTCGTCACGCTCACCCCGTATTCGTGGGTGATTGAGGATCGTGCGTGGCTCACTGAGCACGTGCCATCGCACCTCCCGTATGCCGTCCCAGCGCCGACAGATCCAATGGCGCCTTCGGTGGTCGACGATGTCCTGGTGACGCATGGGGTCCACGACCCGGCACTCGTGCACCAACAGCAGGAGGCGCTGCGCCACCACGCCACTCAGGTCGTCGTGGGTGAGGGCTGGTACGCCTTGTCCAATGATGTGACGGCGCGTCTGGCCGGGCGTGAGGGTTATGCGCTCATCGACCCTGCCACGGGGAATCTCGCACCCGGCGACGGCACGGTCCGCGGGCTCGTGGGTGAGTCGCTGTGACAGCCGTGGGGGAGGGCGGCGTCGACCCTGACGCCTATCGCCACGTGATGGGTCGCCTGGCCAAGGGTGTGGCCGTGGTGACGACCACGGCTTTCGGGCACGACCACGCGCTCACGGCCGACTCGGTCACCAGCGTCTCGCTCGACCCCGTGCTCCTGCTTGTCTGTGTCGAGACCGATGCGCGCTTCCACGACGCCGTTCTGGAGTCGCGAGTGTTCGGTGTGAGTGTGCTGGCCGCCGACCAGCGAGGTCTTGCCGCGTGGTTTGCGACGCCTGGCCGTCCGTTGCCCGGACAGCTGGATCGAGCCCCCCACACTCGCGGGAGCTCTGGGGTGCCGCTCCTCGACGGTGCGTTGACGACCCTGGAATGTTCGGTGCGTGAGGTTCATCCCGCCGGAGATCACAGCATCATTGTCGCGGCCGTTGACCTGATCGCCTTGTCCGGCGACCCCCGTGCTGCCCTCGTACACTTCCGCGGACAGTACTCCACCCTTCCCTGACCCACGACGTTCCATCCGACTTCACCCAAGGACCGCCATGATCGACAGTTTCGACCAGCCACAAGGGACCTCTCGAGGCCGACGAGGTGCTCTGGTAGCGCTCGTGGGTGCCCTTGTCGTGCTTATTGCCGGCTATGTCGGGGCTGCCGCCTATGCAGGTGGACGCACGCCAAGCGACACCAGGGTCGGCGGTGTCCAGGTGGGCGGCATGGAGCCGGCACAGGCGCGCACGACCCTTGCGGCTGGGGTCACAGAGCTCAGCGCCACCCCCGTGAAGCTCACCGCTGGTGACAAGTCGGCAACGATCGCACCGGCCGAAGCGGGGCTCAGCATTGACCTGGACGGCTCCATCGGTGAGCTCACCGGCTTCAGCCTCAACCCGGTCAAGGTGCTGGGCCACCTCACGGGTGGAGGGAGCCGGGATCTCAAGACACACGTCGACGAGGCCAAGCTCACGGCAGCCGTGACCAAGGCTGCTGCGTCCATGGCCATCCCGGTCAAGGAGGGTGCGATCTCCCTCGCTGGTGGCAAGGTCGCGTTGACGGCGCCGGTCAAGGGTCAGGCTGTTCAGGTCGACCGCACGGTCCAGATGATCAGCTCGTCCTGGCCACGCAGTGCACCGATCGTCGCGCCGGTCACGGCCTCCACTCCCAAGGTGTCCGGAGAGGAACTCCAACGGGTCAAGACCGAGTTCGCCGACAAGGCGATGTCGGGGCCGGTTGCGCTCAAGGCGGGCGACAAGACGTTCGAGGTGAGCGCCGCGGCGCTGGCGCCCGCGATCAGCTTCCCTGCTTCGCCGGACGGCAAGATCACGCCGAAGTTCGATGACAAGGTTCTCATCGCGGCAGTGACCAAGGCTGCCGACCGGGCCGACGCCACGTCCAGGGCCACTGACGCCAGAGTCACCTATGCGGGCGAACAGCCCGTCGTGGTCCCGTCCAAAACCGGAGTGACCCTCGAGACGAGCAAGATCGCGGCACCGGTCACAGCCGCGCTCACGTCAGAAAACCGAGCGGCCGTCATCCCCGTCACGGTGGCTCAACCGAAGTTCACGACCGAGAAGGCCAAGGCCACCTTGCCCAAGGGCTTGATCTCCACCTTCACGACCTACTTCAACCCCAACGGTGGCGGACGCGTCCACAACATCCAGCTCGCCGCCCGCACGCTCAATGGCACCTACGTCGCGCCCGGCGCCACCTTCAGCCTCAACGATGTCCTCGGCCAGCGCACCCCCGAAAAGGGTTATCAGAAGGGCGGGGTGATCCAGAACAGCCGACTCAGCGAGAACTACGGTGGGGGTATCTCCCAGGTCTCGACCACGGTGTTCAACGCGGCCTTCTTCGCCGGGATGCAGTTCGTCGAGTACATGCCGCACGGCTTCTACATCTCGCGCTACCCCGAGGGCCGAGAGGCGACGATCTCGTTCCCGGCCCCGGACCAGAAATGGGTCAACACCACTGACGGCGGCGTCCAGATCCGGGCCTCCTCCTCGGGTGGTCAGGTGACGGTGGCCTTCTATGGGACCAAGAAGTGGGACATCTCCGCCAACAAGGGTCCGCGTCGCAACATCGTCCCGTTCAAGAAGATCACGGACGGGTCGCCGGACTGCATCACGCAGACCCCGACGCCGGGCTTCGACGTCACTGTGACCCGCACCTTCAAGCAGGGCGGCAAGACGGTCACGACCGAGGACTTCAACACGCACTACATCCCCGAGGACGACGTCAACTGCACGCACGCCGACTCAAAGTGACGACGTAGCGACGCCCGTCAGGACGCGGACTGCGTCACATAGACGTAGCTGGAGTGCCTGACGAACCCGAGCCGTTCATAGAGGCGGATGGCGGTGTCGTTGTCCGCCTCCACCTGCAGGTGCATGAGTTGTATGCCGTCCTCGCGGGCTGCCGCTGCGAGGCGGCCGGTGAGGTGGGCTGCGAGACCACGCCCGCGAAAGGCCGGATCGGTCCAGACGGCACCCAGCCCGGCCCAGCCGTGCGTAATGCCGAGCCGCCCGATTGTCACGGGCCGTGGTGCCCGGGAGCCGGGCGTACTCAGCCCCAGCTTTTGGGCCAGCCCGCCACCGAGGGCGATGCTGGCGAAGAGGCGGCTGGGGCTTCCCTGCAACACGTTCCCCGCTGCCTCGGGGACCACGTCACGGCTCTGGCGATAGGCGTCCATCCACGCATCGTCGAGGTCCTGGCTCAGGCTGACCTCGGGACCGCCCGGGTCGGCAGCGGCAACGTGGTCGGTGGAGGCCGTGAGGTTGAGCGTGCGATCGGCAACCGTCCATCCGCGAGCAAGCAGTTCCACTCCGAGGGAGTCCGACGCAGGGTCGAACCCGACCGGTCCGGCGAGAGTCACCTTGCCCGGAAGTCCTCGCCCGGCATACCAGGCCTCAATCCGGTCGACGGCGATCGCGAGGGGAAGGCCCGGGTCGCCCACGGGGAGAACGGAGTTTCCTCGCTGGGTGAAGCCCTGCGAGGCGCGCAGCTCCCACTGGCCCAGAGGTTCGCGTTCGAGCGCTCCCCAACTTGGGCCCATGACGCGCTGGAGGTCGGGGATCGAGATCGCGAGGTGTGGGGCTCCCCGCCGGCTCGGCTTCGGCGGGATCTCCTTGGCGGCGACGATGCGGTTGAGCGCGATGACGATGTCGCCGCGTTGCGTCGCGACGGTCACGTGCTGTCCGCTGCGGGCGACGAGCTCACCGACGGAGTCCGTCAGCGTCGGCCCACTTGGGCCGGGCCTGTCACGTGCCTCAAGGCGCCAACGGACGACGACACGAGCGCCGATCTGGACGGCATCGAAAGGGGCAGACACGCTCGGCATACTATGGCGGTATGACGTACGTGATCGCGCAGCCGTGTGTTGACCTCAAGGACAAGGCCTGCATTGACGAGTGTCCGGTCGACTGCATCTACGAGGGTGAGCGATCGCTCTACATCCACCCCGACGAGTGTGTCGACTGTGGTGCGTGTGAGCCGGTCTGCCCCGTCGAGGCGATCTACTACGAGGACGACACCCCTGAGCAGTGGGCCGACTACTACAAGGCCAACGTCGAGTTCTTCGACGACCTTGGCAGCCCTGGTGGCGCGGCCAAGATGGGTCTGATCCCCAAGGACCACCCGCTGATCGCGGACCTGCCCCCGCAGAACCACGACAACGACTGAACCAGACCGCCTCACTCCTGTGCGCAACCTGCCTGACTTTCCCTGGGACTCGCTCGCTCCGGTCAAGGAGCGGGCGAGTTCTGTCGCCACGGCTGACGGGCTGGGCCTGGTTGACCTCTCTGTGGGGACCCCGGTCGATCCGACGCCCGAGGTCGTGCAGGAGGCCCTGCGGTCGGCGTCGAACGCCCCGGGCTATCCCCAGACGTGGGGCACTTCTGCGTTGCGCGAGGCCGTGGCCACCTGGTTCGAGGCGCGTCGCGGTGTTCCCGACGTCGATCCCGATGGGGTCCTGCCGACGATCGGCAGCAAGGAGCTCGTGGCCTGGCTGCCGACCCTGTTGGGCTTTGGGCCCGGAGACATCATCGGCATCCCGGCGGTGGCCTACCCGACCTATGACGTGGGCGCGCGGCTTGCTGGCGCTACCCCCAAGGTCGTCAACGGGCTCGCGGCGCTTGGCCCGCTTCTGCCATCGACCACACCAAAAATGTTGTGGCTCAACACTCCTGGCAACCCCACCGGGCAGGTCCTCGGCATCGAGCACCTCGCCAAGGTCGTGGCGTGGGCCCGTCAGCATGGTGTCATCGTCGCCAGCGACGAGTGCTATGCCGAGCTCGACTGGCGCACCGATCGTGGCGGATCAACGGCGCCGACGAC
>JBDSIV010000143.1:0-9277 GCA_039917755.1 Knoellia sp. | reverse complement strand
GGCCCGTCGAGCCGGCTCCCGTGGCCTCACCGACCGTGCCCCCTGCGGCCTCGAAGGCGCGGTGCGCCGTGTCGGGAAGGAAGCGCGCTGGGTCGGTCTCGAGCTGCTCGAGAAAGACGCCGTCGGCGGTGATCTTGGCCAGAACCTGACGATCGGCGGAGCATGACACCGCGATGGCAACGGGCAGTGACGCGCCGTGGCGGGGGAGGCGCACGACGCGCACGTCGTGGCAGAAGTACTTGCCGCCGAACTGGGCGCCGATGCCGAACTCGCGGGTCAGGCCCAGGACCTGCTCCTCGAGCTCAGTGTCACGAAAGCCACGACCGGTGGCCGCGTCACCCGTCGGGGGCAGGGTGTCGAGGTACTTGGCGCTCGCGTATTTGGCTGTCTTGAGGGCGAATTCAGCGCTGGTGCCGCCGACGACGATCGCCAGGTGATAGGGCGGGCAGGCTGCCGTGCCCAGGCCCCGGAGTTTTTCGTCAAGGAACCGCATCATGGCCGTCTCGTTGAGGACGGCCTTGGTCTCCTGGAAGAGGAACGACTTGTTGGCGCTGCCACCGCCCTTGGCCATGAAGAGGAACGTGTAGGTGCTCTCGTGACCTTCGGCGGTGTCGGCATAGAGCTCGATCTGCGCCGGAAGGTTGTTGCCGGTGTTCTTCTCTTCCCACATGGTGACCGGGGCCATCTGGGAGTAGCGGAGATTGAGCCGAGTGTAGGCGTCGTAGATGCCGTTGCTCAGGGCCTTCTCGTCGACTCCTTGGGTGAGGACGTGCTGACCGCGTTTGCCCATGACGATCGCCGTGCCGGTGTCCTGACACATTGGAAGCACGCCACCGGCCGCGATGTTGGCGTTCTTGAGCAGGTCCAGCGCGACGAACTTGTCGTTGTTGCTGGCCTCGGGGTCATCGAGGATGTTGCGCAGCTGCTGCAGGTGCGCTGGGCGCAGGTAGTGGGCGATGTCGTGCATCGCAGTTCCACTGAGCAGGCGGAGGGCCTCCGGTGCGACCGAGAGGAACTGGCGCCCTCCTGGACCGTCGAGAACGTCGACGCCGTCGGTGGTGAGAAGCCGGTATGCCGTGTCGTCACTGCCGATGGGCAGCAGGTCCTCATAGGCGAATTCGGGCATGTGGTTCAGAGTTCCTCTCGCGTGGGGGCGTAGGCGCCGTCGCGCCCGACAGTGATGGCGCTCGTCGCCAGGGCACGTCCCACCGAGCCGGCCACGGCCTCGAGAGTTGCCGTGCTGAGTCGTTGGCGGGCCGCCGTGTCGCCGAGCAGGCCGGCATCGAGCAGCCCGGAGATGAGACCCGCCATGAAGGAGTCCCCGGCTCCGACGGTGTCGATGACCTGATCCACGCGAGCGGGACAGTGGGCGATCTCGGCAGAGGCCGTGACGCGGTAGGTCACGCCGTCGCCGCCGCGGGTGATGACCACCAGCCCTGGACCCAGCCGCCCCCAAGCGGCCATGACGTCGGGAAGGGACTGACCGGCATACAGCCATTCGACGTCATCGTCGCTGGCCTTGACCACGTCACTGAGCGCAATGAGCTCTTCGACGCGCGGGCGCACCTCGTCGGCGCCGCCCATGATCGTGGGACGAACGTTGGGGTCGTACGAGATCGTCGCGTGTCCGCGCGCGTCAATGAGCGTCTGGGTGACGACGCGGGCACCGGGCGTGAGGGTTGCAGCGATGGAGCCGGTGTGGACGTGGGTGAATCGCTCCAGTTTCTCGATTGCTCGCAGCTCCCAGTGCAGGTCGAAGTCGTAGGACGCGGCCCCCGAGTCATCGATCGTCGCGGCGGCGGTCGAGGTGGGGTGGGCGCCGGTGTCGAGATTGTCGATGGTGACGCCCGTGCCGGTGATCTGCTCACGGCAGCGCACACCATGGTCGTCCTCGCCCAGTGTCGTAGCGAGGATCGTGTGGTGACCCAGCCGCGCGATACCCATGGCCACGTTGGCCGGTGAGCCGCCGACGTGCTCTGCGACAGCGCCATCGGGGGAGTGCACGATGTCGACGAGCGTCTCGCCAACGACGAGAACCCGCTGCTGCGACCCGGGACCGAGCGTCATCTCAGGCACTGGTCTGGGGGAGACCCGCGGTGCGATCGAGGACGTGGTGGCTCTCGATGACGCGGACCGTGCCGGACTTGCTGCGCATGACGATCGAGTTGGTGGTCGCCCGGCCGCGGGAGTAGCGCACTCCCTGCAGGAGCTCGCCGTCGGTGATGCCCGTTGCCACGAAGAAGCAGTTGTCGGAGGTGACGAGGTCCTCGGTCGTGAGCACCCGGTCGAGGTCGTGGCCGGCGTCGAGTGCCTTCTGTCGCTCGTCGTCGTCCTGCGGCCAGAGCCGACCCTGGATGACGCCGCCGAGGCACTTGATGGCGCAGGCGGTGATGATCCCCTCGGGGGTCCCACCGACGCCGAGCAGGAGATCGATGCCGGTCGTCTCACGGGCTGCCGAGATCGCACCAGCGACGTCGCCGTCGGAGATGAGCTTGATGCGGGCCCCGGTCGCGCGAATCTCATCGGCCAACTTCTCGTGGCGCGGGCGGTCGAGCAGGACGACCGTGACGTCCTCGGTGGACTCCTTCTTGACCTTGGCGATCCGGCGGATGTTCTCGGCGGCGGGAAGGCGGATGTCAACGACGTCGGCGACCTCGGGCCCGGCGACAAGCTTGTCCATGTAGAAGACGGCGCTCGGGTCATACATCGTGCCCCGGTCACTCACGGCCATGACGGCGATGGCGTTGGGCATGCCCTTGGCAGCCAAGGTCGTGCCGTCGATGGGGTCGACCGCGACGTCGACCTCGGCACCCGTGCCGTTGCCGACCTGTTCGCCGTTGAAGAGCATCGGGGCGTTGTCCTTCTCGCCCTCGCCGATGACCACGGTGCCGCGCATCTCGACGGTGGAGATGAGGGCACGCATGGCCTCGACCGCAGCGCCGTCGGCGCGGTTCTTGTCACCGCGACCAACCCAGCGGCCGCCAGCCATCGCGGCGGCCTCGGTGACACGGACGAGTTCGAGCGCGAGGTTGCGGTCGGGGACGTTCGTGGACGGGGCGTGCGGCATGAGGAACCTGTCTTCCTTGACGTGGCGCGATGGGCGGGATGGGGCTGGCATCCTGCGCGTCTGACTCTATCGCCGACCCGATACGTGGATTCCTGCGGCCATCAGGGACGATGGAGGGGTGAGTGAAGCGCCGACCAAGAGCCGTTATTCAATGGGATCCACCCCCAACATGGTGCGGTCCCTCCTTGTCATTGGCGCGCTCATGGCACTCATCTGGTTCATGACGCCTCGCGTCAACTCGCTGGGCGGCCCCGTGGTGGACGTCCACGGCACGGCTCTGGACGTTGCCAAGGAGAGTGGCTGGCCCATCTCCGAGGCTGTCGACCTGCCCCAGGACTGGAAGACCACCAGCGCCCGCTACGTCAAGGGGACCGACGGACTGATGACGTGGCACGCGGGCTATCAGGCGCCGTCGGGCAACTATGTGGGCGTCGAGCAGACCCGCGATGCCACCCAGGGTTGGGTCGAGGCCCAGACCAACAGGGCGCGGCGCATCGGTGAGCTGCAGATTGCCGACATCACGTGGATCAAGTACGAACGCGGAGCCAAGGTCCAGAACAGCCTGCTCGACCGCCGCAAGCAGCCCGGCGAGCTCACGACCCTGCTCACGGGCACCGGCACGTTCGACGAGCTGACCTTTGTCGCCGAACACCTCGGCCCGGTGACAAAGTAGGCCTCTCGCGGCGGCGCCAGTGGTTCTCGTCGGCTGCCCCCTGGGCTAGCCAAGATCTACGCTGCTGGCGCCACGGGCGCTCAGGCTGACCATGCGCGCTCGCATGGTTGTGCCCCTCGTCACGCTCTGCGCCTCCCGCGCCAGAGGCGCAGAAAACTGACTAGTCGCTGAGCTTGGCCTCGGCGTCGTCGAGCCACTGAGCACAGTGAGCGGCCAACGCCTCGCCGCGCTGCCACAGCCCCATGCTGTCCTCGAGGCCCACTTGGCCGTTCTCAAGTCGGGCCACGATGTCGACGAGCTCGTCACGAGCCGCTTCGTAGCTCAGGTCCGCGACATCCGCGTGGGCATCGTTGGTGCCGGTGCTGCCATCTGAGGTCGGCGGCTCGACAGGCGCGCCAGTGTTGACGCTGTCGTCGGTGGTCCCGGGCTGAGCTGTCTCCTTGGCCATGCCGAGCACCCTAACCCTCGGTGCGGACACCGAAGTCGCCTCGAGCCACGGTCACGTGGAGTAGTTCCTTGATGCTCAGGTCGGCGGGATCGTGCACGATCGCACCGTCGACTCGCTGCACGATCGCGTAACCCCGGTCCAGGGTCGACTGCGGTGACAGCGTGCGAACCTGAGCACGCAGGTGGCTGACGTGGTCCTGGTGTCGGTGGAGCTGGGCCTCGACGCGGTGACGGGCCCGCGATCGCAGCGCCAGCACCACGTCGCGCTGCACCCGCACGAAGGCAGCAGGGTCAGCGAGGACCGGGCGTGAGCGCAGCTCGACGAGTCGTCGGCGCTCGTGGTGCAACCGGGCTTCGAGGGCGCGCCGCCCGCGGGTGCGGGCGGCCACGATGAGCTGGTGCTCCCGCTCGGCGTCGGGAACGATCGCCTTGGCCGCGTCGGTCGGTGTCGACGCGCGGTGGTCGGCGACAAGGTCGAGCAAGGGAGAGTCGACGTCGTGGCCGATGGCGCTCACCACAGGGGTGCGCGCGGCCGCGACGGCTCGCAGCATCGCCTCGTTGCTGAACGGCAACAGGTCCTCGACATTGCCGCCCCCGCGGGCGATGACGATGACGTCAACATCGGGTATGCCGTCCAGCTCGGTGAGTGCCGCCGTCACCTCGGTGACGGCGCTGGCTCCCTGGACAGCCACCTGTCGGATCTCGAACTGGGCTGTCGGCCATCGGCGTCGTGAGTTCTCGACAACATCTTTCTCGGCAGCGCTCGCCCGACCGCAGATGAGGCCGATGCGGCGCGGCAGGAAGGGGAGGGGGCGCTTGCGGTCGGCATCGAAGAGGCCCTCGCTCGCGAGGTTGCGCTTGAGGTACTCGATGCGGGCCAGCAGTTCGCCGACTCCCACGGGCCGGATCTGGCGACCATCGAGCATGAGGCTGCCGCGTTGGGTCCAGAACGTCGGCTTGGCCTGGACGACCACGCGAGCGCCCTCGACCAACGGAGCGCCCATCGCGTCGAGGGCATTGACCTGGATGGCGACAGACAAGGACATGTCCACGTCGGGATCGCGCAACGTCAGATAAGCCGTGCGGGCGCCAGGGCGACGGTTGAGTTGCACAACTTGACCCTCGACCCAGATCACCGACATCTTGTCGACGTATTCGGCAATCTTCATCGAGAGCAGCCGGACGGGCCACGGCTGCTCTGCCGTGGTGTCGCCAGCGCGCTCGGGCAGAGCTGGGCGCGCGTCAGTGCTGGTCACGCAGCCACTCTAGGAGTCGGCACTGTCAGCGGGCTGCGCGCGGCGCCGCGTCAACGGACACGAAGTCGAACAGACCGCCGTGGGTATGCCGGCTGGGCGAGCACCCGGCATACGGAACCTTCCGCAGTCGATCGGGCGATTGGGGACCCCACGAACGGCGACCTACGATGGGAGACATGACAGCCATGACTGACCAGGCCACCAAGCGCGTGCTGCTCGCCGCGCCGCGCGGCTACTGCGCCGGCGTCGATCGTGCCGTCGTCACGGTGGAGAAGGCTCTCGACCTCTATGGGGCGCCGGTCTATGTCCGCAAGGAGATCGTCCACAACAAGCATGTCGTCACCACGCTTGAGAAGCGTGGCGCGATCTTTGTCGAGGAGACCGACGAGATCCCCGAGGGCGCGACGGTCATCTTCTCGGCGCACGGTGTCGCCCCGGTCGTCCACGAAGAGGCGAAGGCGCTTGGACTCAAGACCATCGACGCCACCTGCCCGCTTGTGACCAAGGTCCACCGCGAGGCCGTCCGCTTCGCCAGCGACGACTTCGACATCCTCCTCATCGGCCACGAGGGTCACGAAGAGGTTGTGGGCACCGCCGTGGAGGCGCCCGAGCACATCACCCTCGTTGAGGGTCCCGACGACGTCGACAACGTCGAGGTTCGCGACCCCGACAAAGTCGTCTGGCTCTCGCAGACCACGCTGTCGGTCGACGAGACGATGGAGACGGTGCGCCGCCTGCGCGAGAAGTTCCCGCAGCTGCAGGATCCGCCCAGCGACGACATTTGCTACGCCACCCAGAACCGCCAGCTGGCGGTCAAGCACATGGCCCCGGACTGCGATCTCATGATCGTTGTTGGCTCACGCAACTCCTCGAACTCGGTGCGCCTCGTCGAGGTCGCCCTCGAGCACGGGTCCAAGGCTGGGCACCTGGTCGACTACGCCGAAGAGATCGACGAGTCCTGGCTCGACGGCGTCACGACGGTCGGTGTGACCTCCGGTGCGTCCGTGCCCGAGATTCTCGTGCGAGGCGTGCTCGACCTCCTCGTCGAGCACGGCTACGAGGACGTGCGCCCAGTCGTGGCCGCTGAGGAGTCGCTGATGTTCTCGCTGCCCAATGAGATTCGCCGCGACCTCAAGGCCGCGGGCCTGTCCGACAAGATGGTCCACGACGCAGGCTTCACCGAAGCCGGCTCCTTGCACTGAGCCCTCGGTGGGTCACCGGCTTTTGGGCGAGATTGAAGCCCCCTTCGCCACGCGCCGTTGAGGCAGAATTCGGTGGCAGGCACCCGAGCGGAGGAGTGACATGGAGGCAATGCGCGAGACCGTGCCACCGGCAGGCACCTCAGATCTTGAGGGCCACTTGGCCGAATTGGCAACCATCGGTCTGGAGGATGAGGCGGATCACGTCGTCGTTGAGGCGATCGAGTCCATGGTGATGCACCCGGACTACCCATGCCTCGGAGCGCACTCGGTCTTTCGTCAGCAGAATGCGTCAGTGCACGTGTTCGACGACCTCGAGGACGAGGGCACGCCCGCCGAGCTGGTGGTCCGGCTGAGCGAGTTTGCTGACAGCGTGGACGCAGATCAAGGTTTTGCCTCGTTCGTCGCGCTCTTCCAGCAGCCCTCCATCCGCGACGAACGCCATTTCGAACGCGTGCTCTGGCAACTTCTCCAGCGGTTGCACGACGCCGATCCTCAACCATGGGCCGACGGGATCTCGCCGGACCCCGAGGACCCCCATTTTGCTTTCAGCGTTGGCGGAACAGGCTTCTTCGTTGTGGGCCTGCACCCGCAGGCTTCGCGCATCGCCCGTCGTGCGCCTCTGCCCACGCTGGTCTTCAACCTCCACGAGCAGTTCGAGGACCTGCGAGCCAGTGGGAAGTACCCCCGGATGCGTGACACCATCCGCCGACGGGACACCGCTGTGCAGGGCACGGTGAACCCGATGGTCAACGATCATGGCGACGCCTCGGAAGCGGTGCAGTACTCAGGCCGTGCCGTCGGCGAGGAGTGGCAGGCACCCTTCAACCCTCACTCCAGCACACCTGAAGACCCGGCTGACTCCGCCCCGGAAGGACAGGAATGACCCACCTCGATTCGTCGCCCGCTCCCGTGCGCCTCGCGCCACAGACAGGGACCGGCTTCCTGCTTCCTCGTGGTTCCACGCTCACAGTGATCGACCCGACAGGCGGTCAGGTCAGTGATCTCTTTTGCTTTGCCGCCAACGATCATGGCGAGTGGCTCTCCGGCGGACGCAGTATCGACTACGCGAACACGCTCTACCTCACCACTGGCCACGTGCTCTACAGCAACCGCAGCACGGCGATGCTCACCATCGTGGAAGACACCTGCGGCCGGCACGACTTCACGCTGACGCCCTGTAGCCAACAGACCTTTGACCTTCTCTATCCGGAGTTCGAGGGTGCCTATCATCCCAGCTGTTTCGAGAACCTGTGCCGGGGACTCAAGCCGTTTGGGGTGGGCCCCGACCAGATCGCCACGACGCTCAACATCTTCATGAACGTGTGGTCGGAGCCGGGAGAAGAGCTGCACATCGACCCGCCGACATCTCTCGCCGGGGATCGCTTCTCGGTACGCGCCGAAATGGACCTGCACGTAGGACTGACCGCGTGCTCGGCCGAAAAGTCGAACGGCGGCATGTGCAAGCCCATCGACTACGCGATCTCGTCCGCCGAGGTCTGAGTACCTGAGCCTGCCGCGAGCCCCAGATCGTGGTCGATCTCTGGCCGCTGATCCTGGCTGGTGACCGCCTCGAGCAGCTCGATCGCGGTGAGGACCCGTGGCCCGGTCTCGAGCGGGCCGAGCACTGGCAGGTCATCGTTGACGATGTCGAGCTCCTGCATGCGTCGGGCTGTGACGAACACCCGGGACTCGAGCGCTCCCACGAACTGGTTGTAGCTCTCGACCGTCGCGTGCAGCGACCGGCCCATCTTGGCGGTGTGGGTGCCGAGCGTGGCCAGTCGCCGATAGAGCTCCTGGCCCAGACCGAGCAACTCGCGTGCGCTCGAGGACAACGCGTCCTGCTGCCACCCGAACGCCACCGTGCGCAGCAGGGCCAGCAACGTGCCGGGTCCGACGAGGACGACCTTGGCGGCCAGGGCTCGCTCGTGCAGCCCGGGGTCTGCGGCCAGGGCAGCGCCCAGCATCGCGTCACTCGGCACGAAGCACACGACCATCTCGGGGGTGGTGTCGAACGCCGACCAGTAGTCCTTGGCGGCCAGTGCATGCACATGCTGGCGCAGGGCCGTGGCATGGTCGCGCAGCAGCTCGGCTCGCTCGTCGTCCGGCATCTCTTCGGTCTGGGCGTCGAGGAAGGCGGCCATCGGTGCCTTGGCGTCAATGACGAGGGACCGATCGCCGGGTAGGCGCACTACCACGTCGGGTCGCACCTCGCGGTCGTGTCGGCTGCGCGCCCGCACCTGCTCCTCGAAGTCGCAGCGAGCGAGCATGCCGGACGCCTCGAGGACGCGTCGCAGCTGGACTTCGCCCCACGAGCCGCGCACCGATGACGACCTCAGCGACCCGGCCAGCGACTGGGTCTGCCGCCCGAGGTGTTGCGCCTCGGACTCGACGCGTCCCATGACCGCCCGCAGCGCACCGAACTGCTCCACCCGGTCACGCTCGAGCACGCCCACCTGTCGCTCCACCCGTCCGAGGGCGTCGCGCAGCGGGACAAGCAACGAGGCAGTCTCGAGGTCCTCGGCCAGCGACGCCTCGAGGTCGACGACTCTCTCTCGCAACAGGTCACGCTCGGTCGCCACGGAAGCTGCGCGCACGGCATACGACTGTTTGAGAAGCAGGTATGCCGTCAGCG
>JBDSIV010000142.1:0-11815 GCA_039917755.1 Knoellia sp. | reverse complement strand
TGTCGATGTCGCGAGCGATCTTCTCGTAGCGCTGGTTCGCGGAGTTCGCCACGAAGCCGCGGTTCCAGTCGTGGACGTGGCGCAGGTCCGCGAAACCACCGGTGGTGAAGGCTCGCACGAGGTTCAGCGTCGCGCTGCTCGTGTGGTAGGCCCTGACCAGGCGCTGGGGGTCCGGGTTGCGTGCAGCCTCGGTGAACTCGAAGTCGTTGACCATGTCGCCGCGGTAGGCCGAGAGGGTGACACCCTCGCGGGTCTCGGTGTGGCTGCTGCGCGGCTTGGCGAACTGACCGGCCATGCGGCCGACCTTGACGACCGGGACGGACGCGCCGTAGGTGAGGACCGCCGCCATCTGCAGGATGGTCTTGATCCGATCCCTGATGTTGTCGGCGGTGGCACCGGCGAAGGTCTCGGCACAGTCCCCGCCCTGGAGAACGAAGGCCTCGCCACGGCTCGCGGCGGCCATGCGATCGCGCAGGACGTCGCACTCGCCGGCGAACACCAACGGCGGATAGGTCGCGAGCTCGGCCACCGCCGCGTCGAGGGCACCGGTGTCCGGCCACAGGGGCTGCTGGGCCGCGGGCAGGTCGGGAGTCGCCTCGAGGTGAGTGCGCAGGTCGGGATCGGTGGTCAGGCTCACCCGCCAAGGATAGGCCGGTCCGGCACAGGAGCCTTCGGTGCCCGTATGCCGGTCAGCCGCCACCCGCTGGCGCCTCGCGATCCGGGTGGCTCAGCTCTCGTTCGGGGCGTCCTCAAGGCCCCGAGCCAGGGCAAAGCGAACGAGCTCGACCCGGTTGTGCAGGTGCAGCTTGCCGAGGGTGTTCTGGACATGGTTCTGGACCGTGCGGTGGGACAGGACGAGCTCGGCGGCGATCTCCTTGTAGGACATGCCGGTCGCGACCAGCCGCAGCACCTCGGTCTCGCGCTCGGTGAGCTCGGGGATGGGGCGGTCTGCCGGCTGGGCCGCCGCCGCCGTCTCGTCGTCGCCCGCAGCCATCCGACGGAACTCGCCGAGCACCAACCCGGCCAGGCCCGAGGTGAACACTGCTTCGCCGCGTGCCGTGGCCGCGACCGCCTCGACGATCTCCTGGCTCGATGCAGACTTCACGAGATAGCCCGTGGCACCCGCCTTGATGGCGGCCAGCACGTCGAGCTGCTCACCGCTGGCCGACAGGATGAGGACGCGGGTCTCGAGATCACCGAGTGCTCGGCAGACCTCATCCCCGCGCATACCGGGCAGGTTCAGGTCGAGGACGAGCACGTCCGGCCGAGTCGCACGGGTGCGGTTCACGGTCGATGGTCCATCAGCCGCAGTGGCGACCACGTTGAGTCCGGCCTCGACGAGGTCGCGTTCGAGGGCACGAAGCCACAACGGGTGGTCGTCGGCGACCAGGACCGTGGTGGGCACGTGTTCCTGTGTCGTTTCCTGTGTCGTTTCGGGGGTCATGTGGGCTCCTCGCGCGGGACGGTGATGACGACCCGGCAACCGCCGCCTGGTCGGGTGATGACATCGGCGCTGCCGCCGAGGTCGCGAGCGCGCCCCACGATCGACTGGCTCACGCCCAGCCGCCCCCGGTTGCCCGCCGAGAGCAGATGTGCCGGCTCGTCGCCGACTCCGTTGTCGCGCACCGTGATCGTGATGGTGTCGCCGCGGTCCTCGAGCAGCACCCAGGCATGGGCGTCATCTCCGGCGTGCCGGGTGACGTTGTCCAGGGCAGCAACCACGGCGGCGTCGAGCTCCGAGGCCCGGGCTGCCTCGACGGGCACTGGACCACCCGGGAGCGAGAGACTCACTCGATCGTCCTCATGGGCGCCGAGGATGAGGCGCAGATCGCGGCGCGGGTCCTCACCGGACGCGGCACGGGGCAGGGACCCTTCCTGGGAGACGAGCCGCCGCAGCGTGCGCTCCTGCTCGGCGGCCAACCCGCCGAGTTCTGCGGCCTCCCCACCGATCTCGTCGCCGCGCCGGTGGATGAACGCCAGGGTCTGCAGCACGCCGTCGTGGACGACCCTGGCGAGCCGGTCCCGTTCACGCAGGCGCTCGCGCTCGGCCACGACCTGCTCGTAGCGCGCCATCCCCTCACGGGCGAGGTCGACGGAGAGGCCGATGAGAACCCCGAACATGAAGAGCAGCAGGATGTTGTGCCACGTCGTCTGCGTGGGCGTGCCGACCTCGATCAGGTCGGCGGCTGCGACGATGACCGCGACGATGAGTCCGCCGAGGCGGCCGTGAAGCACCGCCGCCCCCGCCACACAGCCCGCGGCCCAGATCGTCGGCAGGGTGAACCCTCCGGCGGCCACTGCCTCGTGGCTGTCGGCCAGAAGGGTGGCAAAGATGCCCCCGACGGCAAGGACGACCTCAATGGCAAGCAGCCACGTGGTGCGTCGCCGGAAGGCGAGGAGGGCGAGGCTGAACGCCATGAGGACGGCGATGGTGGTGAACCCGACCCATGGACGGTTCAACGATTCGTGACGGTTCCACACGACGGTCCCGGCATACAGAGCGGCGACGGGCCGGAACCAGTCAAGACCGCGGGAGAAGGCCTCGACGATGACCGGTTCTGAGCGCCCGGTGCGCACCGAGCGGGAGGTCACCCCGAACAGGGCCCCCCGGCGTGATCTGGACTCAGCCAGCACGTTGTTCGTCGGCACCCGAGCCCCGATCCGTGTCGGACGCGCTGCCACCCTCGAGCTCACGCTCCAACTCGTCGACGGCACGTCCCGGTTTGGCTGCCTCAGCCTGCTCGCGTTGCAGCGCCTTCTTGGCCCGGGTCAAGCGGTCCTTCATCGACCCGGCATACATGTCGACGTATTCCTGACCGGAGAGCTCCATGAGCGCGTACATGACCTCGTCGGTGATCGAACGCAGGACGAAGCGGTCGTCCTCCATGCCCTTGTAGCGCGAGAAGTCGAGCGGCTTGCCCACGCGCACACCGACGCGCATGACCTTGGGGATGACCTTGCCGGTGGGCTGGGCCTTGTCGGTGTCGATCATCGCGACGGGAATGACGGGGACGCCCGCTTCGAGAGCCATGCGCGCAACACCGGTCTTGCCCTTGTAGAGGCGACCATCAGGTGAACGAGTGCCTTCGGGATAGAGGGCCAGCAGCTCACCCTTGCGCAGGATCTTGAGTCCCGTGGTGAGGGCTGCCTCGCTGGCGGCACCACCAGAGCGGTCAACGGGCACCTGCCCCGCACCCCGAAAGAAGGCCGCTGTGAGACGCCCCTTGAGACCGACCCCGGTGAAGTAGTCGGCTTTGGCCAGGAAGGTGATCCGTCGGGGCACGACGACGGGAAGGAAGATCGAGTCGGAGAAGGACAGGTGGTTGCTCGCGAAGATGGCGCCGCCGGTCTCGGGGATGTGCTCCTCACCCGTGACCCACGGCCGGAACAGCATCTTGAGCAGCGGCCCCAAGATCACCGTTTTGAGCACCCAGTAGAACAACGTCATCCTTTGGTTGAGGTCAGGCCCGACTCTAATGCACGGTGTCGCCAACCATGCTGGACCAAAGCGAAGCCGAACAACGTTGCCGACCGGGTAGCGGCATGTCGGGTGCCGACGACGTGGCACCATTTCTTGTGTTCGTACCCCTTCCCGTGAGGCAGCCATGAGTGAGCGTGACATCGACGCCGAGTTTGACGCGATCATCGCCCACTGGGATGACGCCGCCCTGGCGCCCCCGAAGCCGCGGACCGTCCAGGACATCACTGCGGCGTATGCCGCGCTCTCCCCTCCCGAGACCGACTTCCCCGAGCCGGTGGTCGAGGACCCGGCTGAGCCCGTGGTCGAGAACGAGCGCGTGGTCGAGGACCGGCCCCTCGAGACTGAATCCGTTGTCGAGTCCGACGCGACTGAGTCGACAGAGCCGTTCCCGACGGCCGGAGCCGCAGCTGCAGCACCGCCGCAGGCGTGGCGCGAGGGCCCGAGCATCGACGCCGAGGACGACGACCACTTTGAGCCCGGTCCCGTCCAGCTTCCCCCGACCGAGGACCTCGGCTACTGGGGAGCCCTTCTCGGTCTCGTCGGCGGTCCGCTCCTGATGGTGTGGGTTGCGGTGACCGGACCGTTCTATCGCGGCTGGTGGATCCTGGGGTCCATCGTGCTGTTCCTCGGCGGCTTCGCGCTCCTCGTCATGCGCCAGCCCCGTCACCGAGACCCCTATGACGACGACGGCGCCCGCGTCTGAGCGAGGTCAGCCCCCGAGCCGGATATCGACCCACGTCGGTCGGTGATCACTGCCGGCAATGAGGTCGGCCTCGGGGATCGGCACATCGGTGTGGGGTGCGGCTTCGAGACCGGGCGACGCAAAGATCACGTCGAGCACCGTGCGTGGACGCTTCGCGGGGAAAGTGGGTGTCGTGGGCGACACGAGCCGCAGGACACCGGCAAATGCCTTCCACGCCTCCCCCGCCTCACCCTCGTTGAGGTCGCCCGCGAGGACCACCTCGCCACCGACGTTGACCGTCGCGAGGATGACCTTGGCGTGGGCGGCGCGCTCACGCGCATCGAGGCTGAGGTGGACGCTGGCCACGGCGATGGGTTCCCATCCGGGCGCCGCGATCCGGGCCAGGGCGAAGCCGCGGGTACGTTGCAGCCGCGCCACCCGCAGCCGGTGGTGTCGGGACTCAACGATGTCGACGCGCTGGGACGTGAAGATCGTCGTGCCGCCGCTTCCCCGGTGACGACCGGACCAGAACATCCCGCACTGCTGCGCAAAGGTCGCGACGCGCCGGGTCGAGAACAGCCGCCTGGGCACCTCCTGCAGACACAGCACGTCCGGGTCGATGGCGCGCACGACCCGCGCCGCGGCATACGGGTCTTCCAAGAAATCTCGCGTGTTGTAGCTCGCGATCCGAATCGTCGTCACACCTGGTCCACCACCACCATGCTCAGGAGCGCGAGTCGTTGCGGGCCAGGTCGGCCGCACCGATGAGTCCGGCCTCGTTGCCGAGTTTGGCAGCGACGATGCGGGCTTCGGGCCGGTAGCCGCGACCGGTGAGACGTCGACGGAAGGTGTCGCGCGCCGGTCCGAGCAACAGTTCTCCGGCCGCCGAGACGCCTCCGCCGATGACGAAGGTTCCGGGGTCGAACGCGGCCGCGAGGTTGGCTATGCCCATGCCGAGCCAATGACCGATCTCGGCGAGCAGCTCGATCGATGTGGCGTCGCCGTCGCGGGCGGCCTCGGTGACGATGGGACCGGTGAGGTCCTCGGCGCGGCCCTCGACCCGGGCCGCAAGATCGGTGGCGACGGGCGAGTTCGCGAGGATCATCGCCCGGGCCTCACGCACGAGGGCGTTGCCGGAGGCGTATTGCTCCCAGCAGCCGCGGTTGCCGCACTCGCACCGCTGTCCCTCGGGCACGACCTGCATGTGGCCGAACTCGCCGGCAATGCCATAGCGGCCCCGGAAGATCTCGCCATGGATGAGGATGGCTCCGCCGATGCCGGTGCCGAGGTTGACCATGATGACGTCCACATCGCCCTGCGCCGCACCGAACCGCCATTCGGCCCAGCAGGCGGCGTTGGCGTCGTTGTCGACGAGGATCGGCGTGTCGATGCGTTTGCGCAGGGCGTCACGCAGCGGCTCGTCACGCCACGACAGGTGAGGCGCGAAGACGACCGTCGCGCGGTCAGCCGCAACAAAGCCGGCCGCGCCGATGCCGACGGCCTCCACGTCGGGATGCTGGGCGCGCAACTCTTCGACGACGTCGACGATCGTGTCCTCGACGACCCGGGGCCGTTTGGAACGGTGGGGTGTGTCGCGACGGGCCCGCGCGAGGATCTCGCCGTTCTCGTCGACGACTCCTCCGGCGACCTTGGTCCCGCCGATGTCGATCCCGATGGCCAGACTCATGAGAGCTCCTCCTCGTCAACGACGGGAATCGATTCCGTTTGTGGGGTGCGGTCCGCCGCCCCTCGATCCGCGGTGTCGGACGACGTCTCGGTATGCCGGCTGGCCAAGTCCGCGAGGACCGATGCCGCCGCCGTGGCCAGGTCCGCAAGCCGACCGAGGGTTTCGGGGCTGATCCCGCGCAGGAGGGTCACGGAGCGGCAGACCGGGCACCATGAGCAGCTCTCGGCGTCCCCCATGGCGACGTGGACGTGCTCATCATGGGCGGCCGCAGGTGGCGTCGACGTCGAGTCAGCGGGGGAATCGGGTGTCCCAGAAAAGTCCTCGCCACGTGGAGCCTGAGATCGGCCCAGCGCCTCGAGCAGCTTCGTCGCTTCTTCGGCCACCGAACCCACGGCAGCGTCGAGTCGTGCATCAGCGTCCACGTGGCCACACCTCCTCGTCCCGAACAAAGCGCACCCGGAGCTCCCCGGCGCGCACCCCTGCATTCTTGACGATGCAGCGCCGCAGCACCGAGGGCAGGGCAATGACTCTGCGCACATCCCCGACGTCCACGACGAGGTCGTCTGCCCGGCGGGCCAGGTCGACATCACCGGAGCGAGCCAGTGGCAACGGCAGGACGAGGACGAACTCGGCACCGTCGGCCTCGACCCGAAGCCCCTGCGAACGCACCGGAGCATCCAACGGCGCCAGTTCGCCGTCGAGGCACGTCGTCTGCTCGGCAAGGTCTGCCAGGGCATCGGCCCCGGTGGGCTCGCCAGCGAGGTAGGGCGCGGTGAGGACCGGAGTGCCGTGGAAGGAGTTGGTGATGGTGGCGATGCCCGCTGCCTGCGCGGTATTCCAGGCCGCCCGCCACGGATCGTCGTCGACGGGGATGACCCGGTTGACCACGACGGCATCGACGGCATACCCATGCAGTGAGAGCGAGGTGAGGATCCGGCGAGCCTCGGCGATGACGACGTTCTCGGGGGTGAGGACGATGCGCACGCTCGCCCGCTCTGAGGTGAGCAGGGTGCGGACATCAGCCATGTGGGTTCGCCACATGGCGATGACGTCGAGAACAGCACTGTTGGGCATGGGCAGACCAGCGGCCGCAGCAGCTGCGGGCCTCATGGCCGTGAGAAGTCGACGCTGGGCAGGCATGATGCGGTCGAGGTGCCACCCGAGGACCTCGGGCAGGGCCAGCAGGCGCAGGGTCTCGGCCGTCGGCGCGCAGTCGACGATGATGACGTCCCACTCGCCGCTGGTCGCGTGGTGGCCGAGCGTGAGCAGCGCACTGATCTCGTCGGCACCCGGCAGGGCGGTGAACTCCTCCGCCACGACCGGATCGACGCCCAACGAGTCCAGGACGCTGAGCAGGTAGTCGCGCAACGTGGCCCAGTCGGCAGCCACGCTCGTGCGCGATCCGACGGCCTGGGCGTGAAGTCGCTCCTCGACCGGCAGTGTCTGCTCCCACGTCGGCGACGTCCGCAGGTCGACGCCGAGGGCGTCGCCGAGGCTGTGCGCCACGTCGGTCGACATGACCAGGGTCCGTTGACCGGCACGGGCGGACAGGACCGCCATCGCGGCAGCCGTCGTCGTCTTGCCAACGCCACCCTTGCCGGTGACAAGGACCACGCGGGGTGCGAGCGTGGCCGCCGCGACCGAGGGCGCCAGGTCGTCGTCGCTCAGCTGAGGGACTCGACGCGCTTCTTGAGCTCCTTGAGCGCCGTGTCGATGATGACCTTCTCGGCCTTGCGCTTGAGCATGCCGATCATCGGGATCTTGACGTCGACGGCCAGGGAGTAGTCGACCTCTGTCCCACCGTTCTTGGCGGTGAGGGTGTAGCTGCCATCGAGCGCCTTGAGGACACCTGCGCGCACGAGGTTCCAGGACACCGAGCCGGAGCCGTCCTCGGCGATGCCGTCCCAGTTGTATTCGAGGACATAGGTGTCCTTGACCGCTCCCGCATCGAGGACGTATTCGACCTGGTCAGCCCATCCGTCGCCGTCCTCGCTGAGGATCGACACGGTTTTCACCTGGTCGGCCCAGTCCGGGTAGGCCTCGAAGTCGGCAATGACGTCGAGCACGGTGCCCGGGTCTGCGGCGATGTGGACGCTGGAGGACGTGCTGTCTGTCATGGGGGCAGGTTACCCAACTCACCAGTACCTCTAGGATCACAGGACTGCGGATGTCGCGTCCGCCGTCCAGCCGCCGGTGATCTGGCACGACGATGACGTCGCGACCAGTCAAAGGAGAGCACGTTGCACGAGAAGTCCACCCCCGCCCTTGTCCCCGCGACCACGCAGGGCAGCCTCGCCGACCTTCCACTGCGGCATCGACGAGAGACCCCTGACCGCGTCCTCTTCGGTGTGCGCAAGGGTGCCGGCTGGAGTGACGTCACGGCCAAGGAGTTCGCCGACCAGGTCGATGCGCTGGCCAAGGGGTTCATTGCTGCAGGGGTCACCCCCGGCAGCGCCGTCGGCCTCATGAGCCGCACGCGCTACGAGTGGACCCTCACCGACTTCGCCCTGTGGGCCGCCGGAGCGATCCCTGTCCCGATCTATGAGACCTCCTCCCCCGACCAGGTCGAGTGGATCCTCACGGACTCGCAGGCCGTCGGCGTCGTGCTCGAGACCGAGAAGCACGCCAGCGTCGTCAAGAGCGTGTCCGCCAATCTCAGCGGCCTGGCCCACACCTGGGTCATCGACAACGGTGACCTCGACTCGCTGGTCGAGGCCGGCGCGTCCTCCGACGATGCAGTGCTCGATGCGGCCCGTGCCGACATCGACCGTCAGTCGGTCGCCACGATCATCTACACCTACGGCACCACGGGCCGCCCCAAGGGTGTCGAGCTGACCCACGGCAACTTCCTTGGCCTGACCGAGAACACGTTCGCGAAGCTCAAGAGTGTGGTGGGCAGCCCTGACGCCTCGACCCTGCTCTTCCTCCCGCTCGCCCACGTCTTCGCCCGCTTCATCGAGGTGCTCTGCCTGCAGTCTGGCGCCAAGATGGCCCACTCCGCCGACATCAAGGTCCTCCTCGACGACTTCGCGAGCTTCCGGCCGACGTTCATCCTGGCCGTGCCGCGCGTCTTCGAGAAGATCTACAACTCGGCCGAGGCCAAGGCTGTCGCCGGCGGCAAGGGCAACATCTTCGCCAAGGCCGCCGACACCGCCATCGCCTGGTCGCAGGCCCAGGAGGCCGGCTCGGTCGGGTTCGGGCTCCGGGCGAAGCACGCGCTCTTCGACAAGCTCGTCTACGGCAAGCTGCGCGACGCCATGGGAGGCAAGGTCCAGTACGCCGTCTCGGGTGGCGCCCCGCTCGGAACCCGCCTTGGCCACTTCTTTCGAGGTATCGGCGTGACGATCCTCGAGGGCTACGGCCTCACCGAAACCACCGCGCCGATCACCGTGAACCTGCCCGAGCGCCTCAAGGTGGGCACGGTCGGCCCCCCATTGCCCGGCGCCACCGTGCGCATCGCCGAGGACGGCGAGATCCTCCTCAAGGGAGTCAACGTCTTTGGCTCCTACCGCAACAACCCCAATGCCACGGCCGAGTCCCTGCGCGATGGCTGGTTCCACACAGGTGACATCGGCGAGCTCGACGACGACGGCTACCTCAAGATCACGGGCCGCAAGAAGGAGATCCTGGTGACCGCGGGCGGCAAGAACGTCGCCCCTGCTGTCCTGGAGGACCGTCTGCGCGCCCATCCCCTGATTTCGCAGTGCATTGTCGTCGGCGACCAGAAGCCGTTCATTGCAGCGTTGCTCACCATCGACGAGGAGATGCTTCCCGGTTGGGCCACCAACCACGGCCTCCACGGCATGACGCCCGCCAAGGCACGCACCGACGAGACGATCCTCGCCGAGCTCCAGACGGCTGTCGACGACGCCAACAGCGCAGTGTCCAAAGCCGAGTCCATCCGCAAGTTCGCGGTGCTCGAGTCGGACTTCACCGAGGAGTCGGGGCACCTGACACCGTCACTCAAGCTCAAGCGCAACCTCGTCATGCGCGACCACGCGGACGAGGTCGATGCGCTCTACGGCGGCTGACCGCACCTCTGCATCGAGTCGCCTTTCCGGCTCGATCCGCACGACCCGGTATGCCGCGAGCGTGCTTGCCGTGGGCTGGCTCGCTTTCCTGGGAGTGCTCCAGTGGAGCGTCGTGCGGTTCCGGTTCCCGATCGTGCTCACCCTCACGCTGTGCACTATCGGTCTGGGGGTCTGGTTGTGGCGTCGGACCGAGATCCGTTCTGCTCCACCATTGCTCGTCCCACTGACGCTTCTCGCCTCGGTTGCGATCACCTGGGCTGTGCCGTTGTTCAGCTATCTGCGCGGCGGTGCGCTGACCTCGTCGCTGGCCGTCCTCACGGTTGTCGGCATGGGTGCTGCAGCACTCTTGGCGCGGCCGACAGCGGCTCGTGCTCACGCGGCATACCTGCTCGCCGTTCTGGGCCACGTCGTCACAGCCGCGATCACGACGATCGGTGACCGAGCACCCAAGATCGACGTCTGGGTGACGCTCCAGCAGGCAAGCGACGCCCTCGCTCGGGGCGAGAACTTCTATGACATGAACTGGACCAACTCCCCCGGGATCCAGGACGCGTTCACCTACCTGCCGTGGACGACGGTGCTGCTCGCGCCCGGGCGTTGGATCGGGGGCGACGTGCGGTGGGCGATCGCGTTCTGGTCGGTCGTCCTGTTCGTCGGTGTCTGGGCGTTGTCCCGGCCGTGTCCCGGTGATGAGCCGAGCAGCGCGCGCGCGACGGCGCTGCGGTCGGCCATCCCGGTGGCGGTGCTCGTCGTCGCCCCCGGCACTCTCACCCAGATCGATCAGGCCTGGACCGAGCCGTTGCTCGCGGCGGGTCTGGTCTGGTGGGCTGTCCTGGTTCGGCGTGGTCACGCGTGGTGGGCCATCGTGCCGCTCGCGCTCGCGTGTGCGAGCAAGCAACACCTTGCCCTGCTGCTGCCGTTGTTGGTGCTCTGGCGACCGTTCGGGGCTCGTCGCGCTGTGGCCACCGGGACGCTCACGGGCGTGCTCATCGCACCCTGGTTCCTTGCCTCCCCCTCGGACTTCGTCCATGACACCATCACGCTGCTCGTCGGCTTTCACCCGATCCGGTTCGCGAACACCTGGTATCTCTATTTCCTCAATGAGCACGGCGTCACCCTGCCGTTCTGGGTCACCGGGCTCATCGTCATCGGAGTCCTCGGTATGGCCACCTGGCTGATCCATCGGCGCCAGCCTCCGGTCGATGAGTTGCTGAGGTGGTTCGCCTTCTTGTTGCTCGCCGCCAACCTGGTCAACAAGCAGGCGTTCTACAACCAGTACTGGCTGAGCGCCGCCCTCGTCGCCATCTCCCTCGCGGTGCCGCGGCGTGACCCCACGGGTGAGGAAAGGGCCGACAACATCACTTCGGGGCCGCGAGCCGGTTCAGCTCGGCCAACCACTGCTTCGTGAACGCAGAGCGGCTCGTGCCGAGCACGTGGGCGAACGCCGCATTCATGGCGGTGTCGGCCTGAGCCGGCGAACCCTGCACGGTCGACGCCTCATAGAACCGCTGGAGGCTCGCCTCACCATGGCGTCGCGCGATGAGGTCGACGGCCAGCCACGACGCAAGATAGATCGGGCCGATCTCGCCCTGGCTCGGATCGAAGTCACCCTGAGTCGGCAGCCGCGTAGGCCCGTCGCCGTCAGCGACCGAGGCAAGCAACGGCGCCGCGAGTTCGGTTGTCCTGCGCCCGGATTCAGAGTAGCCCACGTGATCGGCGAACCCCTCGGTCAGCCACAGCGGCGCCGCCCCGGGCAAGGAGCCGCGGACGGCGACGTGGGTGCTCTCGTGAGTGATGACGAACTGGCGTCCCGCGGGCGTGAGCTTCGCGAAGGCGTCGGGGTTGAGGATGACGCGGTCCTGCGTTGCCAGACCGGAGGGGCCAATGGGTCCGTCAGTGATGGCCGCGACCTGGCTGAGGTCATCCGCCCGGCC
>JBDSIV010000141.1:0-18874 GCA_039917755.1 Knoellia sp. | reverse complement strand
CCTCGGGGATGACTGATTGACCGCTCACTGTACCGGCGGGTCCGAGCATGGCCGGGGACGCTGGATCACCCCTGCGCTCCCTGTGACACAGGTGACAGGAGTGACGCGTGTGACTTCTGCTCGGGCTGCGCGTCGCCCCGTCTGCACCACCGGCGACAACCGCGATACCGAACCCGCAGGGGGAAGGAATGGTGTCGATCAGGGTCTTCTCGTCGCAGCCTTGCCAGCGGGCTTCTTCCCGCGAGTCGTCGTTGCCTTCCCTGTCGCTTGAGTGGACCTGCTCGTCGTGCCCTTGGTGGGTTTGCTCGTCGTGCCCTTGGTGGCACTCGTCGCGCCCTTCGCGGTGCTCTTCACCGCCGTCTTCGAACGGGAACCACTGGGAGACTTCTTCGTGGTCGCTGCCCGGTGGGGCGCCAGGGCGAGCACTTCAGCCAAGCCTTCCTCCATGCACCGGACCATGACGGGCACATCGGGCACGGCGCTGCCGTCGATGTTGAATCCAAAGCAGGCCGTGCCGTTCTGCGAGTTCATCGACGCCATGACTGCGACTCCAGGCAACGGCCCGAAGCCATAAACACGCTCCACGAGGGCGCCGGCCACATAGCTGGCGCGGGGCAGTCCGGGGACGTTGGACGCGGACAGGTCAGCCGCCGCTCCGGCCCGCATCACCAAGGCACCCACACCGGACGGACTGCGATTGAGCACCGGCGTGAGCGCCGAGAAACTGTCGACGGCGGGTTCGACCCGCACGGACAGGACGATGCCGCGAACGGTCGCGATCCGCTCTGCCGCGTCGACGATCCCCATGGGCGCGGCGAACATGGCGCCGGCGAACTTGTTGCCACCCATCGGATCGTCCGCCTTGCGGATGCTGACCGGCATCGCCATCGGCAACTCGTCGAGAGTGAGACCGTGATGAGCGTGGTATCGGCGCAGCCCGCCGAGCAAGGCAGCGATGTAAGCGTCATTCACTGACCCCGAGGCCGCCTTGGCCGCGACGCGCAAGTCCGCGAACGAGCAGTCCATGGTCGCGAACCGCCAGTCCTTGCCGGTCCGTCCCCGGAACAACGGAGAGTTGGGACAGCTCGGAGACAAGGTCCGTCGCATCGAGCCGAGGTAGCGCAGACCCGCGGAGATTGTCTCCGCAGGCTTGCCGAGAAGACGCACTTGCGCCGCCACGAGCCGCGCAGTGTGCCCCGGGACGCTGAACATCTGGTCACTGAGCTCCGAAACAGCCAACGAGTAGCGATCCATGCCCTCGGCCGCAGCGTGCGGCGGTGAAGGTGACCCCTTGGGCGTGTGTTCGCGGGTCGGACTTTGCATGAGCGAGGCGAGCTGGATCAGACCCAATCCATCGGTGAGCGAGTGGTGGACCTTGAGGATGTAGGCGGCCCGGCCTCCGGACAGTCCTGAGACCAAAGTCGCCTCCCACAACGGCCGCCTCCGGTCGAAGGGGGCCAAGGCCGCACCCTCGGTGAAGGTCAAGAGCTCGGCATTGCCGCCCGGTGCAGGCAGGTGCGCGCGCCGCAGGTGGTAGTCGAGGTTGAAATCCGGGTCGACCACCCAGGCCGGCGGTCCGACGGGAAGGACGGGTTCGAGCACTTTTCGGCGCATGGCCGTGAGCAGTGAAGCCGCCCAGTCGTGCGCGGCACGCAGCCGCTCCCAGTCCGGCACCTGGTCGAGGATCATCAAAGAGGTGATGGTCGATGACTGATGCGGGTGCCGCTCGCTGCGCCACATGAACGCTTCAAGATCGTTCATCCGCTCGGCTGATCCCCACGTTCCCGCAGTGGTCCAGCCCTGCCTGTAGGACTCCAGAGCTCCGTCGCTCGGCGCTTCCTTGGCGTTCATGCGGACTCCTTTTGCGGCCAGTTCTCCAAGGTTTCGCTGTAGGACTGGTGGATGGCGGCGATGTGATGGTCAAGGTCGTCCACGGTCCAATCCGTGGTCGGCACGGGATCCAGCACGTGGACGTCGACCGTCCCAGGATTCACCAGCATCGATCGTCGCCACATCAGTTCACCGGCATTGCGGACGACGATGGGCACGATGGGCACACCGGCTTGCATCGCCATGTGGAAGGCGCCCTTCTTGAACGCGCCGAGCACCGGGGTGGCGCTGCGTGTCCCTTCGGGCATGATCACCACCGAGGTGCCGCTCTGGATCCGCTTCACGGCTCCGGCGAGTGAGGCACGGGCTCGCTCTGAGTCGCCACGGTCGACAAACACCGGGTCAGCCAAGGCGGACAGGAGCATCACGCGGGGGTCGCGCGCGACTTCCTTCTTGGCGACGCCCGTGAAGTCCTGCCGGATGAGCGCCGCCAGGATCGGAAGGTCCAGCGAACTCTGGTGGTTGCCGATGAACACGGCCGGGCGCACAGCCGTGAGGTTGTGGCGCCCGGTGACATTGAGTCGTACCCCGGCCAAGAACAGGCCAAGATCTGCGCCCAGAGGGAGTCCGGTGTTGAAACCCGCTGTCCGGTCGCCCTTGAGGAGACCCAGGGCAGCAGCCACGCCCATGCCAACGTTCATCCCAGCGAGCAACCCCGCGGTACCCAGGTAGGCCCGCACACCCGGAGAGGGTGGTTCCTTGAGCATGACCACGGGCCAACCGAAGTTCTGCGCTGCCACCCTGAGGACCGGGTGAGGGTTGAGCGCGTGGGGACGACCGACCGAGGCGAGGAAGGCGATGTCTTCTTGGCCGTTCGCATAGGCATGGCTGATGGGCAGTTGCACATGATGTGCCCGACCAAACCTCCGCACCGCCTTGGCCTTCGCCTCACCCCAGAGCAAACCGGTCGATGACTTCCCGGTGAGGATCCCGTCCTCGGCCGTGAGTTCGGTGCACAGGACGTGCTCTATGCCCAGGTCGCGGGCGACCGGCTCGATCTGGGCACGGGTAGCTGAGGACGCCACCACCACCGTGTGGCCGGCGGCACGGTGCGCCCGCACAATGTCTCGCGCCTCCGACCGGATCGTGCCGGCAATCTTTTGCAGGAACAGGCGTTCCCCCATCTCGGCGACCTCGTCCTCGGTGCGACCCGCGAACGCCGCCAGGCCCACGTCGCCCAACGTGCTGATGTCTCCTCCGAAGAGCGTGCCGTCCAACGCGGCCACCAGCGTCTTGGCGAACTCGACCGGCGAGACCTCCCCCTTGCTCACCCGGTCGGCATAGAAGGTGCCAGCCGTATAACCGCGCACAAGGGTGCCGTCGAGATCAAAGAACGCCCCGACCTGAGGGCCAGGGGGCGCGGCCCGCACCGCGGCGATCACTTCCTCCACCCCGGTCATCGTCCTCCCGTGCCCTTGGCCACATCGGCGATCTGGTTGACGCGGCGAACCGTCTCGCGCAGCTCGAGCGCGAAGTCCTCACGCCCCTTGATCGACTCCTCCCCCGTGGATGCGAGCAGGCCGCGATGTCGGGCAAGGCGCAGGGCCGGCTTGAAGAGCTCGAGGGAGATCGACTCCGCACTGGCAATTCGCCGCTGCAGCGACCACTGACGGCCCACCCTCACACACTCGTCAAGGAAGCGCTTCTCGTCGAAGGTCTCGAACTCGCTGTCGTCCCAGGCTGCCAGCCGCTCCGCGACGAGGAGGTAGGCCTCGAGGATCGGTCGGAGCACGAGGTGGGCGACGAGCGGCCGGGCTCCAGCGAGCCACTGTCGAGCCTGGTCCGCGTCGAAGTCGTTCAGGTGACTCGCAGCGTCAACGTCGAGGTAGCTCATTTCCTTCACCAGCTCGCCCACGAACTCCTGTCGCGACGGGAAGAAGAAGTCAAACTTGAGCAGGTCGCGCAGACGCAACGCCTCCTTCACGGCCACTCGTGCCCCGTCGTCGCCGCCCTCCGTCGCAGCACCAAGGGCCAATTCACCAATCGCCCGATCGACCAGGACATGGATGGCGGTGTTCCGGTAGAAGGCCGCCACGAGATGCTGCTCCTCAGCGACGCCCCACACTGTCTCGAGTCCGCCGTCGAAGGCGACCAGCACGCCTGAGGCACTGAGCTCCTGGAGGGTGCGCCTGATCGTGGCTCGATCGGTGAGGTTGAGAGCGCCCGCCACCGGCCAAGATCGCCGCTCGAGGTAATCGGCGAGGGGGGCAACCGTCTCGAGCACCTCGTCGAGGGTCACGGATCGGTCGGCGGCCAGCATGGCGACACAGACGACCGCGGTGGCCGTGACGGGGGTAGCCCGGTTGATCCGGTGACAGGTGTCGAGGGCCAGCCGTTCGACGACGTTTTCCCCGGCTGGGTTCTCCCCCCGCATTTCCGCGAGGCGCTCGCGGACCGGGATCGGCTCGCCGAATTCCAGATAGGCGTTGCCGAGTCGGTCGCCCTGCGAACGGGTGAAGTTGATGAGCCACCGCAGATCCTCGGGGCGCTTCTTGCCACCGCGCGACTCGGAGGTCATCGTGCTGACCTCATGCAGCTGTTCATAGACGATGGACACGGGGACGATGAGCGTCTCGGGACCGTCCGGTACCGCTTCGATCGCGTCGACGACATAGCGCAGGATGCCGTACGTCGGGGGTCGCAGCTTGCCCGTCCGGGTCCGTCCACCCTCGATCGACCAAGCGAGATTCTTGCGGTTGCGGGTCAGTTGCCCGATGAAGGACCGCAGCACGAAGCGGTAGATCGGCGAGTCCGTGGTGGAGCGCTTGACGAAGACCACGCCGACCTTGCGGGCCAGGGCGCCGAACGGGAAGAAGTCGAGGTTGGCACCGCCCATGAAGTAGGGGGCCGAGATGCCGCTCGCTTCCAGTGCGGCATACAACTCGATGTCCAGATAGGAGCGGTGTGAGAAGAGGAAGAGGAGCGAGTGGTTGCGGTCCAGGACGCGCAAGCGGCGCCCGGCCTCCTCGTCGTAGCGGAAGTCGTGGGCCCGCGACATCCAACCGATGAAGGCCCGGAAGACGTCTCCAGCGCGCGCGGTGTGCTCGGCGCCGAGGCTGCGCAGGGCGGTGGCCGCAGTGGTTCGGGCCTCTTCAGGCTCGAGGCCGTTCTTGACGGCGACGGACTTCACACCCTGCGAGAATCCTGGATCTGCCAACAGTTGGGCGACTTCCGTGGAGTCGGAGGGCAGCACTGCGAGGGGTTCGCCCACAATTTTGGCGCGCTGCAACACCTTGCGCACCTTGGCCCGGTCGAGGACGACACTGGCGCGCCGACCGTCGAGGTAGCGGATCATTGCGGCTCCTTTGCCTGAACAACTCTCGCAGGCTAGCCGCAGGGGGCTGCATTCATCTGTCTTCGCATGACCACGCTGCGATGTTGTCGAAAGAATGTCACCTGCTGGACAGACGGTCAGCCCTTGGCGATCGACTCGTGGTGGTGGATGACCTCGGCGATGACGAAGTTGATGAACTTCTCGGCGAACTCGGGGTCCAGCCCACTGTCGTTCGCAAGGCCGCGCAACCGCGCGACCTGACGCTCCTCACGCGCCGGGTCGGCAGGCGGCATACCTTCCATCGCCTTGAGCTCACCAACCTGCTGGGTGCACTTGAAACGCTCGGCGAGCAGGTGCACGAGAGCCGCATCGATGTTGTCGATGCTCGAACGCAGGCGGGCCAACTCGGGAGGGACGTCACTCATCGCACCATCGTAGGAATGTTCCCCTTGCGCAGTCACCACGTCCCACGAGCCGGTATGCCGTCCGCTGCCGACGCGTGCTTCCGTCACCTCTCGACGAAGCCCGTGACTCCTTCGCGCGGCTCGCTCACGAGGGGCCCCGAGACCGAGACGACCTCGCCCGGCCGGTGCGTCGTCGAGGGCTGTTCGCCGAGGAGATCGACGAGTCGAGTGATGGCTCCTCGTGAGCCCTGGACGACGACTTCGACCCGCCCGTCGGAGGTGTTGCGTGCATGACCTGCGAGCCCAAGTTCCAGCGCCCGGGCTCTTGTCCACCACCGGAATCCCACGCCCTGCACCCGGCCCCTGACGGTGACGGTGACACGGACGAGCTGGAGTCCGTCGCTCTCCGGATCAAGGCTGCTCTCCATGGCGCTGATGGTAGGTCGGCCGCTGCCCAGCGCGCCTCCCGGACGCTGTCGGTGCCCGTCCATAACCTGAGGTCATGAGCGTGGAGACCCCAGCGGCGGGGCCCGGAACCACGAGCGAGTCGGTCCGGTCCCGCAACGCAGCGTCGAGTTCGGCGGGTCGACTGCCGGGCCTCGACGGACTGCGTGCCGTGGCGATCCTCGCCGTCCTCGCGTTCCACCTCGACCCGCGATGGCTACCGGGAGGGTTCCTCGGGGTCGACGTCTTCTTCGTCATCTCTGGTTTCCTCATCACGACGTTGCTCGTGCGCGAGCGGGCGCACACGGGGCGCATCGACCTGTGGGGGTTCTGGACCAGGCGCGCCCGCCGGCTCGTGCCGGCGCTGCTCGTCCTCGTGCCGAGCGTCATCCTGCTCGCCCGACTCGTCGAGACCGACCTGCTCGTCGGCATCCGTCGTCAGGCAATCGGTGCCCTGACCTTCACGAGCAACTGGCTCGAGATCGCGGCCGGATCCGACTACTTCCACAGCACCGCTCCCCAGTTGCTCATGAACCTCTGGTCGCTCGCGGTCGAGGAGCAGTTCTATCTCTTGTGGCCCCTGGTGGCCCTCGCCCTCCTGCGGATCGCTCCCTCGTCCAGGGCCCGCGCCGGCGTGGCCGTCGCCCTTGCCCTCGCGTCCGCCGTTCTCATGGCCACGCGATTCGACCCCTCGCTCGGCGCGACCCGCGTCTACTACGGCACCGACACCCACCTCATGGGACTCATGCTCGGTGCCGCGCTCGCGTTCGCGTGGGCCGCCCCCCACCGCGCCTGGACGTCGACCGACACCTGGCAACGGGTGAGGGTGCCCGCCGTCGCTCTCGCTGGCGCCACCCTCGTGGGACTCGTCGCGTTCCTCGACGAGTCGAATCCGCTGACGTTCCGAGGGGGCCTCCTTGCCGCCTCGCTTGCCACCACCGTCCTCGTGCTCGGCGTGGTCGAGCGCCCCACTCCCCTGAGGACGATGCTCAACCTCCCGGTGCTGCGTTGGATCGGGGAACGCTCCTACGGCCTCTACCTGTGGCACTGGCCGGTCATCCTCATCGTCGAGGCCGACCTGCCCTGGGGCTCTCGCGGTGCCGACCACTATCTCTGGTCCCGGCTGTGGTGCGTCGTCGTCACGGTGGCCATCGCCGACCTGTCCTATCGCCTCATCGAGACGCCGGTTCGACAGCGCGGCTTCGCAGGGTCGGCCCGCCACCTCCTGCACACCATTCGCTACGCCGGCACACGCACCGCCCGCGCCGTCTGGGCCTCCGTCACCGTCCTCACCATCGTGCTGGCCGTTGTCCTCGTCACGGCCCCGACACGGACCCGGGTCGAGCAGCTTCTCGATGCCAACGCCTCGGCCGCCACGATCTCGGCCACGGCCCCCTCTGCCTCGACGGCACCCTCGCCCGCGTCGTCCACGAGGGGATCCGGCCAGCCCTCCGACACGGTCAGGAAGCCCGCGCCGATCGCGCAAACCTGGGTGATGCCAACCGGAGCCGACATCGATGGCTACGGCGACTCGATGATGGTCGGCAGCGTCCATGCCCTGCGCTACTACTTCCCGGGCATCCGCATGGACGCCCGTTCCAACCGTCAGTGGGCCGAAGGTCTCAAGCTCGTCCAGACACGAGGCGTGGCCAACCGTCGCGCCGTCGTCATTGCGCTGGGCACCAACGCCGGGACTGATCTTGAGCGAGCGCGCCAGACCCTGGATGCCCTGGGTCCCGACCGCATGGTCGTCCTCGTCACCCTGCATGGCCGCATCAACCGGATCGCCTCCGACAACGCGGCCCTCAAGGACCTCATCGCCGGACGTGACAACGTCGCCCTCGCCGACTGGGACGCCGCCCTCGAAGGCACGAGTGGCCAACTCCAGTCCGACGGGATGCACCCCTCCCTCATCGGTGCCCATCTCTATGCCAAGACCATCCGACAGGCGTTCGCGGACCTGAGCACCCGGCATACCGGCAAAGCGGTCACGCTCAAGGAGCTCCCCATTCCGTGATGCGCCCCCCAGAGTCTCAGGCGCTGCGGCGGGCCCTTGGTCGTGGCTGACAGGTCGGGCACGAGAACGAGGAGCGGTTCATGAACTGCTCGCGCCGGACAGGGGTGCCACAGCGCGCGCAGGGTTTGCCCTCCTGGCCATAGGCGTGCAGCGACCGGTCGAAGTAGCCGGATGCGCCGTTGACGTTGACATAGAGCGCGTCGAAGCTCGTCCCTCCCTGCGCCAGGGCTGCGGCCATGACCTCGCGCGCGTGGTCGAGCACCCGCGAGATCACCGGCTTCGTCAGGCTGCTCGAGGGTCGTTCGCCGTGGACCTGCGCACGCCACAGGGCCTCGTCGGCATAGATGTTGCCGATCCCGGACACGACACCCTGATGGAGGATCATCCGCTTGATCGCGCTGTCGCTGGCCTTGATCCGGCGCACGACCGCAGCCTGGTCATAGGAGGGTTCGAACGGATCGGGAGCGATGTGCGCGATCTGGTGGGGCACCCCGTCATCGGCGAGGTCGTCGATGGCAAAGCCGCCGAAGGTGCGTTGGTCGACGAACCGCAGTTCGGGGTCGCCGTCAGCAAAGGTGAAGCGGGCGTGGAGGTGCTTCTCGTCCGGGGCGTCGGAAGCCTCGACGAGCAGCTGGCCGCTCATGCCGAGGTGAGCGATGAGCCCGTGGACCGGCTGGCCCTGGTCGCTGAGGACGAGCCAGAGGTACTTGCCTCGTCGGCGCGCCTGCCTGATCTCGAGACCGGTGATCCGTTCAGCAAGATCGACCGGTCCGGGAATGTGGCGCCGCGCCACCCGGTCACCCGTGAAGGACGCAGCCGTGATGCGGCGTCCGACCACGTGGTCAGCCAGACCGCGTCGGACCACCTCGACCTCGGGCATCTCGGGCACGGGTCAGGTCACGCTCAGCCGAGGTCGGGCAGGGGCGCAGTCGACTCCCCGTCCCCGTGACGGTCTCGCAGTGCCTGCCACGCCTGCGCGGCGGCCTGCTGCTCGGCGTCCTTCTTGGTGCGGCCGACGCCGGAGCCGTGCTCCTCGCCACCGACCAGCACGCGCGCGCTGAAGGTCTTGGCGTGCTCGGGGCCCTCCTCCTCGAGGACGTACTCGACGGAACCCGCAGAGTGCAGGGCTCCGATCTCCTGAAGGCTCGTCTTCCAGTCCAGTCCGGCTCCGAGGGTGGCCGACTTGGCCATCAGCGGGTCGAGAAGGTGGTGCACGAGGGCGCCGGAGGCCAGGAGGCCCGCACTGCAATAGGTGGCACCGATGACGGCCTCGACGGTGTCAGCGAGGATCGAGTCCTTGTCGCGCCCGCCCGTCGACTCTTCACCGCGACCGAGATGGAGGTAGTCCCCCAAACCGAGCGTGCGCCCCACCATCGCCAGGGCACGCATGTTGACCACGGCGGCCCGCAACTTGGCGAGCTGGCCCTCAGTGAGGTCGGGGTGGGTCGTGTAGAGGGTGTCGGTGACCACCAGACCCAGCACCGAGTCGCCGAGGAACTCCAGACGCTCGTTGTGCGGGATGCCCCCCGCCTCGTAGGCGTAGGACCGGTGTGTCAGGGCACGCCCGAGCAACGCCTCGTCGATGTCCCCACCCGTCACCTCGGTGAGGTGCTGGTGAAGCTCAGCGACGGGGCGCTGTGGCGTCTTGGCCACCGGGCCGTTCGAGCCCCTCCCCATGAGGAGTGGGCTCAGCCCTGGTGCTCGGTGCGCTCGGCAACGCCGTAGTGGCGGCCGTTGTAGGTGCCGCACGACGGGCACGCAACGTGTGGCTGCGTCGGGGCCTTGCACTGGGGGCATGCGGTCAGGGTGACCGGAGTGGCCTTCCAGTTGGCACGGCGGTGGCGGGTGTTTGAGCGAGACGTCTTCCGCTTCGGAACAGCCACGTCAGGTCCTATCTGAAGTCTGTGTCGTGGACGACTCGGACGCGAGGTCCGTGAGAGCCGCCCACCTGGGGTCGATCACATCATGTGCGTGGTCCGGGTCGTCCGCGAGGTGCGCTCCGCAAACGGAGCACAACCCAGGGCAATCCGGACGACACACGGGCTGGAACGGCAGTGAGGGCACCACCGCATCCCGGAGCACCATCTCGAGGTCGATCAGACCGTCCTCGACGAGATACACCTCGGCTGCTTCTTCGTCGCCCACCTCTTGGTGGTGAGCGTTGCGATCGGCGTAGGCGAACAATTCCTGGAACGTCCCAGCCACCTCGTGGCTGATCGGATCCAGGCACCGCACGCAGGCGCCGGTCGCCGTGCCTTGCACCGAACCACTGACCAGAACTCCTTCGACAACGGACTCGAGTCGCACCTCCACCGCCAAAGGTTCCCCCTCAGCGACGCGCAACACCTCCGTGCCGAACTCGGCTGGCGCTTCGACCACGCGTGAGAGCTCTGCCATCGAACCGGGTCGCCGGCCAACCTCCTTGGTGTCGAGCACCAGAGGAGACCGAGGATCGAGACGAGTCATTGCCCTTGCCATGGTCGAGTGATTCGGTCCGTCGTCACGGCTGACGCAGACCGAAGATCAAAGGTACCGGAGGGGGTGCCCGCTCCCCAAATGCGGTCACCTTTCATCCTCGGTATGCCGTCCGCCCACCACTGCTCTTGCTGCCCGACTTCTTGCCCGTATTCCACCCGCAGGGGCCCACACTCACGCTCTCCGGTGGATTCGGGGCATGAAGTTCGGCCGATCAGGCGTTCGACTGCGCGACCTGCGCGTTGATCGCCGCCAGCACCTCGTCGGGGACGAGCCCGACCACGTCGCCCCCGAACTTCGCGACCTCCTTGACGAGCGAACTCGAGACATGCCCGAACTCCGGTGATCCCGGCAGGAAGACGGTCTCCACCCCGGTGAGGTGACGATTCATCAGCGCCATCGGCAACTCGTAGGCGAAGTCGGTCTCGCCACGGAGCCCCTTGACGATGGCATCGGCACCGACGTCACGGCATACGTCGACAAGGAGGCGCCCCGCGAACGCTTCGACCCGCACGCGTGAGGCGACAGCCTCGGGCACTGCGCGCTCGATGAAGCCGATGCGTTCCTCCACGGTGAAGGTGCCGCTCTTCACCGGGTTGTGAAGGACCGCGACGACGACCTCGTCGTAGAGCGCGGCCGCGCGCGTGATGACGTCCACATGGCCCAGGGTGATCGGGTCGTAGGAGCCGGGACAAACGGCTCGCCTGATCTGCTGTTCGCTCACGCTCTCCAGCCTACGGTCTGCACGAAGGACCGACTCAGCCTTCCTTCCCCTTCTCCTTCTCCTTGGAGGCCTCCTCGACCTTCTTGGCCTCCTCCTTGGCCTCCTCCTTGATCTCGTCCGCCGTGTCGCGAGCGTCAGGAGCCGCGATCTTGCCCTCGCCCTCGGCCTGGTGCAGGAGAGTCTTGACCTGTGCGAGGCTGGCGCAGCCCTGCTCGAGCAGCTCGTTGCGCCGGGTCGCCCAGGCCACGCCAAGCTTCTCGCGCTCCTCCACGGAAACGTCGTCGCGGGCCGGGTTGATGATCGTCTGCTCCTCCTCGTTGCTGTGGTGGTTGACCACCGTTGCCAGCTCTTCGAGGGCAGAGTCGTAGGCGTCGGTGTCGGTGCCCTTGGCCTCGAGGAAGCCCACGATCGCCTCGGTGATCTCGGCGTGCTCCTCCTCGCCGTGCTCCTCCTCGTGCGTCCCGATCGCGCGCTTCTTGCGCAGCGTGGGATAGACCTTCTCCTCCTCGGCCTCCGCGTGGGCGACGAGCAGCTCGGTCAGTGCCGAGCGAGCCGCTTCGCGGTCGACGTCGTTGCGTCGGGCCTGGCGAAGCAGGTCTTCAAAAAGGCGGTGGTCATCGAGGATGAGCTCAAGGACGTCACCACTGGTCGGTCGGGGAATCTCGAAGTCAGTCATCCCGGCATCCTTGCTGATCCCGGGGACGTTGTGCCGGAGGAACAGCGCCTCAGTTCGTGGCGTACCAAATGACGGTCTCGCCGTACTTCTTGAACCGCTCGGGCTCGAGGCCGTCAGGCCAGGTTGGCTCGTCGGACCGCTTCGAGCGTTCGATGACGACCAGGGCACCCTCGGCCAGCCAGCCCCGCGTGACCAGAGCCGAGAGGTCGCCTGAGAGCGACTCCTCGGTGAGGTCGTAGGGCGGGTCAAGGAAGACGAGGTCGCACTCGTGCGGTGCACCTGCCAGGGCCAAGGAGACGGTGGTCGCGAGCACGGTTGCGCGCAGCCCGAGCCGGGCAGCGTTGTCGCGGACCACAGAGGCAGCGGTGCGATCGGACTCGACCAGGGTCACCTCGACCGCTCCGCGACTGGCGGACTCCAAACCCAGGGCGCCAGAGCCGGCATACAGGTCAAGAACTCGAGCGCCTGCGAGCGCGTCGCGCGCCGCCAAAGCGGAGAAGAGCGCCTCGCGCACTCGGTCGCTCGTGGGTCGGGTGCCGCGGCCCGGTGGCGTTTTCAGCTCACGGCCACCGGCGGTGCCAGCGATGATGCGGGTCATGGGCGCCTCACCCTCGTTCCAGATAGGCCGCTTGGTCGGCGTCGATGCGCGCGTGGACGAGCTCGGCCAGCCGGGGATGGGCGGACAGGTCAGGATCGGCGGCGACGACCTCGAAGGCATCTTCGCGGGCCTCCCCGATGAGTTCCTCGTCCTCAAGGACGTGGAGGAACTGCAACTGGCTGCGGACGCCGTGCTGGGACGAGCCGAGAATGTCGCCCTCGCGGCGCTGACGCAGGTCGATGCGTGCCAGCTCGAAGCCATCGGTCGTGCCGGCCACAGCGTCGAGGCGTTCGTGCGGAGCTCCTGGTTCGCCTGAGTGCACGAGCAGGCAGAGCCCCGGGAGGCCGCCTCGTCCGACGCGTCCCCGCAGCTGGTGCAGTTGCGAGACACCGAAGCGGTCGGCATCCATCACGACCATGACGCTGGCCCGTGGGACGTCGACCCCGACCTCGATGACGGTCGTCGAGACGAGGACGTCGATGTCGCCCGCTGCAAAGGTGCGCATGACCGCGTCCTTCTCGTCGGCTGGGAGGCGGCCGTGGAGCATCTCGATGCGCAGGCCGTCGAGAGCCGGGTTGTCGAGAAGTTCGGCATGGACGCGATGAACAGAGGCAAGTGGGCGGGGCGGAGGTGCCTCCTCGTCGCTGGCAGTGCCGTCGAAGCCGTCGTCGTCGTCGGCTCCCCTCGCTGCGTCGGGCGCGAAAATCTCGGCCTCTTCATCGGGCTCGTCGTCATCGCCGATGCGCGGGCACACGACGTAGGCCTGGCGTCCCTGCCCCACTTCCTCGGCGATGCGCTCCCATGTGCGCTGGAGCCAACCCGGCTTGCCTTCGGGGACGACATGCGTCGTGATGGGGGCGCGTCCGGCAGGCAGCTCACTGAGAGTCGAGGTCTCCATGTCGCCGAACACCGTCATCGCGACTGTGCGCGGGATCGGTGTCGCGGTCATGATGAGGACGTGGGGCGGCTGAGCAGCCTTGCCCCGCAACGCATCTCGCTGCTCGACACCAAAACGGTGTTGCTCGTCGACGACAACCAGGGCGAGGTCCTGGAAGCTCACGTGCTCCTGGATGAGCGCATGGGTGCCGATGACGATCCCGGCATCACCACTCGCGATGTCGAGCATGGCCTTGCGTCGGGAGGCCGTAGACATGCTGCCGGTGAGGAGGGTGACGCGAGTGCCGATGTCGCTGCCGCCGAGCATTCCGCCCTCGGCGAGATCGCCAAGCATCGCCGAGATGGAGCGGTGGTGCTGCATGGCGAGTACTTCGGTCGGGGCGAGCAGCGCGGCCTGCCCCCCAGCGTCGACTGCCGCGAGCATCGCGCGCACGGCGATGACGGTTTTGCCGGAGCCCACTTCACCCTGGAGGAGTCGGTGCATGGGGACGTCGCGGGCCATCTCGGCGGCGAGCGTCTCACCGACCTCCACCTGGCCGGCGGTGAGACTGAACGGCAGCCGCTCGTCGAAGGCATCGAGCAACCCGCCCTCCCGCGGCACCCGCGCGAGGGTCGACTCCGCGGCCTGACGAGCCCGTCGCTGCGCAAGCGCCACCTGGAGGATGAATGCCTCCTCGTAGGACATGCGTCGGCGTGCCGCGTCGACCTCGGCCCGCGACTCGGGCGTGTGGATGCCGCGCAGGGCCGACGTGCGGTCGCCAAGGTTGCGCCGGTCCAGGATCTCCTCGGGGATCGGCTCCGGACTCTCCCGCAGGAGGTCGAGGACCATGCGCACGCACTCCGTGACCGTCCACGTGTGGAGGTTGCCCACGCTCTTGTAGATGGGGATGAGGTCGCGTCGGTCCCCGTGGTCGAAGTCGCTCAGCAGGGAGTAGCCCGGGTGGGCCAGCTGAAGGCGGTTGTTGAACGAGGAGACCTTGCCGGCAAAGAGGGCGCGCGTGCCCGGCACCAGTTTGCCCTCGTGCCCGTAGGCGCTGAAAAAGGTGATCTCAAGGTCCCTGGTGCCATCAGTGATGACGGCCTGGAGCATCTTGCCGCGACGGGCCTTCATGGCCCGGGTGGTCGCTGACTTCACCTCGGCCACGGCGACGATGTAGGACCCGACCATCGCTGCGCCAAGGTTGCTCTCACGCGTCTGGTAGCGGCGCGGCCAGTAGGCCAACAGGTCACCCACGGTCGCGATGTCTCGTGAGTCCTTGAACTTCTTTGCCTCTCGCTTGTCCAGCACCTTGGTGAGCGGCGTCGACTCGTCGTACACCGGGCTACTCCACCCCCACAAGAAGGGGATAGACCTGCTGCCCGCCGGCGATGCGCACGACCTCGACCTCGCCATGGTCCTTGGCGAGACGCGCCTCGACAGCATCGATGAAAGCGGGGTCCGCATCGGCGCCGGACACGAGCGTGACGAGTTCACCGCCACCAGACAGCAGGCGGTTGAGAACCTCGACGGCGGTGTCGGTGAGGTCGTCGCCGATGAGGGCCACGTCCCCGCTGACGATGCCGAGGATGTCCCCGACGGACACCGACCCTGCCCAGGTGAGCACCTCACGCGAGGCGATCGAGACAGCTCCGTGGCGCGTCGCGACCGCGGCTCCGGTCATGCTGATCGCGTTCTCGCGCAGGCCCTTGTCGAAGTCGACGACGGCCAGAGCCGCGAGGCCCTGGACGGCGGTGCGGGCTGGGACGATCACGGTGACGAGGCCATCATCGGTGGCAGCCCGACACGCAACCTCGGCCGCCATGAGCGTGTCCTTGTCGTTGGGCAACACGACGACGGAACCAGCACCAGTGCGGCGGATGGCATCGAGGAGCTGACCCGCCGAGGCCCGCGAGCCGGGCGCACTCAGCACGACCTCGGCACCAGCCTCGGCGAGGATCGAGGCCATCCCGGGCCCGGCTGCACAGGCCACGACAGCGAACTGTTGGGGTTCCTTGGCCGCGATCTGGGTGGCGAAGTGGGTGACCTTGACGCGGTGCGGTCGGCCGGCCACGATCCCGGCTTCGACCGCAGCGCCCACGTCGTCGACGTGAACGTGGACGTTCCACAGGTCCGGCCCTCCGACGACGAGCAAGGAGTCGCCCAACCCATCGAGCGCGGTGCGCATCATGCCCACCCTGTCGGCATCGCTGTCGTCGAGCAGGAACATGACCTCGAACGCTGGTCCGTCCAAGCCCGCCACCGGGGCGTCGAGAGGGTCGCGCACGCCCCCAGCAGCAAGGACCCCAGCCGCCGCCGGGCCGGGCACCGACGCGTTGGCCGTGGCCCCTGCGTGCCAGGACGCGCGTGGCACCAAGTCATCAGCCGCGTGATGCAGAGTGCCCTCGTCGCTGGTCCAGTCGCCCGTGAGGGCGCGGTGCAGAGCCTCGATCATGAGCAGGCAACCGGCGCCACCAGCGTCGACCACTCCGGCCTGGGCAAGGGCCGGCAACTGCTCAGGAGTGCCGGCCAGGGCGGTCTCCGCCGCGGCGACACCGGCTGCGGCCACGTCGGCAGCGTCCCCACCGGCGTCGGCACGCTCACGGGCAGCCTCGGCGAGCGCGTCCGCGACGCTGAGAATCGTGCCCTCCTGCGGGTGCGCGACGCTGGCCCGGGCGAGTTCGGCACCGCGGGTGACCGCTCGAGCCAGGGCGTCACCGTCGACCCCTGTGAGTTCCTCCTCGACGATCACCTGACTGATACCGGCCACAATCTGACTCACGATGACCCCGGAGTTGCCCCGCGCCGACATGAGCATGGCGCGAGCGAGGTCGCGGGCCTCGTCGACAAGGGTTGCCGTCCCGAGAGTGCCCTGGGCCCCATGGAGACGGTTGAGTTCGTTGATGGCGGTGTCCATCGTGAGATAGAGGTTGGTGCCGGTGTCACCGTCCGGCACCGGAAAAACGTTGAGCGCATCGATCTCGGTGCGCCGCAGCGCGAAGGCGGCGCGGGTGAGTGCCGCCCAGAGGCGGGCTCCATCGGCATCGAGAACGACTGGCACCGTGGCAGGCTATCGGGCGGTCCCGGCTCGTTTTGGAGCCACACCCGAACTCGGCTACTCTTTGACGGTTCCGCGTGAGCCCCATTCCTTGGGGCGGGCACCGGAATCCACTGACCTGAGACGGCTGGCCATTCGGTCGTCTCGTTTGACACCTGACTCAAGGAGACCAACCGTGGCTGCCAACTGCGATGTCTGCGGCAAGGGACCCGGCTTCGGCCACAGCATTTCGCACTCGCACCGCCGCACCAAGCGACGCTGGAACCCCAACATCCAGCGCGTGAAGGCTCTCGTCGGTGACAAGGGCGTGACCCCGAAGCGTCTCAACGTGTGCACCTCCTGCCTCAAGGCCGGCAAGGTCAAGCGCTGACCCCTAGCTGCATCCCGCAAGGGCGCCGTCCATTGCGGACGGCGCCCTTTCGCATGTCTCATCGCGACTTTGTGCCCCGTTGGGACGGCGAGCGCCAGCGAGCTGTCCCAACGGGGCACAAAGTCGACCAGCAGGTATGCCGGTCAGCCGGCGAAGTGGTCCCATCCGGTCACGCTCGGGACGGCTCCACCGACGGTGAGCCGCGGACCCTCTGGGCCGGCCTCCACCACGCGGCCGATGACCCTCCAGGGTGCGTGGGCATCCTCGGGCACGGCATCCGCGGGGAACGTCGCAAGCAGCGAGTGCTCCTCTCCCCCGGACAGCACCTGCCGCATCCCAGCCTCTGCACCGAGGGCGAGTTCGATCGGCCCGGCGAGGAAGTGTTCGCGCAGCAGCGCCTCGTCCAGTTCGAGCTCGACCGCACTGGCGGTGGCGACCCGCCCACCGTCACGCACGAGCCCGTCGGACAGGTCGATCATCGAGGTGGCCCCGGCGTCCGCTGCCACCGGTCCGGACTCCCAGGGGGGACGCGGGGAACGGTGGAACCACATGAGCAGCGACGTTGCCCTGTCGACTGGGCTGAGGTGGCGGGGGCCGGCGGCGGGCGAGATCGGGTCCTGGGCCCCACTTTCATAGAGCGCGAGCCCTGACCCGGACCAGCCGAGCGACCCAGCAACAGCCACGACGTGCCCTGGCCGCGCCCCTGAGCGCAGCACCGGCGAGCGGCCCTGAAGGTCACCGAACGCCGTGAGGGCCACGATGACCACCCCCGCCGGAGCCGAGGACAGGTCCCCGCCGACCACCGGGCAGCCGGCGTCCTCGGCGCCGACAGCGATGCCTCGGGTGAGGTCGAGCACCCAGTCGAGCTCGGTCTCTGGGTCCGCCGCCACCGAGACGAGCAACCCGGTCGGGACCGCACCCATCGCGGAGACGTCGGCAACGTTCTGGGCGACGACCTTGATGCCCACGTCGTGGCCACTCGACCAGTCGTCGCGCCAGTCACGCCCGCGAACCATCGAGTCGGTCGTCACGACGACAGAGTCCCGCGCGGTGATCACGGCGGCGTCATCTCCGGGGGGCACGATCACCCCGGACCCGGCAAAGGGGCTCTCCCCGAACAGCGGGATGATCCGCGCGAGCAGATCGGACTCACTGACCGAGCCGATCGTCGTGGGCGCAACCACACAACCACCTCCTGAACCACCCGAGACTTGCAGACCATCGGCACGGTACCGTGCAGACACCGACGCCCCGGCGACGGTTGACAAAGACTCCAGCGGAGCGGCATACGCCCTCCTTGACAGTGAGGTGACACCCAGTGGTCCAGGCCTACATCCTGATCCAGACCGAGGTCGGTCGCGCAGCAGCCGTGGCCCAGGCAATCGCGGCCATCCCGGGAGTCGCCCTCGCCGAGGACGTCACCGGCCCCTATGACTGCATCGCGCGCGTCGAGGCCGAGACGGTCGACGAGCTCGGCAAGCTCGTCATCGCCAAGATCCAAGAGGTCGAGGGCATCACCCGCACCCTCACCTGCACGGTGGTTCACGTCTGAGCGTGTCATCACGAACGCATTCGATGACGGCGGTGGCGCTCGGCGCCACCGCCGTCATCATGCTCTCGGGGTGTTCGTCCGCCGTCGAGATCGCGCCCACGCCCTTGGCTGACAGCGACGTATGCCGTGAGGTCGCCTCAGCGTGGCCGGCGACGGTCGGCAACCACGAGCGTCGGGAGGTTTCGAACGCGAGCGCCGGTGCGGCATACGGGGATCCGGCCATCATCGCTCGGTGCGGCGTGCCCGCTCTGGGGCCCACGACTGATGACTGCATCGAGGTCGACGGCAGGGGCTGGGTTGCGCAGAAGCTGAGTGACGGAACCCGTTTCACCACGTTCGGGCGTGATCCGGCGATTGAGGTGCTCATCCCGAGCGACTACGCCCCCGAGCCCTTGTTGTTGCCCGCCTTCTCCAAGGCCGCCGACACACTCCCCAAGAACACCCTGTCCTGCCGCTAGCCCCTCCCGCGACTTTGTGCCCCAATGGGACACGCAATGGAGCCTTCGGCGCCGTGCGCG
>JBDSIV010000140.1:0-9366 GCA_039917755.1 Knoellia sp. | reverse complement strand
GCAGGCCCCCGCAGACGATGACCTGGCGCGCCGACTCGGCTGTGCACCAACCAGTTTCGCCGCCCTGCCCCGCAAGAGTGAGGGTCACCGAACTCGCTGACTCATCGATGGCGGTGACCGCGGTGGAGGTCCGCACCACACCACCGGCTGCCGAAATGTCCGAAGCGAGGGCACGGCATACAGCGGGGTAGTCCGTGATCCCCGTGCTCGGGACGTGCAATGCGGCCAACCCGCTGATGTGGGGCTCGCGCTCGCGAAGTTCAGTGCCGCTGACAGGGGTCACGCCGAGCCCATTGGCTCGTGCTCGGTCGGTCACGGCCTTCAGTCGGATGACCTCTGCCTCGGTCGTCGCGACCACCATTTTGCCAGTGTCAGAGAAGGGGATGCGCTTCTCGGTGCAATAGTCGCGGGTCCGAGCAGCACCCTCGTGGCAAAAGCGGGCCTTGAGGCTCCCTGGCTCGTAGTAGACCCCGGCATGGATCACACCACTGTTGTGCCCGCTCTGGTGCTGCCCGACCGCGGCTTCCTTCTCGACGACGAGGACGTCGGCACCCGGGCGCCGGTGGAGAATCTCGGCCGCGGTCGCGAGGCCGACGATCCCCCCTCCGACGACGATGGCGTCATGCACGGTCTCGAGGCGGTGGCTTCGAAATGAGTGCGTCTCGTCAGGGCTCTTGCTCAGGTCCTCCACCTCCCTCAGGTTGGCCCGAAGGTACTCCGTGTTCCTGTCCAACCTCCACGGCACACTGGGTCGCATGGCCCGTTGGGTGCTGCACGTCGACCTCGACCAGTTCATCGCTGCGGTCGAGATCTTGCGTCGCCCGGAGCTGGCCGGGTTGCCGGTGGTCGTCGGGGGGCGAGGGGACCCGACCGAGCGGGCCGTGGTCTCGACTGCGTCCTATGAGGCGCGGGAGTTCGGTGTGCATTCGGGTATGCCGCTCAAGCTCGCCGCCCGCAAGCTCCCCGATGCCGTCTTCCTCCCCGTCGACGGCCCCGCCTATGACGCGGCCTCGGCGGTCGTGATGGAGGCCCTGCGCGCCCATGCTGGTGCGGTGGTTCAGGTGCTCGGGTGGGACGAGGCCTTCGTGGGGATCGAGACGCCGGGGACGGACGCAGGTGAGGCCGTCGCGCACGCCGACGCGATCAGGGCCGAGGTCCTCGAGGCTTCGCAGCTGCACTGCTCGGTCGGGATCGGTGACACGACCGTGCGCGCCAAGATCGCGACCGACTTCGGCAAGCCGCAGGGCACGTTCGTCCTCACGGACGACAACTGGTTCGACGTCATGGGGGAACGGCCGACCACGGCCCTGTGGGGTGTCGGCAACCGGATCGCGGCGCGCCTCGCATCCCACGGTTACGAGAGTGTGCAGCAACTCGCCAGTGCCTCCGACGAGGTCCTCATCGCCGAGTTCGGGCAGCGCATGGGACCGCACTACGGGCGACTCGGTCGGGGCCTGGGCGCCACGGTCATCGACGACACCCCCTGGGTCGCCCGGGCACACGGTCGCGAGACGACCTATCAGTCCAACCTCGTGGAACCCGCCGAGATCGACGCCGCCCTGCGCACTCTGACCGAGCAGGTCGTCGAGGACATCCGGCGCGAGGGCCGAGCCTGCGCGCGGGTCCACCTCAAGGTGCGCTTCGCTCCGTTCTTCACCACGACCCGAATCCGCAAGCTGCTCGAGCCGACGTTCGACCCCGAGGTCATCACCGCGACGGCCATCGACCTCCTGCGGGCACTCGAGGACGACAGACCGATTCGCCTCCTGGGTGTCCGCGCCGAGATGGTGCCTCCCGAAGGTGGTTACGAGCGCCCTCGCACCACCGGCCGAGGAGGGCCGGCAGCGGCAGCGCCCTGAGGGGATTCCGGGTCACCAACTCCCGGTCTGTCGCTTCTCCTGCTCCGGGTCCTGGTCCGGTGCGATGGCATCCGGGCCGACCTGGCGTTCCTTGCCAGCGATGACCTTGCGGGCCTTGGACGAGACGCCGTTGATCTGCTGCGAGTACTTGCCCTTGGTGCGCTTGTCGGCGAATTCGGCTGCCTTGCCGAGGTACTGGTCCGCCTTGTCGGGGTTCTCGCGGACGTAGCGCTGGGCTGCCTTCGCCGCCGCGGTGATCACCGCAAGATTCTTGAGGCCGGGCATGGGGTGCTCCTTGTGTCGAGGTCGTCAGGGTCCACGGTAAACCGTGAGGTCTCGGTTCCCGCGTGCACGACGGCACCCCGCCCGAGGACCTCCGCGCTGCCGCCCGAGCCGAGCTTCCGGCATACGACACGATTTCTGTACGCGCAGGTTGGACTGCCGATGGTCGAGCTCGTGGCCAACTGACCGAGCAGCGCGAGAGCCGACCGCGCAGGACCGCCGCTGGGTATGCTCGCGACGACATGTCGGGCGCTGCCGGGCGCCGGGGTACGGGGGGTGGACACATGAACGACGCCATGCGGGTCAGGGACATCCCCGCAGTGCTGCTGTCGGCGGCTCAACTCCTGCGCATCTATTGGGCGCCCTTCATCGTCATCGCCTGTCTCGGGCTCGCGGTTCGCAGCGGCGCCCTGTGGCTGGCCGTCGAGGTGAGCGACCACAACGCGTTCATCGCCCAGCTCATCCTTGTGATCGCACCGCTGGGCTTCCTGCTAGCGATGATCGCGATGCTGTACCTCACGCGCGGCTCCCTGACCAACGTCGCGGAGCTGTCCCACCGTGAGGCGAGGCAGGCGAGCACCGAGAAGCGCGAGATGCGGCTCGTCGACGTTGCCGTGTCGGTGCTCGTGCCCTTCCTCGCGGTCTATGTGTCCTACGGGCTGCTCAAAGAGGATCTGTATCGGTTCACCAACGCAGCGGCCTACGCGGAGTTCAACCAGTTCAGCCTCGACGGCTCCACGCAGGTCGACTTCGCGAGCCGCCTGGCGATCTATGACTGGCAGGTCGTCCTCGCAATCGTGGCCATTGCGTGGGTGCTGCGTTATGCCCTCGGCAAGATCGAGAGCGTCACCCACTTCCTCTGGCTGGCGTTCCTCGGTGCGCTCGTCGAGGTCTACTACACCTCCCAGGTGGCGCAGAAGGTCGATGGGATCCGCGAGGCCGGCGTCTCGTGGGTTGAGTCCCGGCGGGCTTCGCGGGTCGTGCTCGACCAGTACGACACGGTCGTGGCAAACCTTGGACCCCTAGCCAGTCCGGTCGACACCGTGACGGCCTGGCTCTTCGGACTCCTCGGAGCCATCGACGCCGTCGTCATCGTTCCGCTCGCCTGGCTCACCGTGGGCGCGGTCGTGCTCGGTCACAAGCTCAGCCCTCCCGAAACCCCTGCGAGAGAGACGAACCCACGCTGGGAGCGCATCCCCGCACCCGTGCGCCGCTACGGCGACGGACTCATCAGCGACCTGCGAGGTCGCTGGTCGGCGTTCTGGAACGGGCTGCGGATGATGGCGACGGCAGGCCTCCTGCCGATGCTCACCTTCTGCCTGGCTTTCCTCCTCGTCATCCGCATCCCGTGGGCCGTCGGTCAGCTCCTCCGACTCGCAATCGGGCCGCTCGAAACAAACACGTGGCTCGCCATCGCGCCGATGGAGAAGGCCGTCGGGCTGGCCATCACGATGGTGCTCGCAGCGGCGCTTCTTGCCGCTGCCATCGACTGGCTGCTGGGCCCGAAGCTTGCGCTGACCTCGATGACCGACCCCGAGCCTGCCGCCGCGCGAGAGGTCAGCGCGCAAGCTTGAGCGTGACGTAGTCCGGGTTCTCGAACGAGATCCGCAGCGCCACGAATCGTGCGTTCTTCGGCACCGCGATGGTGGGCGACGTCGACCACTCCACAGGACGGGGCTGTTCCTCCATGGGGATGGCGCCGCGCACATAACTGGTAAGCACCGCGAGGCTCGGTCCCGGCGTCTGCTCGGGGACACAGGAGAACTGGCGTGGCCCGATCTCGTCGAACAGGTGCCCGATCCTGAATTGCCGGTCCTGGTCGTCGATGAGGGTGAGCACGCAGTCCTTGAGGGCCTGGTCCGGCGCGGCCCTGAAATCGAGCTGAACCTGTTGCGCGACCATCCCGTCGGGGAGAGCAACGTCCGTTCCCCGCGACTCGTATGCCGTGTCGGCTCCTCCCAGCCCAGCAAACCTCACCGAGTAGGTGCGAGTGGTGTCGCCGTGGGCGTCGGCGTAGCGCTCGCTCACGTTGGCCCACGTGCCGGCGTCGGCGCTGGCGATCTCGTGGTGGAGGCCGGATTGGTACCAGAAAACGGGCACCCGGTAGCCGCTGGCGGCGAGCATGGCGACGATCGAGACGGGCACTGCTGCGACCCACCAGCGGCTGGGTCGACGCTGTCGGGTCGAGCGCGTCGTCGTGGCGGTCATCGACGATCCGCAGACGGAGGCAGGATGCTCTCCTCCTTAACGTTGATGGCGTCCTTTTGGGCCCACAGGGCATCGACCTCGGACGCCGCGATGCCCAGATCAATGTCGGCGAGATCGTCGCGGCGGAACGCGCCCTCGTGACTGTCGTAGCTGCCCCGCGTGACAAAAAGACGGGCACCCGCCAAGGCCTTCTTGGGGACATCGAAGCAGACACTCGCATAGGAGGGGACCTCGGTGGCCAGGCCCACGCTGGTGGTGCACTCACTGCCGCGGTTCGACGCGATGTAGCGACGGTCCTGCCCATCGACGAGGAAGAGGCCGCCCATCACCACGGGCGCGTGATGAGCGACGAGCTTGGTGTCCACGATGAGCCAGCGACCCCCTGCCACGGAGGCGGGATTGCCCATGACGGTCGGGGTGACGTGCACGCCCGTGATCGTGACATCGGCGTAGTCAAGCGCGACGACCTTGCTGACTGTGCCGGTGTGGATGAAGGGTTTGTCGGCCGTCACGTCGAGGGGCACATGGTCGGTGACGAGTCGGCCGAGCCCCATGGCGGCGATGACGAACGCGGCCGTCGCGATGCTGCGCCTCATGACTTCTTCACCAGGGGGAGGGTGCCCTGTGACTGGATCCTGTCGCGCGACTTCCAGGCGTCGGGGTCAAGGGTCAGGGCGTCTTCGTGGACGAACTCCACGAGGTTGGACTTCACGGTCACCGTGTCGCTGCGCCAGGGGCCGGACGTGGTGAAGGCGATCGCCAGCCGATAGGTGACGTCTGGGTTGATGCGGGAGAGCCTCGTGGCGTCCTCGACGAGGTAGAGGTCCGGTGTCTCGGCTGTGACCGAACCGCCAGAAATCCGGAGGTTCTGCGTCAGAGTCAGGGCGTACTCGGGTCGATCGCCCGTGAGGGTCACGTGCGAGTCAAGGACGACGACGCGCTCTGGGGCTTTGGGCTTCACCGCGGGTGCCAGATCCGGGAGCTCGACAACCTTGTCGATGACGACCCTGTAGGGGCCGACCATGATCGGCGAGCCGATCTTCACCGCTTCGGGGGCCGGCTCGGGCGGACCCGACAAGCCGCCGAAGGGCGCGCTCGCAAGCAACGCCGCAGAGACCCCTGCGCCCACCTTCTGCGTCCGGGGCCGGCCCGCGACGAACCCACGTGCCCGCCCCAGGACACCGTGATTGACGGTGGAGTTCTCCCCCATGGCATGCAGTGTATTGACTCGTCCGCCCCACTGGGCTCAGGAAACTGATCGGCGCGACCCGACGATCAGGGCAACCAGAGCCGCAAGGGCAGCCAATCCTTCGAAGACTGCGCTCAAGGACTTCTCGAAGAACCACACCGGCTCGAACATCGCCGGCAAGGGCCCCAGGGCTGGGATGTCGACATAGCGGTAGAGGACGACGGCAAACAGTGCGCTCAGGCCGACAGCGAAGGCGGAGATCAGTGCCAGCCGGCTACCGCGCCAGAGCACCCATGCCGCTACGACCAGCGCCACCACGGCTTGGATGCGGAAGAGGTTTCCTGCGCCGATGCCGCTCGGGGCAGACTGCTGATAGCCGGACGCCAGCCGCAGGTGGACGACCGCATCCACCACCAGCGACAGGGCGACGACTCCGCGTAGGAGCAGCGGCACCAGGTTTGACGGGGTGTGGTGCCGAGGTCTGGTCGGGGCGGAGGTCACTTCACGACCAGGGTGCTGGTCATGTTCCCGTGGAAGGAGCAGACGAATGGATAGCTGCCGGGCTTGCTCGGTGCGGTCAACGTGGCCGTCCCGTTCGGGTCCACTTTGACGTCGAACCCGCCCTCCTTGGACGTGACCGTGTGTGCCTGTTTGTCGGAGTTCTTGATGGTGATCGTGGCGCCCGGTGCAACCGAGGCAGGCACTGTGTAGGCGAAGTCGGCGATCGAGATGACGGCCTTCTCGGTCTCGGCAGTCGCGGCCGGGGACGGATCCGCTGGTGCGCTGGTGGCGCCCGATGCCGCCGGTGAGGGCATCGAGGACGTGGACGAGGTCGGGGATGCCCCAGCGTCGGGACTGGTGTCCGGGGAACCGCAGGCTGAGAGGCCCAGACCCAGCGTTGAGGCGAGCACGAGGAGCGTGAGCGTTCGGTTCATGGTGTTGCCTCCGGTTCGGGCGGCCGAGATGTCGGCCACCAAGACAGTTCGATGCGGAGCCGCATCTGGATTGGCCCATCCATGACCTGCGCACTGGGCTTCGGTCTGCGTCGGGAAATCGAAGGCTGCGCACAAGAGACGCGAGCGCAGTGCATGGCTGGTTGTGGCTCCCCCAAATGTATTTGCTCGAGAAACCAATCCATTGCTAACACGCTTCCGAATAGCAATAGTCCATACGCTCTACACGACGGACCCGCCACGGGCCCGCAACCCAAGGAGAACCGCATGCGCACAACAGTGAAGCTCGGCACAGCCACCCTCGGATCGGCTCTGCTCCTCACCCTGGGCGCGGGGATGGCGCAGGCCGCTTCCGCATCCGACGGCAACACCATGGCCAAGTTGCGGCCGGTGGCCCTCAACGGGGTCAAGGCCAACGGAACCGCCATGGTCACCGTCAACGGCAACAAGATCAACGTGACCATGGCCGCCAGGGGTCTGCTCGCCGACAGCCCTCACGCCGCGCACATCCACTTCGGGGCCGACGCACGTCATGAGTGCCCCACTGCCGCAGACGACAAGGACGGCGGCGGCACGTTGAACACGACCGAGGGTGGACCGGCATACGGGCCCATCGTCGTCTCACTCACCAAGACTGGTGACACCTCCCCCGACAGCGCACTCGCCGTCGACCGCTTCGACGCCGCCAAGGGCGGCAAGATCAACTACGAGCGTGGCAGCATCACGGTCTCCTCCGACGTCGCTGCCGCGATCTCCTCTGGCAAGAGCGTTGTCGTCGTGCACGGTGTGGACCACAACCACAATGGCAAGTACGACGGCGAGACCATGAGCGAGCTCGACCCGAAGCTCCCGACCGAGGCGACTGACCCGGCCATCTGTGGCGTTCTCGCGTCGGCTCCCGCCGGCGGCGTGCAGACCGGTGGCGGTGGCACGGCTGACAACAACCAGGCTCTTGGCCTGGCCCTCGGTGGCGGCTTCCTCCTCGCCGCCATGGGCACCGGTGCGTTCGCCACCCGCAAGGTGACCAACCGCATCTGATGTCTCTCTCCACGAAGTTCGGTGACCGCCGCGGTGTTTTTGCCGCGGTGGTCACCGTGGTGCTTCTCGTGCTCGGTGGCGGGATCACGGCGAGGGCACTCACCGCTCCCGGCCCGCCACCGCAGCCTGACACCAGCCAGGCGCAGGCCGCGGCACCCAGCCCGACGGCCTCAGCGTCATCGGACTCTGCCCCTGCCGCACCAAATGCGCCGACGACTCCGAAACCAGCGGGGCCGGCGGCCAACTTCGGTGCGCTCATGGCGCCCAGCGAGCCGGTGGCGCTGCGCATTCCCTCCATCGAGGTCAGCACCAAGGGCCTCGTTGATTTGAACCTGGACAACAACGGTGAGCTCGAAGCACCCCAAAAAGCCCAACAGGCCGGGTGGTATGCCGGTGGGCCGACTCCCGGTGAGTTTGGCCCGTCGGTCATCGCCGGCCATGTGGACAGCAGCCGCCAACCTGCCGTCTTCTACAACCTCGGGAAGCTCAAGAAGGGCGCCAAGGCCATCGTCGAGCGCAAGGACGGCACCACGGCCACGTTCGTCGTGGACCGCGTGGCGCGCTATCCCAAGGCGGAGTTCCCGACCTCGGAGGTCTACGGCGACACCGGCGGACGCGCGGAACTCAGGCTCATCACCTGCGGTGGGAAGATCGACCCCAAGACCGGGCACTACGCCGACAACATCGTGGCCTACGCCCACCTCGTCAGCTGAGGTTCGAGCCACGGCTGACCAGCGTGTTCAGCAGTCGTGGACGTGCGGATGCCCCTGTGAAGGGGCGTCCGCACTTTTTTGTGCGCGGTGGGGTCGATCCCGTTCGACGCGGGAACAAGGGAGCAGGGTCAAGAGTTGAGTCGAGTGAACGCAAGTTTGGACACTTGGATTTGCCATCCGGCATACAGGCTCCTAACTTGAGTGCAAGCAACTCAACCCTGCTCTACACAAGGAGACACCCACATGGCTCGTGCAGTCGGAATCGACCTCGGAACCACCAACTCCGCCGTCGCCGTCCTCGAAGGTGGCGAACCCACGATCATCGCGAACTCCGAAGGTGGTCGCACCACCCCGTCGGTCGTCGCGTTCACCAAGGGCGGTGAGGTCCTCGTCGGTGAGATCGCGAAGCGTCAGGCCGTGACTAACGCCGACCGCACCCTGCGCTCAGTCAAGCGCCACATCGGCACCGACTGGACGAGCGAGGACATCGACGGCAAGAAGTACACCTCCCAGGAGATCAGCGCGCGCACGCTGCAGAAGCTCAAGCGCGACGCCGAGTCCTACCTCGGCGAGTCCGTCACCGACGCCGTCATCACGGTGCCGGCCTACTTCGACGACGCCGAGCGCCAGGCCACCAAGGAGGCCGGCGAGATCGCGGGCCTCAACGTCCTGCGCATCGTCAACGAGCCGACCGCGGCCGCCCTCGCCTACGGCCTCGACAAGGGAAAGGAGGACGAGCTCATCCTCGTCTTCGACCTCGGTGGCGGCACGTTCGACGTCTCGCTCCTCGAGGTGGGCAAGGACCCCGAAGACGGCTTCGCCACCATCCAGGTCCGCGCCACCAACGGCGACAACCACCTCGGCGGCGACGACTGGGACGAGCTGCTGATGAAGCACCTCATCACCCAGGTGAAGAACAAGACGGGCCAGGACCTGGCGAAGGACAAGATCGCGATGCAGCGCCTGCGTGACGAGGCCGAGCGCGCCAAGAAGGAGCTCTCGACCGCGACGAGCACCAACATCTCGGCGCAGTACATCTCGATGACGCCCGAAGGTCCGATCCACCTCGACGAGACCATCACGCGCGCCCAGTTCGAGCAGATGACGAAGTCGCTCCTCGACCG
>JBDSIV010000139.1:0-6562 GCA_039917755.1 Knoellia sp. | reverse complement strand
TCATCGACCGTCGGCGCGAGCGTTCTCGAGATGATGTCGTCCGTGAGGAAGCGCGACGCATAGTCATCGATGGCCAGACGCACCGTCTCGACGGTGTCCTCCCCAAGCCATCGCCCGACGTAGCCGACCCCACCGAAAAGCCCGAGCACGAGCGGAGGCAGGGAGAGCAGTGCGAAGAAGCCGGCCTCGGAGGCCAAACCCGTCACCCGATAGCGCAAGCAGATGCGGATCGTCTCAACCGTGAGGCGCGCCAGCGACTCCAACGCAGGGAACCGCGCCAGCCATCGCCGCAGGCGTCGCTTCGCGTTTGTCACCACTTCACGCTATCTGCCAGGCCCCCTGGTGACCGCCCGGGACACGTCCGGGCACCTCACGAGCCGGTCACAACTCTCCCTGCGCCGCACCGCGTCGGGTTAGCGTTTCGCTCGTGCAGACCCACGACGTCGTGAACCAGGTGCCGGACTTTGTCGGGCACAACCTTTTTGCCACTGATGCTGTTGCCGTCGAAGCCATGGACAGGTGGGGTCAGCCCGACGAGCTCGCCGAACTCATCTCCCTCGGTGAGTTGGCCGGCTGTCGGGAGACGCAGGATTGGGCCGATGATGCCCAACGCAACACCCCACGCCTGCTCACTCACGACCGCGCCGGGAACCGGGTCGATGAGGTGGCCTACCAACGCAGCTATCACGACCTCATGCGCACAGCGGTGGGGCACGGGCTCACGGCCGAGGCGTGGACGCGCCCGCCCGGCACCGGAGCTCACCTGAGGCGCGCTGTCGGCTTCGTCACGTGGTCCCGGGCCGAGGCCGGTCACCTCTGCCCCATTTCCATGACGTATGCCGCAGCGCCCGCCTTGCGCACTGCGCCCACCCTCGCGGACCGCTGGCTTCCCAAACTGGCCTCGCGCGACTACGACCCCGCCCTGAAGCCGTTCTCGGACAGGGGATCCGCGATCGCAGGCATGGGGATGACCGAGAAGCAGGGCGGGTCGGACGTTCGTGCCAACGTGACACGCGCTGAGTCACGTCCGGGCGGTCCGATCGAGGGTGGCGACACCTATCGTCTGACGGGCCACAAATGGTTCTTTTCGGCACCCATGAGCGATGTCTTCCTCGTCCTGGCAACGACGGAAGCAGGGATCACCTGCTTCCTCGTCCCGCGGATTCTCGACGACGGCAGCCGCAACGCCCTGCGCCTTCAGCGGCTCAAGGACAAGCTCGGAAACCGGTCCAACGCGTCCTCTGAAGTCGAGTTCGAGCAGGCCTGGGCCGTCCGTCTGGGAGATGACGGACGCGGCATACGAACGATCATCGAGATGGTCTCGTCCACCCGGCTCGACTGCATCCTCGGATCCTCAGCAACGATGCGCGAGGCCCTGACGCGAGCGGTGCACCATGCGCGTCACCGCAGCGCCTTCGGCGCGAAGCTCATCGATCAGCCACTCATGCGCAACGTCCTCGCCGACCTCGCTCTCGAGGCCGAGGCGGCCGAGTTGCTCGGCTTCAGGTTGGCGCATGCTGTCGACGCCGGCGAGAGCGAGCTGGCCCGGCTCGGCGTGGCGCTGGGCAAATTCTGGGTCTGCAAGCGCACCGCCGCCATGGTCGCTGAGTCGTTGGAGTGCCTGGGCGGAGCTGGCTACATCGAGGAGAACGGGCTGGCCCGCCTCTATCGCGAGGCGCCGCTGAATTCAATCTGGGAGGGGTCGGGCAACGTCGGAGCACTCGACGTCCTGCGTGCCATGACTCGGGAGCCGGCCAGTGTTGCTGCCCTCGACAACGAACTTTCCATCGCCCGCGGCCACGACCTGCGCCTGGATCACGCCATTGACTCCATCCCCGAACTCGTGGCGGCAGCCGGAGCCGAGAACGGCCAGTGGCAGGCTCGGCGAATCGTCGAACATGTCGCGGTCACCCTGCAGGCCGCCCTGCTCGTGCAGCACTCCCCCAACGCCGTCTCCGACGCGTTCATCGCTGGACGACTCGACACGAACGGGCATGGGGCAACGTTCGGCACGCTCGACAGCGTCGGCGCGGCCGAAGTCACAGAGATCCTCGACCGCGCCTTTTCCTGATCGGATCAGCGCATCGTGGCGAGCCGCTTCTGCTCCGCCTCGACATCGAAGTCGGCTTCCGGCCACTGGGGGTCAAGTTCCCTGAGGTGCTCGAGGACCAGCTCGGTGACCGCCAACCGGGCGTACCACTTGCGATCTGCGGGCACGACAAACCAGGGCGCAGCGACGGTCGAACACTTCTCGATGGCTGCTTGGTAGGCCTCCTGGTAGTCCGCCCAGTACGCGCGCTCGTCCAGGTCACCGGGGTTGAACTTCCAGTGCTTGTCCGGTCGGTCGAGGCGTTCGCTCAACCGGGCCTTCTGCTCGTCACTCGAGATGTGGAGCATGACCTTGATGACCGTGGTGCCGGACTCGACGACCTTCTTCTCAAAGGCGTTGATCTGGGCATAGCGCCGGGACCACTGGGCCTGAGGAACGAGGTCGTGCACCCGGACGATGAGCACGTCTTCGTACTGCGACCGGTCGAACACCCCGATCTGGCCAGCGGTGGGGAGAGCGTTGCGAATGCGCCAGAGGAAGGGGTGCGTGAGTTCCTCCTTCGAGGGCGCCTTGAAGGACGTGATGTGCACGCCCTGGGGGTCGAAGGCCCCCACGACGTGACGCATGATGCCCCCCTTCCCGGACGTGTCCATGCCCTGGACGATCAGCAGGACCGACCGCGTGCCGCCGGCCTTGGACTCGGCAAAGAGCCGCTCCTGCAGCTCAGCCAGCTCATCACTCAAGGCGGCCAGTGCGGCCTCGCCATCAGCCTTGTCACCGTCGAAGGCGGGGGTGGACCGGGGATCGAGTGAGGCGAGTTCGAAACCGTCTCCGGCGCGCAACGCCTCCGTGAAGGTGGATGGTGTCCCGCCCTTGCCCTTCTTGCCCTTGTCCTTGCTCTTCTTGTCCTTGTCACTCTTCTTAGCCATTCAGGCATCCTGTCAGGCAAACAGGGGCCTGTGGGTGTCAGACTCGCAATGTGCGCCTCCTCCTCGACAGCCACTTACGCTCCTTCTCTCCAGGGCTACTCAGCGACGATGACCTGTCGCGCCTCTACGCTTGGCCCGAGGGCGGCGGTGTTCGAGCGAACTTCGTCAGCACTCTCGACGGGTCCGCGGTGGGTGGGGACAGTCGCAGCGGATCGATCAACACCGAGGCCGATGGTCGCATCTTCCACCTTCAGCGTGAGTTGGCCGACTGCGTGCTGGTGGGCGCGGGAACCGTTCGCGCAGAGGGGTATCGGCGTGGCAAGAAGCCCATCGTCGTCGTGAGTCGCAGCGGCGACCTCCCCCAGTCCCTCGCTGCCGGGGACGGCGACGCCATCCTTGTCACCTGCGCCTCCTCCGGCCGTTCAGCAGGCGACGACGTCTGGGTCGAGGGAGACAAGGATGTCGATCTCCGGGCCGTCGTGGCGCGCCTTCGCAAAGCGGGTATGCCGTGTGTGCTTGCCGAGGGTGGGCCGCACCTCTTCCGCGACCTCCTCGACGCCGGAGTCGTCGAGGAGTTCGCACTGACGCTGGCCCCTCGGATCGTCGGGGGGAACCACCCACGGGTCGTCGCCGGGTTCCCGCTCGGTGGCGATTCGGGCCTCGACACCGAGATCGTGCACCTGCTCGAGGAGGACGAGTCGCTCCTCGGCCTCTGGCGGATCAGGAACTGAGGAGTTCTAGGGCTCGCAGCCTGTTGTCGAGCCCAGGCGCGGCGTTGTTGATCATGAGCTCGTCGGCGCGGGCCAACGCGGCGAACTGGTTGAGGTAGTCGCGCACGGACGCGATGTCGCCCACGGCCGTGTAGGTCATCATGTGCCGCGCCTGGGCCGCCACCGGCGACTCCATGAGGGCATCGACGGTCGCATCGTCGAGCTGGCCGGCATACGCCGGAACGCGGGAGGCGAGCGAACGTACCCGTGAGCGAAGGACCGAGGCGGCCAGAGCCTCTGCGTGCTCCTGCTCCTCGGCGACGACCACGTTGAGAGCGGCGATGACGTGAGGTTTGCTGAGCTGAGTCGACGCCTGGAAGTCGCGGCGATACACCTCCACCGCCGGCTGGAGCGCGTCGGGAGCGAAGTGGCTCGCGAAGGCATAGGGCAGACCAAACCGGGCGGCGAGCTGGGCACCGAACAACGAGCTACCCAGGATGTAGAGCGGCACCTTGGTCCCACGTCCCGGGATCGCGTTGATCGTCGGCACGAGGGTCTCGTCGGACAGGTAGCCCTGGAGCTCGAGGACGTCGTCGGGGAAGCGTTCGGAGGCGCGCGGGTCCACCCGCAGCGCCCGCGAGGTCACCTGATCGGTGCCCGGGGCGCGACCCAGCCCGAGATCGATCCGGTCGGGGTGCAGCTCGGCGAGGGTGCCGAATTGCTCCGCGATGACCAAGGGTGAGTGGTTGGGCAGCATGACGCCGCCCGAGCCGACGCGGATGCGCTCGGTGCGGGCAGCGACGTGCGCGAGCAGGACAGAGGTGGCAGCCGACGCGATGGAGGGCATGTTGTGGTGCTCGGCGAACCACAATCGCTCGAACGTGCCGAGCTGATCCGCCTTCTGTGCCAACGTCACGCTGGTCTCGAGAGCCTCGCCGATGGACTGCTCACGACCCACCGTGGCGAGGTCGAGGAGGGAGAGGCGCGGTCCTGCTCCGGTCATGCCAGAACCACCATGGGAGTGTGGGTTGTCGTCAGTGTGCGCACGTGGGCCGCAACCTCGCGCAGCCCTGACCTATTCCCTCCCGTCCGACTGGCGAGCGAACCCGGTGACGAGGCGCTCCCACCGCTCGGGGTCGGTGTTCCACTCCTTGCAGTGTCGAGCGACCCGCCACTCCTCATACGTCACGAGGTCTGGTCGATGCTGGGCGAGCTGGCGGGAGGGACCCACGGGCACGAACTCGTCGTCGGCCGAGTGGATGAGCAGCATCGGGTGACGCAGTTCGTCGGCGCGCTGCACCCAGTCGGTCTGCGCGACGTCGACGGACTCGTGCACTCCGACCAGTCGCTTGCCCCAACGTCGCCCCATCATCGAGCGCGACAAGGACCCCACGACCTTGGGGACGCCGTGAAGGTCTGCGTGGTGCTCGAGCACGTCGCCCCAGTCGATGACGGGGCCGTCGAGGATCACGCGAGAGACGAGCTCGGCCAACGGCGACCGGTCGAGGAACTGCAGGGTGATGGCTCCCCCCATCGACCACCCCAACATCAGCACCTCATCGGCACCGCACTGCACGGCATACTCCACTGCCGCCTCGATGTCGCGCCACTCCGAGAGGCCGAGGTTGTAGCGACCGTCAGGTCCGGCGGGCACGTCCTCGTCGTTGCGATAGGTGGGCACGAGCGAGGTCCACCCGGCTTCGTGCAGGGCGGGCAACGCCCGCAACGCCTCCTCGCGAAGGGCTCCCCGACCGTGGACGAGCACGGCCCACCGCGAGCCTCGACCATCGCTGGCCGGGACCACCCAGGCGGGCATACCCCCCAGCTCGCCCTCGACCTCGACGTGTTCGGTGGCCAGCCCGAGAGCCGTGTCCGGCGTGCCCGCAAAGTAGTAGCCATCGAAGCGCGCGCCCCCGGCACGCAGCACTCCGGCGTCGACACCGACAACCTCGCGCTCCACCGTCCCTTCGGCCACGTCCGCGTGCGTCAGGTCTCCGATCCGCACGTGACCCCGACCACCGTCGAACCACAGGCCGTAGCGGCCGGGCACAACGGTCTCGGGTGTCGCGGAGAGTCGGACACGATCGCCACGCACGTCGAGGATCTCGACGTCATCCGGTCGTTTCCGCTCGGGGGTGAGGACTTTGCGGGCGAAGTATGCCGCGGCAGCCAGCGAGCCGGCCGCGCTCGCAACCGTGGTCGTCGCCCCCACCGCAGCGACCGCACGCACGGCCCGGTGGGCTCCAGTGCCCTTAGGCATCGAGGACGTCGGCGAGGTCGTAGGAGACGGGCTCCTCGAGCTGGGCATAGGTGCAGGACTCCGGCTCGCGGTCGGTGCGCCACCGCACGAACTGGGCGGTGTGTCTGAAGCGCACGCCCTCCATGTGGTCGTAGCGGACCTCGACAACCCGCTCGGGTCGCAAGGGAGTGAACGAGAGGTCCTTGCCGGCTGCCCATCGGGATCCAGCCGAGTTCTGCGGGGTGCGGGTCCCCTCCTCCTGCTTGCCCCAGGCCCACGGGTGGTCGTCGAAGTCGGTGACGAGCGGCTGGAGCTCCTCGAACAGCTCCTTGCGTCGAGCCATCGGAAACGCGCCGATGACACCCACACTTGCAAGGGTCCCCTCGTCGTCGTAGAGGCCCAGCAGCAGGGACCCAATGAGATCGTCGCCGCTCTTGTGAGTGCGGTAGCCGGCCACGACACAGTCGGCGGTGCGCTCGTGCTTGAGCTTGATCATCGTGCGCTTGTTCGGCTCATAGGTGCCAGACAGCGGCTTGACCATGAGGCCGTCAAGCCCTGCTCCCTCGAACTGCTCGAACCACTCCTGCGCCTGGGCGACATCGCGCGTTGCAGGGGTCAGGTGGATCGGAGCCTC
>JBDSIV010000138.1:0-12130 GCA_039917755.1 Knoellia sp. | reverse complement strand
CCGACATGGCTGACACCTCGACCAAGAAGACCGCCGGAGCCTTCGACATCCGCAACTTCATCGGGATGCTCCTCGGGCTCTACGGCATCATCCTCACGCTCATGGGCATCTTCGGGGACAAAGAGCTTGAGAAGACCGGAGGCGTCAACGCCAACCTGTGGACCGGTCTTGCGTTGATCGTCGTCTCGGCGCTCTTCATCGGTTGGGCCCGGGCTCGCCCGACGGTGGTTCCCGATGAGGTCGAGCCCGTGCTCGATGACGCCACTCGCCCCGCGCCTCGCAAGAAGCCCAGGCCCAAGCACTGAATTCCACCGCAAGACAACGAATGCCTTGTGTCCGGTCACCCGGCATACAAGGCATTCGTGCGTTGGAAGGGTGCTCGGATGTCAGGCGAACTGCCAGGAGCGCTTCGACAGACCGAACCAGAACCCCTCGATGACGCTCTGAGCGTTGAGGCCACCGCTGGCGTGCGCGGCGCCGAGGCTGACGAACAGGGGCGCCCAGTGCTCCGTGCGCGGGTGGGCCTCACGGGCGGCCGGGGCCTTGGCCATGAAGTCGAGGATGACGTCGACGTCGCCTGCATCGACGGCCTCGGCGGCCCAGTGGTCGAACTCCGATGAGGGCGCCGGGGGAGGGGCGTCGGAAGGGGAGTTCGGGTTGAACCAGCCGAGGTTGTGGGTGGTGAAACCCGACCCGATGATCAGCGTGCCCTCGTCGCGCAGTGGGGCAAGCCTGGTGCCGATGATGAACAGTTCGTGCGGGTCCAGGGTGGGCATCGAGAGCTGGACGACGGGGACGTCCGCCTCGGGGAACATCTCGACGAGCGGGACGTAGGCGCCGTGGTCGAGCCCGCGCGACGGGTCTTGGTGCACTCCGCCGCCGGTGTCGCCGAGCAGCCCCGCCACGGACTGGGCCAGCTCGGGGGCTGGCGGGGCGGCATACGTGACGCCGTAGTACCTCTGCGGGAAGCCCCAAAAGTCATACAGGAGAGGAGTCCCGGCCGTCGTGGAACTCACCGAGATCGGTGCCTGCTCCCAGTGCGCCGATACGACGAGGATGTTCGTGGGCCGAGGCAAATCATCAGACCAGGCCGCGAGCTCGCCGGTCCAACGCTCATCGTCAGCAAGAGGTGGTGCACCGTGGCTGAGATAGATGACCGGGCTGCGTGTCTCCACGTGCCGACTCTAGGCGGTCAGTGAGGGGGCGACAGTGGGTATGCCGCCCGCGCGGCTGCGAGATCTCGCTCCAGAATGGTTGTGGTGGCTGCTTCCTGCTCGGGTGTGTCCCACCGAATCCCGACCACCTCCCGCTCGGCCGCCTCGACGACGGAGGCCAGCCCGGCCGCAGAGACCAGCCCCGCGGCATAGGCCTCGACGGCACCACCCACGGGAGTGTCGACGACGACGATTCCCTCCGACCGCAGTGCCTTTCGCTCGGACGGGGGCAGCGCGACGACGTCGTGTATGAGGACGAGACTCACCGCCTCGGGATCGGAGGCGAGCATCCGGCGGCCCACCTCGACATCGCCCTGTCCGCTGTCGCCGATGAAGACGACAGAGGTCTCCGGCATGAGCAATCGGAAGCGCTCGAAGTTCTCCATCTTGGCGCCGGCCATGGAGTCGTGGCCGAGCAAACCGTCGAACGTGCCCGACAGAACGGCGTGGGGAGGGAGCCCGAGGTCGCGCAGCCCCCGCCGGGTGTGCTGCTCGATGAGCCCTGCTGGGTCCATCGGCCGAGCGGTGACAAAGGTGAGGTCGCCCGGCGATAGCGGATCGCCGGAACGGCCGGCGTCGAGGGCGCGATAGAGAGCGATCACCCCGGGATAGACGGTGCCGCGGGGGTAGCGATCGTCATGCAGGGCACATCGGAGGGTGTCGTCGATGTCGCTGAGGACGTGCAGGTCAGGGACCTCGACCAGAACCGCTTCGGCAGCAATGTGATCGAGGATGTCGCGCCGCGCCTGTGCGTCGTTGACGACCCCGAAAACGAGGTGTTCGAGGTCGCGATGGTCAGTCCCCGAGCTGAGCAGGCTCTTGAAGCGCGTGAGTTCGACGCCCCGCAGGGAGAGAAAAGCATCTCGCACCACCATGTCTCGGCCATGGTGCGAGGACCAGCGGCGGCTGCGGTGGAGGGCGTCGGCGAGGACGCCGAGATCACGGTGCGAATCATCGACGAGCCCTCGGATGCGCTCATCCGCGCTCTGATCCATGGTCACGACAGTCCGCCGCCGGACGAGAAGGGCGGCCGGCGCGACACCGAACTCGACGCGCACAGCCGCGCCCGCCGAGTCACCGTCGACGTGGACGGCGGTGGGTGACTCAAGGTCCAGCACGACGTGGCGGGCACGGTGGGTATGCAGGCCGGTCCAACCACCGCGGCGCCCGGACAGGACGCCGACGCCCACACCGAGCCAGCCCAGGGCCGTGCGCGGCGCCATCACGAGGACGTCGAGTCGCCCATCGCTCATCAGGGCCGACGGCATGAGGGGGAGGCCCAAAGGCAGGACGCGACAGTTCCCCACGAGAATGGTGCGCGCGGACTCGTGCACGACCGGATGGTCGTCGACGCGCGCAGTGAACCTGACTGGTGGCCCCATCGCGCGTCGACCGAGCGCAGCGAAGTAGGCCGTCCAACCGAACCGCTCCTTGGAACCCTCATCCGTCGCCGCAAAGGCCTCGGCGTCCATCCCCACCCCCGCCACGACGGCCATGTCATAGGTCCGGGTCGTGCCGTCGGGTCGGGTGACGGTCAGCCAGGCGAGGTCGCTGTCGCCGGCCGGTCCGTCAACGGCGGTGTCTGCCACGTCATCCAGGTCGTGGCCGTGGACGCCGATGGTGCGAGCCCACAAGTTGGCGGTGCCGGCGGGGAGAACACCGAGGGCCACGCGGCCCGACGCCGGTCCGGATCGCGACAGGGTGGCCGCGACCTCGCGGACCGTGCCGTCGCCGCCGATCGCGACGAGTCGGTCGACCCCCTGCGCCAGGAGCTCACCGACCTGGATGGCCCCTGGTGAGTCGACCGACGTCTGGAGCACGATCGGCTCGGGCCAGCCGCGCCGGCGGGTGGCCCGGCGCACCGCCGCGAGAGCCGCAGCGCTGCGCGGCTTTGCCGGATGGTGGACCACTCCAACGAGATGCTCGACAGGAGCTGTACCTACCGCCACATTCGTCCGATTGGTCACGTGTGGCTCCGCGGTGTGTTGACCAGAATCGTCCTCTTGGTCACGTGTGGTCACGTCACTCGGCGGCATCGTGGACGAGGATCGCCACCTGCACCCGGTTGTCGACCCCAAGCTTGGTGAAAAGGCGGCCGACATGGGTCTTCACGGTCGGCACGCTCATGAAAAGTTCGGCCGAGATCTCTGCATTGCTCAGGCCGCGACCGACGGCCGTGGCGACCTCCCGCTCGCGATCGGTGAGCTTGTCGAGCCGTCGTCGCGCGGTCTTGCCCCGGTCTGCTGCCCCGGAGTCTGGCCCTGCGACGGCGGCGATCAGTTGGGCAGTCACACTCGGCGAGAGCATCGGTTGGCCAGCGGCAACGGTCTTGACCGCCTCGACGAGCCGCGCTGGTGGCGTGTCCTTGAGCATGAACCCGGCCGCGCCCAGCCTCAGGGCTCGCAAGACCATGTCATCCGCATCGAAGGTGGTGAGCACGATGACCTTGAGGAACGGATCGCGCCTCAGGAGAAGCTCGGTCGCACTCAGTCCGTCACGCTCCGGCATCCGGATGTCCATGAGGACGACATTGGCGCCCGACGTCGGCACAAGCGTGAGGGCCTCCTCGCCATTGCTCGCCTCGCCGACGACGCTGATGCCCGAGTTGCCGCCGAGCATCATGCCCAAGGCTGCACGCACCATCGGATCGTCGTCGACGATGGCCAGACGGATGGCTTCGGAATCGGTGGGGTCGTTCACACCTGCCACGGTATCCACGCCTCGACGAGATAGCCGCCCGTGGCGTCGGATCCGTGCCGGAAATGGCCGCCGGCGAGTGCCACGCGTTCATCCAGCCCGATCAGCCCGAGGCCGGACTTGGGCAGGATGCGCGCCTGACCGCCCCCTTGGGAGGTGTTGCGGATCGCGGTGGTCACGCCGTCGTCGGGGTTGCCCTTCAGCGTCACCGTCACAGTCGTTCCGGGCGCGTGCTTGCGAGCGTTCGTCAGGGCTTCCTGCACGACCCGGTATGCCGTCCGCGCCACCGTCTCGGGTACCTCACCTTCGTGAGTGGTGGCCAGGGTGACGAGCATGCCGCCCGCACGCTCCTCCTCAACGAGGCGAGCAATGTCGCCGATGACAGGCTGGGGCAGCTCCGGTGCGGCCTCCGGAGACAGGGTCGGATCACGCAGCACGCCGAGGACGTCACGCAGGTCCCGCAGCGCGCGGTGAGCGTTGTCCTCGATTGTCCTCGCCGCTGTTGCCTGTTCCTCGGGAGTGAGATCGGTGCGATAGCTGAGGGCCCCGGCATGCATGGCCATGAGTGAGATCCGGTGTGCGAGAACGTCATGCATCTCTCGTGCGATGCGGGTGCGCTCAGCCGCCTGACCCTGGGCAACGCGTGCCTGTTGCTCCCTTTCGGCGGTGTCCGCCCGATCGTGCAACGACTCGAGGAGGTCGCGTTGCGAGCCCATGGCGTGGCCCACGGCGACGACGATCCCGACAACCAGCAGACTGATGGCGAAGATCGCCCACCACGGGAGGTCGTCCCCACCCGGATAGAACCACTCCTGGACACCGGCAGCTGCGATGTTCAGTGGGATTGCCCACGCGAGAAGTCGCCACCGGTGGCCTTTGCCCAGCGAACCGAGCATCCACAGCGCCGGCCCCGCGCTGAGGGTCGAGACTCCTGAGACGACCACGGTGATGAGCATGACGCGCCCCGGCCACCGGTGCCGGAGCGGCATGAGCAGGAAGGAGAGGAGCCCGAGGGCAGGGTCACCGACGAGCACCCATGCGACGTATGGGCCGTCGTTGAGACCGGCTGAGTCGAAACCGATGATGACCGTGCCCCAGCCAAGGAGGCTGATCAGCCCGGCCAGCGCATAGCGCCACACGGAGCCGAGGCGACCGTGGGTGCGAGTGCTCGTGTCGGACATGATGAGGAGCCTAGGCAGTCGTCGGTGCGTCCCGCATCAGACCACGGACTGCAGTCGGTGGGCGGACGGCATACCAAAGTCGTAGGGGGCTTTGGACCGGCGGCGGATGCGCGGAGCCGGACAACGGGACAAGAGTGGTTTCATGATCACAGTCGAGAACCTCACGAAACGTTACGGCGGATTCACTGCCGTGAACGACATCTCTTTCGAGGTGCGCCCGGGGAGCGTCGTCGGCTTCCTCGGACCCAACGGCGCCGGCAAGTCCACGGCGATGCGGATGATGACCGGTCTGACCCCGGTGACCAGCGGTCGCTCAGCCGTTCTGGGCAAGCCCTATCGCGAGCTGCACAACCCCGGCCGCCAGGTGGGCGTCATGCTCGACGCCTCGGCCCAGCACCCCGGCCGCACCGGTCGCGAGATCCTGCGCCTCGCCGCCATCCAGATCGGTGTGCCCAAGTCGCGCGTCGCCGAGGCCTTGGCCATCGTCGGCCTCACCGACGAGGAGGCCAAGCGGCGGGTGCGCAACTATTCACTGGGCATGCGTCAGCGGCTCGGTCTGGCCTCCGCGCTGCTCGGCGAGCCCGACGTCCTCATCCTCGACGAACCGGCCAACGGGCTTGACCCGCAGGGTATCCACTGGATGCGCGGACTACTGCGCGGCTTTGCCGATGGTGGTGGCACCGTGCTCCTCTCGAGCCACCTGCTCCATGAGGTGCAGGTCATCGCGGACGATCTCGTGATGATCGGTCGCGGCGAGATCGTCGCGATGGGCACGAAGGATGAGCTCCTCAGTCGCGGCGGCACCACGGTCCGCTCCAGCGACAACCCCGCACTACGTGATGCCCTACAGCGCGCCGGGGTGACCGCCAACGACGTCTCATCCGGCCTCGTTGTGGCCGCTGAGCCCAATGTCGTGGGTCAGATTGCCCTCGACGAGCGCATCGTGCTCCTCGAACTCCGTTCAGGTGGCGCCGAGGGCCTCGAAGAGATGTTCCTCAGCCTCACTGCCGCCACGTCACGTGAAGGGACCGCAGCATGAGCACCACCGATACCCGCACCCCCACCGTCGATCCCGGCACGACCGTGCGACCTGGCGTGAGATCGGAGCAGCCCGGACGCCCCGGCGTCCCGATGCCGCGCCTCATCAACGTCGAACTCCGCAAGATGGTCGACACCAGGGCCGGCCGGTGGATGCTCATCGTCATGTCGGCGATCTCCCTCATCGTCGTCACGGCTCTCCTGATCTGGGGAGCGGCCGATGAGCAGACGTATGGAACGTTCCTGGGGTTCACCGCACTCCCGCTCGTCATGCTGCTCCCGATCGTGGGCATCATGGCCGCGACGGCCGAGTGGAGCCAACGCACAGGCCTCGTGACGTTCACCCTCGAGCCACGGCGCGGCCGAGTCGTCCTCGCCAAGGTCGCCGCAGCCCTCATCCTTGGCCTCATCGTCACCGCGTCAGCGTTCGCCGCGGCGGCGCTCGCCAATGTCATCGGCGCTGCTGTGTCCGGCGGAGATGGAACGTGGGACGTGCCCTGGGCAGTGGCCCTCGGAGTGGTCGTCGCCTTCTCCATCTATGTCCTGCAGGGACTGGCGTTCGGGTTCCTCTTCCTCAACACTCCTTTGGCGATCGTCGCCTCGCTGCTCCTGCCCACGTTGTGGACCATCGCGATCAGCCTTGTCGCGGCCCTTCGTGAACCGAGCAGGTGGCTCGACCTCAACCAGGTGACGGAGCCGCTGTTCAGCGGGACCATGACTGGCGGGAACTGGGGTCAGCTCGGGACGTCGTCCAGCGTGTGGGTGCTGCTGCCGCTCGCGGTCGGTTCCTATCGGGTGATGCATCGCGAGGTGAAGTAGAGGCCGGCCGAAGCGCCGCAGGTCGCTACTGAGCCCACCTCAGGCGCTGTGAAATGCGCGCCCTGTTGCTCCTTTGTCGCACACGCGGACATCGCGCACTGCCTGACGTCACTTCGTTTCTATGGCATCGCCCTCGTGTGGTCAGGTGATCAGGGCGCGCAGCTCCCGAGCGAGGACCTTGCCGGTGGCGTTGCGAGGCAGCTCGTCAAGGAAGACGACCTCGCGGGGTACGCAGTGACGGGCCCGGTGGGCCGTGACGTAAGCCTTGACCTCGTCGACCGTGAGCTCCGACCCTTGTTGTAGGGCGATGAAGGCCGCGAGTCGTGTGCCGAACTCCGGGTCGGGCACGCCGACGACCGTCACTTCGCGCACAGCGGGGTGATCGATGAGGAGTGACTCGACCTCCATCGGGTAGACGTTCTCACCGCCGCTCACGATCATGTCGTCGTCGCGGCCGTCGACATAGAACAGACCGTCCACCTCGTGGCCCATGTCGCCGGTGGAGACGAGTCCGTCGACGAAGTCCTTGGTCGAACCGGAGGTGTAGCCCTCGAAGACCAGTTCGTTCCCACAGAAGATCCGCCCTGTCTCGCCCGGGTCAACCTCGCTGTTGTCCGCATCCAGAATCTTGACGACGGTGCCCACGGGGGGCGTGCCCGCAGTGTCCGGGTCGCGCCGCAGGTCCTCAGGAGTGGCGATGCAGATCCAGGACGCCTCGGTCGAGCCATAGAGGTTGTAGAGCACGTCGCCGTACTCGTCCATGAACGTCGACGTGAACCCATGTGGGTAGGCCGATCCGGAGGTGGCGACGACGCGCAAGTTCTTGCGACGAGACGTGCCCCCGGGGTCGGACGGGAGCTCCATCATCCGCTGAAGCATCACGGGGATGGCGAACATCGCGTGACAGTCCTTCATCTCCAGAGTGTCCTTGGCCGACTGAGGGTCGAAGCGCCGCTGGAGCACGATCGTGGCGCGGAGGGCGAAGCTCAGCTGCATCGCGGCGTAGCCCCAGGTGTGAAAGATCGGTGCGCTGATGAGGATGCGGTCCTGTGCCCGCAGGGGGATCCGCTCGATGATCGAGATGAGTGGTCCGAAGCCGCCGGGGGTCTTGCGGGCGGCGCCCTTGGGGGTCCCCGTCGTGCCCGAGGTGAGGATGATCGTGCGTCCACCCTTGGCGGGTGGGGCCAGTGTGGGTGCGTCGGGTGCAGCGTCGAGCTCGGCCCCCCAGTCGCTCTCCCGAACCACGGTGAGGCTGTCCGGCAGCTCGCCGACGGCGGCGTCGAATTCATCGTCGTGGATGAGCGCAGTGAGTTCCTGCTGACCGGCCACGAGGGCGAGCTGACCGGGAGACAGGCCCGTGTTCATAAGCACGAGGTCGATGCCGACGGACGAGGCTGCAGTCATGATCTCGATCGCCCCGACATGGTTGCGAGCCAGGAGGCCGAGGCGCTCACCGGCGCGGAACCCCCTGGCGCGCAACAACTCTGCGGCCCGTTCGGACCGCTTGAGCAGCTCGCCGTAGGTGACAGACCCGCGCTGATCGTCGATGACGGCAACCTGCTGGGGGCTGCGGTGGGCGGCCTGGCGGAGCTCGCCGGCGAGGCCGAAGCCCCACTTGTGCAGGGAGAGGAGCTGGCTGACCTGGCGGTGCGGTGGGCCGGGCGCGAGCATCCCGCGCTTGGCCATCACCACACCGACGGTGAGCAGGCTGATCGACACGATCAGCCCTTGGGAGTGTCGAACCAGTTCTGGAAGGCCATGGCGGCGCTGAGGTCTCCGCGGGCCTTGATCTTGCCCATCATCACCATCATGGTCGGGTTGCCCGCGCCCGTGATGAGCTTCGCGAACTCTGCCGGACCGAGCATGATCGAGGTCTTGGGCTCCTCGGTCGGGGACTTCTCGACCGAACAGACCTCATCCTTGACGACGACCGCATAGGTGTCGTCGGTGTCGCCGGGGCCGCCAGTGATGCGCCAGTTGACGCGGGCGTCGGCCCCCTTGGCCTTCTCGGCGTTGAAGAGCACAGGGAAGCGGTCGAAGATCGCGTCGAGGATGGACGCGCGGTGCTCTCCGCCCAGAATCTCGTTGACCTCCTTGTCGGAGAGGTTCTTGACGGTTGCCGCGAACTCGGCCGGGTCCATCGTCGCCAAGGTGGTGGGGTCGATGTCAGTCATCGTGAGGCTCTCCTCGTCATGGTGCGATTGGGGGATCAGGGACCGACCCTACTTGCGGGTAAGTCCCTCAACAAGGAGTGGGCGCTCGTGCGTCCGGTCACATGAGCCCGGCCATGAGTGAGGATGCGGTCATGGACGTCCACGAGCATCTCGCCGGCATCGCTGGTGCTTCCCAGCAGTTCGCCGACCACGCAGCAGCCATCAGCCTCGAGACGCCGGTCATCACCTGTCCCAAGTGGACCTTGCGCGAACTCCTCGCCCACCAGGGCATGGTTCATCGCTGGGCGACCGCCCACGTCATCGGCGATATTGCCGGCACGCGCGCCCCGCAGATCTTCGAGGCCGAGGGGCTGGGACGCGCGGATCCGGTCGCGTGGTTCTCACAGGGTGCGTTCGCACTGCTTCGGGCACTCGAGGCAGCGCCGGTCGACCTGGACGCCTTCGTCTTCCTCGCCGGCGCATCAGCTCCGCGTGAGTTCTGGGCGCGCCGGCAGTGCCACGAGACAACCATCCACGCGGTCGACGCACTGTCGGCAAAACTTGGGCGTATGCCGTCCGCTCACGAATCGGAGGTCCTGTCACCGGTCGCTGTGGACGGAATTGATGAACTGCTCACCGGCTTCCTGCCCCGTTCCACGAGCCGCCTGCGCAGCGATGTCGCGATGCGGATTGCGTTGCGCCCCAGCGACTTCGAAGGGGCTTGGCTCGTCAGGGTGAGCGTCGACCCACCGGTGACCACGCGGCATACGGAGGACGAGGTGGAGGTGAGCACCGCAGACGTGACGTTCAGCGGCACCGCCGTGGGGCTCTACCTCGGGCTGTGGAACCGCGGCGACCAGATCAGCACCAACGACGAGGAGATGCTCGCCCGCTGGCACGAGCTCGCTCACGTCACGTGGGGCTGACCCCCGAAGGTGATCAGCGGAAGGAGTCACGCCTTCTTGGTGGCCTTCTTTGCCGTCGTCTTCTTCGCGGTGGTCTTCTTGGCCGTCGTCTTCTTGGTGGTGGTCTTCTTCGTCGTCTTCTTGGCGGCACGCTTGCGGGTCGTCGGGCCCTTGGCCCGTTTCTCCGCGAGCATCTCGAAGGCACGCTCAGCGGTCATGGTCTCCAGGTCGTCGTCGCGGCGGAGCGTCGTGTTGGTCTCACCGTCGGTGACGTATTCGCCGAAGCGCCCGTCCTTGACGACGACCGGTCTGCCCGACACAGGGTCGGGGCCGAACTCCTTGAGCGGCGGCTTGCCCGCGGCGCGGCCACGCTCCTTGGGCTTGGCATAGATCGCCTCGGCCTGCTCAAGCGTGATGTCGAAGAGCTGTTGCTCGGTTTCGAGGGAGCGCGAGTCGGTGCCCTTCTTGAGGTAGGGGCCGTAGCGACCGTTCTGCGCGGTGATCTCCACCTGCTTCTCGGCCTCCTTGCCGTCCTCACCCGTGACCTTGTCGGTGGTGACACCCACGACGCGCGGGAGGGACAGCAGCTTGAGGGCGGTGTCGAGGTCGAGCGTCGCGAGGTCCATGTCCTTGAAGAGGGACGCGGTCCGCGGCTTGACCTTGGCCTTGCCCTTGAGGGCGGCGACGTCCTCGGGCAACAGCTCGGTCACATAGGGGCCGTAGCGACCGGACTTGGCAACGATGTCGCGACCCGTCTCGGGCTCTTGGCCCAGGACCCGGCCGTCGTCGGCGGAAGCGTCAAGCAGCTCACGCGCCTTCTCAGGAGTCATCTCGTCAGGCGCGATGTCGTCGTTGATCGTGGCGCGACGCGGGGTCGGCGCACTTTCTGACCCGGGGCCCGACGTGGTTCCGGAGTCGGCATGGGAGTCGCCCTCTGAAGGTGCGTCACCGGCATACGCCTCACTCACCTCGCCGGTCACGGGGTCGACACCGGCAGGAGCGACCTCCTCGACGTAGGGGCCGTAGCGGCCGACGCGCACGACGATGCCGTCGCCGATGTCAATGGTCGAAATGGCGCGGGCGTCTATGTCGCCGAGGTCGGCAACGAGGTCACGCAGACCCTCGCTGGAGCTCGCCTCGTCACCGAAGTAGAAACGCTTGAGCCAGGTCGTGCGCTGGGCGTCGCCGTTGGCGATCTGGTCGAGGTCCTCCTCCATCGACGCGGTGAAGTCGTAGTCGACGAGCCGGGTGAAGTGCTCCTCCATGAGGCGGGTCACGGCAAAGGCGAGCCATGACGGCACGAGCGCGTTGCCGCGGGTCGAGACATAGCCGCGGTCCTGAATGGTGCCAATGGTGGAGGCATAGGTCGACGGTCGACCAATTCCCTTCTCCTCCATGGCTTTGACGAGCGTGGCCTCGGTGTAGCGGGCGGGCGGCGACGTGTCGTGACCGTCGGCCTCGGCGCGGATGACCTTGAGCTCGGTGCCTTCACCGAGGCGGGGGAGGCGACGCTCCTCGTCCTTGGTCGCGTTGCGCTGCTCGTCACGGCCTTCTTCGTAGGCCGCCATGAAGCCTCGGAAGGTGATGACCGTTCCGCTGGCGGTGAACTCGACGCGTTCGGCCGGAGCCTCGCGGTCGAGAGTGGCGCCGAGCTTGACGGTGGCCGTCGAACCCTTGGCGTCGGCCATCTGTGAGGCGATGGTGCGCTTCCAGATCAGCTCATAGAGGGCGAACTCGTCTCCGCGGATCTCACCCGCGACCTGGGCCGGCGTGCGGAAGCGGTCGCCTGCGGGGCGGATGGCCTCGTGGGCCTCCTGCGCGTTCTTGACCTTCTTGGCGTAGTTGCGCGGTGCGTCGGGGACGTAGTCGCCGCCATAGAGGTCGCGCGCCTGTTGACGGGCGGCGGTGAGGGCGGACTGTGACAGCGCGGTGCTGTCGGTACGCATGTAGGTGATGTAGCCGTTCTCATACAGGCGCTGCGCCACCCGCATCGCGTTCTTGCTCGAGAGCCGAAGCTTGCGCGAGGCCTCCTGCTGCAAGGTGCTCGTCGTGAACGGTGCGCTCGGGCGGCGCGTGTAGGGCTTCTCGGCGACGGAGACGACGCTGACGTCAGCGGCCATCAC
>JBDSIV010000137.1:0-7280 GCA_039917755.1 Knoellia sp. | reverse complement strand
CGACGAGGCCACCAGCCTGGGCGAGGCTTCGAAATCGTGCGGTCCCGGCACCGGCGAGGGCATCACCTACGGCAACGTCGGATGGACCACCATCACCCTGAGCCCCGGCCGCTACGAACTCGTATGCAACCTGACCAACCATTACGCCAACGGCATGTACCAAGAACTCGACGTCACCTAGCAACGCAACTGGACTCGCGCTGCGTCCTTCCGCCGCCTGTCGACCGCCCGGATCGCGGCACGAGAGGACGTTTTCGGGAGTTAGTCGACGATGCTGATCCGCCTGCCCCGAAGAGCACGCATCCGGGCTTGGGGAGACCCAGGCTCACAACTTGCCCGACGACCTACGCGCACCCGTGGCGACAGGTCCATTCGGAGTGCCGGTACATGGGCCTATATCGCCTTGATCGTCGCTGCCGGCTGGCTTGGTGATCGTCAGCCGGCAGCGACCATTGTTGTGCGTCGGCGTGACGCTTAGCGAGTCAGCGGTGTCAGGCGATCCGCTCCATGGAGCGAACGGAGTAGGTGCCGACGGACCCGCCAACCGCAGGCACGCCGTCCAAGCTGCCTTGAACGGTGGCGGAACTGAAGACGCGGGTCTCGCGTGAGCGGTAGGTGACGCCGTTCGCGGGGTCCCGGAAGGAGTCGGTCATGGTCGTCTTCGAGGTCGCCCCGGTGGGGGTCAAGGAGACGCTGAACGGCACGTCCTCTGCCGCCAATGCTCCCTCTTCGGTGGTCGCGTCGAACAGGTCGATGCTGCCTGAGTAGGTGCTGGACGCTCCCTTGCCCTTGCCGGTGACGACTGTCAGGTTCTCTCCCCATCCGAAGTACGAACCAGCCGACTCGCACGCGTTCTCACCGTTCTGGTCGCCCCCCGGAGTCTCGCCGTCGTCACAAGTGAACGTTTCGATGAAACCCTCGGCAAGGTCGCTGCTGTGGAACGTGAGCCATCCGAAGGAGTAGTTCCCGGGTAGACCTCCCGGGGTACCCGCGCCCTCAAAGTAGGTGTCAGCGAGGGTGCCTTTCTGTCGGTACATGAACGTGCTGGAAGCGGAGGCCGGCAGGGTCGAGGCGATAAGCGGCACCGCGAGCGCGAGTGCCGTGACGGTTCGAAGAGCTGTCCGCATGTGTGTTCCCCTTATTGCGAAGCGAACCGGCGAAACTCGCCCAAAGAGCGAAACGAAGGGTTCGCGGCGGGTTGGAGCCAGTCGGCTCCGGGCTCAGAATGGCAGCGGTGCTGCCGAAAGGCAATAGATTTGCGAGCGACTTACGCCCTTCGCAGCGCGTCGCTTTCGCAGCCGCAGAGATCGCGGCCCTGTGCGGTTGGCGTGCCACTGGGTACCGCTCGCCCTCCTGAGGGAAGAGGACACTCTGCGCGGCTGTCCGGACGATCTTTGCCAGCCGTCCATCCGTGCGCGTCCCCAAGTGGTGGACCCAGTCACGGGGTCGGCGAGACCGTGACCACGGCGCTGTAAAAGACGGGGTCACAGCCGGGCCCGTTGGGTTGTTGCCGGGTAGGAACAACTATCGAGGTCACCGAGGGCACCAAGACCTTGCCGGCGTCGTTTGCGATGGAGATCGTGACGGGCACCTCTCGCTCGGAAGTGAGCGCCGGGTGGGGAACGATGACGCGCGACTCGGGGTCTTCGATTCCGTTGGCGATCACGCTGCGGCAAGTCTCCTTTACGCACACCTTTACGGTGACGGTCTGGCTGGGCAGCGGACGGTCCAAGGCGACGGTAACCCCGGACTCTCCGCCGATAGCGGTGCAGTTCTGGTTGCATGCTCCGGCACTAACCGCGGTGGCCAGCGCGGTCAGCAGGAGGGCACTTCGCCGCCAAGACATGACTGCAGCGTAGGGCGACCGGCCCAAGGCGCGAGACCGAATTGGTTCAGCAGGACGTACGCCAGCCCTACTCTCCATTTTCCTCACAAGCCTTAGTCAGCTGCAACGTCCGCTCGTTGGCATGCGCGATATGCGGCATGAGCGTGCGTTTCTCCTGGTAGGTGACCACGCTTCGGCGCATGCCCGATCGCGGCGATCGGGGATCGTGCAGCGACCTGATGGCGGGCGACTACTGCAGCGACGAGGATGTCGACGGATCGGTGGGCGATGTCTCGACGCGAAGTCTCAGTGCCTGCAGGGCGGCCCGGGCGATCTCCCGTTCCGCGCCGTCGGCCACGGCCGCGACTGCTGCCCGCCACGCTGCGGCGAGCACCTGGCCCAGGATCGGCGAGGTGACGGAGTCACCGATCACCTCGACGAGCCGGTCGTGCTCCGCCGCTGCCGGCGGTGCTCCCAGCAGTCGGGGTAACCCCTCCCGCACGGCGAAGTCGAACCCGACCAAGAGCGCCTGCTCCACCGAGCTGTCCGTGCGCGGGCCGGCAGCGAGAGCACCCTCGATCCGGTCGAGCAGCCGTCGTTCGACATCGGCCCGCACGAACTCGTACAGCCCAAGCTTGCTCCCGAAGTGGTGGTAAATCGCACCGGTCGTGACCTCAGAGGCGGCTGCCAACTCACTTACCGTGACTTCGTCGAAGGACCGAGCGCCGAACTCTCGTATCGCCGTCAGCGCCAGCCTGCCCTTAGGTGACGTCGAGATTGGGATCCACTCGCGCATCGGCACATAATACCGTTATGCTCTGACGCAATCCACTTACGTCGGAAGGTGTCGCGATGAAACTTGAACTCATTTACATCCCTACCTCGGACCTCAGCGCCACCTTGGCCCTGTACCGCGACGGGCTCGGCTTCTCGGAGGTCTGGCGAGAAGGGGAGACCACTGCCGCCGTGACCCTGGCCGGCAGCGGGGTCCAAGTGATGCGCGACCAGGATCCGGATGCGCCCGCCGGCCCCATGTTCACCGTCGACAGCGTGACCGAGTTCCACGCGTCGCGGCCTGCTGAGCTCACCGTCCTGAGCGCCCCCGCCGAGATCCCGGGCGGTTTCCTCGCCCTCTACGCCGAGCCCGGCGGCAGCACGTTCTACGTCATCGACCAGTCCAGCGACCAATAGCGCAAGCGGAGGTGGGCCTCCTACACATGCGGGGAGGCAGTCGTGTTGGTTGAGCCGCCCGCTCATCGGCACGACAGGACGCTTCGCACCTGCCCCACTTCGCCGCAAGTCGCCCTGCCGAGTAGTGGCACCTCCAGACGTTTTTCAACCTCCCAGGAGGTCTCGGCAGGATGTCAGTCGAGCCACTTGGGACGTGGGTTGATGTGGTCGCCGTGCCAGCTGAGGTCGTCGGCGTAGGCGACTTCGAAGGCCTCAAGCCGCTCGTCGGCGAGGGTCGCCTGAGTCATCGCGAAAGACCCCGCTATCAGGGTGCTGTCCCAGTCGATCTCGGTGGCGATGCACCACGAGCGTTCCTGCGGCCAGATGAGGTTGGCAGACTGGCTCCACATCTGGTCCATGCCCGGCCACGACGTCAACGGAGCCTTCGGGGCTTCGAAGAGCAGATAGTCGCGGCCACCCCACCCCGGCAGCAGCGCGCGTTCGTCGCCGCGGTCGACCCAGGACCCGAACCCGACCCAGACCCCGTACGTCACGTCGTGATCTGTGTGGCAGTGCTCCAGGATCGCCGCGAGGGTGTCGGCTGGAATCGAGCCTTCCTCCGGGTCGACGTCACCCGAACGACCCGTCCCGTCGAAATGCGGAGCGATGCTTCCCCACTGCACCATCCCGTGCACCTTCCGGCCGTGGGCTGCGGCGACTTCCCCCCAGGTGCGCCCATCGCCGGCAGGATGCAGAACGCGGACTACCCGGTCGAAGCCGGTTGGGACGACAGTGCCAACCTGGCAGCCGGGAAGCCGGTGCTCGAGGAGGCGGTCGTTGACCCAGATCCCGGAACTGACATCAGGGAGGCGTCGAGGTTTGGACATGAAGGCATGATCGCGCGCCGTGACCCCAATCGCTACCGCGTTTCCAGCGGATGGTGCCGGGCGGTGAACAGCGATCATCCGCAAGGCCGCTCTGGGTACCGATCTGTCACCGTCTTCACGGCGAAAATAGGAAACGGCCCCTGTGACGGTTGGTTTGAGGGCGGATAGACATCCTCCGTGGAAGCGACCGCGCATCGCCAGAGCCGGTTCCACCTCCCGTTGTCGGAACCTGCGTCTCTCCGCCGCCTGTCGACCGCTCGGATCGCGGCAGATACGGTCGATTACTCCATGTAGCCGCGAGAGGCGTCTTAGGTGAGCGGAAACCTACGGTTAGCAAGGACGTCCAAGGTGCGTTGCATGTGACCCAGGCGTCTGGAAGGGGCAAGCCGATGGTTTTTCGTCATCTGACCCTCGCGGTCGCGCTGTCATTTGCGGCTGGTTGCGGATCGAACCAGGACATGCCAAGTGATGCCGAGCAAACCGCGTATGCAGAGTCGGTGCCTGCAGTGGGTGAGCCGGTCGAATTCTTCGTGTTAACGCATTGTGGCGTCGAGAGTCTGCGCCTCGATGGACGCTGGTGGGTGGCCGTCAAACCCCTGTACAGCGAGGATGGTCCTGGCACTTCACCGGAGGGATGGGGCGACCCGTACCAGAAGGGTGAACTGACCCTCATCTCCGAGCAGCGCGTCACCTTCGTAGCGCACGGCACCCAGGTCGCCTTCGTTCCCGCGGCCGACGACCGCCCGCTGAAGGTGTGCGCATAGAACGCACGCACATCGGCATCATGTCGGGAAGACCGACCGACGGGACCACTTGCGTCACACGCCGCAAGTGACCCAGCAAGCCTGTGCACTCACACGGGGGCCTGCAGCAAACTCGCCTGAACATCATCGGCAACATGACGCGCTTCGACGAATTACTCCTTGACCGCCGCTACGCCGTGGCCACAGGCACTCGGCTCGCCCGCTCATCCGGGATCGCAGGCACCTTCGCGTCACCAAAGTGCCTGTCCTGCAGCGGAATACTTGTACTTGCGAGAGCCGGACCGGGCTCACTGGGTCCCTGTCGACGGCGACGGCGCGGCGCAGGTTCAGCCCTGTTCATGACCGGGGCCGGGTCCTGGTTGATGTCGCGACGACGATCACGGCGGGTGGGGAAGCCACGGCCGATATCGACACGTGGCGCCACGAACAAGGCGTGCTGCGCCCGCTCGTTACCTTTTGCCGATGGCCTCCTTGAGGAAGGTGGTGAAGTGTGGCGTGCCGGATCGGGTGATGACGTCGATGATCAAGCGTGAGTGTTGCGGTTCGGTGGCCTCGCTGACCAGCGTCTCTGCGAGGTCGGCGCGGGAGGTGATCCGGCCGGGTAGTCGCTGTGGTGCGACCTCGTAGTCGTCGGTGGGGACCGTGGCGTTGAACAGTCCTGCAGGACGCACGATTGTCCAGTCGAGACTGCTTCGTTGGACGATCTCTTCATGCGTTGCATGTCGTCGTAGAGGGTGCGGCCGAGCTTGTTGCGCAGGTAGGGGCCGATGACCTTGCGCCATAGCAGCGACTCGCCAGGTGCCGCTTCGGTCGCCACCGTGGTGGAACTCACGCAGACCAGGCGGTCGATGCCGTTGCTGGTCATCGACTGCATGATGTTCGTGATGCCGTGCGAGTACACAGTGATCTCGGACGTGCTGTAGGGGACGCCGTAGGTCGAGATGACCGCCTGCCACCCGGCGATGACCCTCTCGACACCCTGCGGGTCCATCACGTCGGAGGCGACCACCTCCAGGTGTGGGGAGGTGAGTGGGAACTCGTCGGGCTTGCGGGTTGCTGCGGTGACGTGGTGACCGGCAGCCAGTGCCTGTTCGACGACGAGACGGCCAGTGGGGCCGTTGGCTCCGAAGACGGCAACCTTCACGATCATCCCTTCCTGAGGCGCCAGCCACTTGACCTATGGGGCACAGCGAACCGTGACTCACGGTGCCAGTGGCGGTGCAGGTGGCGGCCCTCGCCGCTTCTGTCGTGATGTGAACGTCATGTTCGCCAGGCCAGGCGGGTCTCGTGGCAGCCAGGTGAGGCATGCCCGGCAGGGCGGTGGGGCCAAGCTCCATGGCCCATACCCATGGCCTATGGATCGCATCCGGGACGTGGCCCGGGCTGCGTCAGCGAACCCCCCGACGTAGGTGCGGGGCACCGGAAGGTGCGTCACGGCATACAGGGTTGGAAGGGACTCTCGACCTCGTGCAGGCACCAGGCCTGCCCGACTGACCGGCATGGAGGTTTATCGCACACCGGACGCCGCCTTCGAGCAGGTGCCCGACTTCGCTTGGGAGCCGGCCTACGCGCAGGTCGCGGACCCTGACGGCGGCACGCTGCGCATGGCCTATGTCGACGCGGGACCTGCCGACGGACCGGTGGCGCTGCTGCTGCACGGTGAGCCGTCGTGGTCGTTCCTGTACAGGCACGTCATCCAGATGCTGACCGAGAACGGGATTCGGTGCGTGGTGCCCGACCTGGTCGGCTTCGGCCGCTCCGACAAACCTGTTGACCAGACCGACTACACCTACGCTCGGCTGATCGAGTGGACCCGGGAACTGGTCTTTGACCACCTGGACCTGCGCGAGGTCACCCTGGTCGGTCAGGACTGGGGCGGACTGATCGGGCTGCGCCTGCTCGCTGAGCACCCGGATCGCTTCGCCCGGGTGGTGGCCGCCAACACCGGGCTGCCGACCGGCGACTTCGACATGCCCGAGGTCTGGTGGCAGTTTCGCCGCGCGGTCTAGGCGACTGAGGTGCTCGACATCGGTCGCCTGATTGCCGCTGGCTGCGTGCGCCCGGTGGCGCCGGATCTCCGGGCGGCCTACGACGCGCCCTTCCCGGAAGAGCGCGCGAAGGCTGGTGCCCGAGCCCTTCCCGGTCTGGTGCCGACCCGCCCCGACGATCCCGCCAGCGAGGCCAACCGCGCCGCCTGGCAGGTGCTTTCGGCCAGCGAACTACCGTTCCTGTCGGCGTTCAGCGACAGCGACCCGATCACCGCCGCGATGGCACCGATCCTGCGCAAGCTCATCCCCGGCACCCGAGGCCTCAGCCACCCCACCATCCACAACGCCGGCCACTTCCTGCAAGAGGACGACGGAGAGGAGCTGGGCCGGGTCATCGCCGACTTCATGCGGAGTTGACCCGCAGCACTGGTGACACTGGCCGACTCCTCGACTGATGGGGCGGGACCAAGTCCGGACACCGTTCCGGTGTGCACGTCACCAACACGTAAGGCCTGAGGGGTGGACCAAGCGGCGTGCGTTTGAGCACGAATCAAAGGCAACCGGAGCTGCGAAGATGCGCCGGTGCGATCTTTGAATCAAAACTAGCGACGATGGTTCGATTCCATCCCGGGGAGCGAGACTATGG
>JBDSIV010000136.1:0-11879 GCA_039917755.1 Knoellia sp. | reverse complement strand
TGGAGGCGAAGGCCTCGATCACCGGGAGGAAGGAGTAGGTCGCGAGGAGGGGTGCCTCATCGGTGAGGGTGTAGATGATCTTCGCCATGGCGCGAATCTATCGAACGACGACGACAAGCCGGTATGCCGCCCATTTCCCAACCGCTGCGCTGTGCGCCGTTCAGAGCTGGCGGGGAGCGTCGGGGTCGACGCCCGCGGGGACCATGACGTCCTCGAGGTCGACCTCGCCAGTGATGTCGCGGTCACGACGGTCGACCCCGGTGATGAGGTGGAACGTCGCGCCGGCGATGGCTGCACCGATGATCGGTGCCACCCAGAACAGCCACAGCTGCCCGGGTGCCCCGTTGCCGTTGAAGAAGGCGACCGCCGTGGAGCGGGCCGGGTTGACCGAGGTGTTGGAGATCGGGATGGAGATGAGGTGGATGAGGGTCAGGCACAGACCGATCGCCAGCGGCGCGAAGCCGGTGGGGGCGTTGTCGTGCGTGACGCCGAGGATGACATAGACGAAGAACATCGTGAGCAGGACCTCGGCGCACAGCACCGCCATGAGGGAGTAGCCGCCGGGGGAGTGCTCGCCGTAGCCGTTGGCCGCCATGTTGCCGGTGGCGTCAAAGACGTCACGGCCGCTGGCGATGCCCCACAGTGCGCCGCCGGCCAGGAGTCCACCGAGGACCTGCGCGATGACATAGCCGGGCACGTCCTTCCACTCAAAGCGCTTGGCCATGGCAATACCGATGGTCACGGCAGGGTTGAAGTGCGCCCCCGAGACGTGTCCGAGGGCATAGGCCATGGTCACCACCGTGAGGCCGAAGGCCAGAGCCACGCCGACGAAGCCAATTCCGAGGTGCACCGGCGCCCCCGCACCCAAGGTGGGGGTGGACATGAAGCCGGCGGCGAAGATCGCGGCTCCACACCCTCCGAAGACCAACCAGAACGTGCCGACGAACTCGGCAATGAGGCGCTTGGACAGCTGAGGCGTGTGCATGCCGCCCATTGTGGCGCACGACCACGACGTGGTGGGTGGTGCGACACAGCCGACGGGTAGCGTTGCGCCCGTGAAGATCACCGTGGTGGGGCTGGGCTATGTCGGTCTGTCCAACGCCGTGGTCCTCGCGCAACGGCATGAGGTCGTGGCCGTCGACCTCAACGCCGAACGCGTGGACCAGGTCAACGCCCGAGTGTCACCTCTGGTGGATCCCGAACTCGAGGACTACCTCGCTCATCACGACCTGTCCCTGACGGCGACCACCGATGCGGCGGCTGCCTTGCCCGGGTCGGACTTCGTCATCGTGGCGACGCCCACGGACTACGACCCGGTGCGCAACTTCTTCAACACGTCCTCCGTCGAGTCGGTGATCGAGTCGGCCGCCTCCTTGTCGCCGGAGGCGACTGTCGTCGTGAAATCCACGGTCCCGGTGGGGTTCACGGAACGGATGCGGGCGGCATACCCCGGTCTGGACGTCGTGTTCTCACCAGAGTTCCTGCGTGAGGGACGTGCGCTCCATGACAACCTCCACCCGAGTCGGGTCGTGGTTGGTGGTCACAGCGACAGAGCGCGCCGCTTCGGGCAGTTGCTCGTCGAGGGCGCCCTCGACGCCGATGTGCCTCTGCTGCACACGAACCCGACCGAGGCTGAGGCCATCAAGCTTTTTGCCAACACGTTCCTCGCGATGCGGGTCGCATACTTCAACGAGCTCGACACGTATGCCGTGTCTCACGGTCTCGACACCCGCTCGATCATCGACGGGGTCGGGTTGGACCCGCGGATCGGCTCGCACTACAACAACCCGTCGTTCGGTTATGGCGGATACTGCCTGCCCAAGGACACCAAACAGCTGCTCGCGAACTATGACGAGGTGCCGCAGAACCTCATCCGCGCGATCGTCGACTCCAACACGACGCGCAAGGACTTCATCGCCACCGATATCCTGCGCCGCAAGCCGCAGGTGGTCGGCATGTATCGGCTGATCATGAAGGCCGGCTCGGACAACTTCAGGGTGTCGAGCATCCAAGGGATCATGAAGCGGATCAAGGCCAAGGGGATCGAGGTCGTGCTCTATGAGCCGGAGCTCGAGGACGACCGCTTCTACAACTCCGAGGTGATCCGAGACCTCGACGATTTCAAGCGGCGTGCGGACGTCATCGTCGCCAACCGGGTGAGTGACGCGCTCGATGACGTGAACGACAAGGTCTACACCCGCGACCTCTTCGGTCGAGACTGAGCCCGGTCACCGGGCAGGGACACCCTTGACGGTGGTGCCCGGCTCCACGTCGCGGACCACGACGGCCCCGGCGCCGATGACGCACTCGGCTCCGATCGTGAGCCCCTGCAGGACGACCGCTGCGGCGCCGACGTAGGCACCCTCACCGACCGCAACGGCGCCCGAAAGACAGGCTGCTGGGTTGAGGCGCGAGTAAGCCCCGATCGTGGTGTCGTGGCCGACGGTCGCGTTCTGGTCGAGGTGGACGTGCTGTCCGAGAACGACATCCGCACTCACGCGTACGCCGGGTGCAACGATGACGCCCGGGTGAAGGGTGGCGGAGCGGGCGACAGTGGCATCGGGGTGCACGAGCACGTCGAAGGCAGCCCCTCGCGCGCGGAGAGCGGCTGCCAGCAATGCCCGAGCTCGGGGGTCGCCGATGGCGATGACGCAAGTGTCGGCCTCGTCGGGCTGCCAGGTTCGGGCGGCCCCGAGATCGCGAGCCCCCTTCTCGTCCATGAGACGTGCGGCTTCGTCGTGTGGGTCGTCGTCGACGAACCCCAGCTCGGTGTCCGGACGCAGGAGGCGCGCGATTTCGGCCACTTCGCGGCCAAACCCACCGGCTCCGATGATCACCAGCCGTCGCCGGCTCACGATTTTGTCTTTGAACAGTCGTTGCCCAAGAACTCCGGCATCGTCACGTCGCCCGCAGCCGAGATCCCCTCGCGGCGCAGCACAGCGATCACCGTCCGCGCGATGATCGCGAGGTCCCCGCGCAGTGAGTGGTTGTCGACGTAGGCAACGTCGAGGGAGAGACGTTGCTCCCAGCTGACCATATTGCGTCCACTCACCTGAGCCAGACCGGTCAGACCCGGCCGCACCTCGTGGCGGCGCAGCTGCTCGGGGGAGTATCGCTCCAGGTAACTGACGAGCAGGGGCCGCGGACCGACAAGAGACATGTCTCCACGCACGATGTTCCACAGCGTCGGCAGTTCGTCGAGGCTCGTCGAGCGCAGCAAAGCACCCAGCGGGACGAGCCGGTCGGCGTCCGAGACCTGACCGGCCTCAGAATCCGGCTCCAGCATGGTGCGAAACTTGCGCATGACGAAGATGCGACCGTGCAGGCCCGGGCGTTCTTGGCGGAAGAACACCGGAGCGCCCAGGGTGCGCCGCACGGCCACCGCGACGGCAGCCTGCACGGGAAGTGACAGCACGAACACAGGCACGGTGACGATGAGGTCGAGGGCCCGCTTGCTGTCCATGCCTCTCATCGCACGCGCAGGAGTCGTTGTGTCTCGGAGATGACTCGGTCGATCTGCTCATCGCTGAGTTCGGACCCGGACGGCAGGGTGACACCCGTGTCGAAGAGTCGCTCACTGACACCGTTGAGCGCGGTCCGCCTGCCCGCTTGGACTGGCTGGAGGTGCATCGGCTTCCACAAGTGACGTGCCTCGATGCCTGCGGCGTCGAGGCCGACCATCAGGCCCGTCGGGTCGCAGGAGATGCGGGTCGGATCCAGCGTGATGGCGGTGAGCCAGTGATTGTCCGTCTCGGGATCAGTGGTGGAACCGAGGAACTCCACGCCATCCAGGTCCGCGAGGCCCTTGACGTAGCGGCGTCGGATGTCTCGCCGTCGCCCGATCATGGCGTCCAGTCGCTCGAGCTGACCCACGCCCAGAGCGGCCAGGATGTTGGACATCCGGTAGTTGTAGCCGATCTCTGTGTGTTCGTACCACGCGGCCGGTTGGCGGGCCTGGGTGGAGAGGTAGCGCGCTCGGTCGAGCAGGTCGGTGTCGTCGCTGAGCAGCATGCCGCCCCCCGACGTCGTCATGATCTTGTTGCCGTTGAAGGACAAAGCGGCCGCGTGGCCGAAGGAGCCGGCTGCTCGGTCGCCATGACGGGCGCCCAGCGCCTCCGCGGCGTCCTCCACCAAGGGGACGCCGAGATCGGCAAGCCGTCCCTCGAGCGGGGTGTAGTCGCAGCACCTGCCGAAGAGGTCCACGGACATGACCGCGACCACCTTCTGGCCCTCGGCCAGCAACGCCTCTACAGTCTCGACGAGGAGGTCGACGTCGACGTTTGCGTCCGGACCAGAGTCCACGAAGACGGGCTCCGCGCCCGTGTACGCGACCGCATTGGCGGACGCGGCGAAGGTCATCGTCGGCAGCACCACTACGGTCCCCGGCCCAGCGCCGACGTCGAGCAGCGCCAGATGCAAGGCGGCGGTCCCTGAGGAGAGAGCGAGGGCGCCGCTCACCCCGCACCGCTCCGCGATCTCCTGCTCGAATCGGTCCACCATAGGGCCGAGCGGAGCGACCCATCCAGACCGTAGGGCCTCGAGGACGTACTTCTCCTCGACCTCGGTGACATGGGCGCGCGAAAGGTGGATACGTTGGGTCACGGTGCCATCATCCCCCGGCAACCGCTGCGGGCGGGCTGCTTTACCCTCAACGCGTGCGCCTCATCTCAACCAATGTCAACGGCATTTGTGCTGCGGCCAGACGGCGCGGCCTCCAGTGGCTCGCGGCTCAGGATGCAGACGTCATCACCTTCCAAGAGGTTCGGCGAGCGATGACCAGTTCCGTCAAGGCCTCGCCGACGAAGGTCTGGGCGCGTGGCACGTCAGTTCCGCGGAAGGTCGCACCAAAGGCCACGCCGGCGTCGCTGTGCTTGACGCCGTCGGGTTTCGCTTGGCGACGCTCGCAGAGAACAACGGGTATGCCGTCCTCACCGGTGAGCTCAGCATCTGCCACACAGCGGACGACCTGAAGAACTGGAAAGGCAACCTCGGCAAGTCCGGGTTCCTCCCTGAGAAGCAGGCCCGTCTCGACCTCTGGATCCGCGACCACAGTTACGTTGATCTCCACCGCATGCTGCACGGACCCGGATCACTACACGTCGTGGTCGTGGCGGGGGAGGCCTCGACAACGACGTGGGCTGGCGCATTGACTACCGCTTCCCCAGCGCGCCCCGCGCAAAGCTGGCGATGTGTGCGGAAGTTGGCCGCGCGGCGGCATACGCGGATCGGTGTAGTGACCACGCACCACTGACGGTCGACTACGACCTCGCACTGGACTGAGTCCGCGTTCTGACAGGCCGAACGCCCGGTGACCGATTTCTCGGTCACCGGGCGTTCGGGTCGGAGCAGTGCAAGCCTCAGGCGGCCACGCGACGGCGACGCTTCGTGGTCAGGGCCATACCGCCTCCGATGATGGCGAGAGTGCCCAGAGCAACCGGGATGCCAGCAAACGGCACCGCCGGCACCAGCGCCAGGTCGGCGGCGGGGCCACAGGTGACATTGGCGATCTGTGCGCTGGCCAGAGCGTTCGCGATGACAGCGACGTCGATTGCGGTCACTGACAGCGTCCCGGCGGAAGTGACCTGCTTGTTGAGCGTGACGTCAACCAGCGGGGAGAGCAAAGCCTGGACGGCAGGGCTGAGCAGGCTCAGCAGCTTCGTGTTGGGAGCGACGGTCGTGTCGAGGGCGATGTCGAAGTCAGGCAGCAGAAGCGGCTGGTCGACAATCAGATGGGCGCCGACCAGTTTGGCGGTTCCCGTGTTCGTGCCATTGGCGGCGCCGACGCAGGTCGACGTGATCGCCTCAGCTTCGATGCGCACGCTGACGACGCCCACAACGTTGGCGAGGTTGAGCACGACGGGGGAGGTACCGGGGGTGGTGCAGTTCGTCGGGTCCCCGACGTTTACGGTGCCGCCCTGACCGGTCACACCGGAGCACGCCTTGCTCGTGCCGTCGTTGTTGGCCACGGCGACTTCACCGAGGGCACCGGCGGTCAGCACGCTCTGACCGTTGAGCACCGAGATCAGCGGCTGCTCGGAGTCGGTGACGGTAGGGGTGCTGCCGTCGTTCTGCGCGCTCTCAACCCCGGTGTCAACAACGAGGACGGGGTCGATGACGCTCAGGTGAACGGCGGTCGCTGTGGCCTGCGTGGCAAATGGAGCGGCCATCGCGGCGTTGGCGGCCATGATGGTGACTGCCCCCGCTGCGGTCGCCGCCAGCGCAAGCCGCTTGGCGGACTTGCGTACTCGTGTGGTGCTCATGAGTCTCCTTCAAAGGTGTGTTGTGGAAATGCTGGCGCCGATGACCCTGCTGCCGATCGGACGAGTTGGGGGGACGGAGTCGTCCCGGGGTGAGGATTGCGGTAGACCCTGGCGGTCTTCACCCAGTCACTCCGGCTGCGGGCCAGGCGCAACGCCGCCCGCCACACGGAGATGACCATGAGATAGCTGTAGAGCCAGTAGGCAAGGCCGAGCAGGAACGCCTTCCGGCGGCTGATATCGGGCTCTGCAGTGACCCGATAGACCGGGCCCCACAGGGCGAGAGGACCAATCCCGAAAACGAGAATGAGCGGGATGAGACCCCACGTGCCACTGGAGAACCACGCGCCAAGGCTCGGTGAACCCCAGGCGTAGCGGAGCATGGTGGCCCACGCTGCGGTGTAGACGAGGGAACCAACGAGCTGGGTCCACGGGATGAGGAGGAAGTAGGCGATCTCGAGCGCGGCTGGGGTGCTCAAGCGACGCGAGCGCAGAACCTCACCCAGATAGCGCATGCACTGCATCCCACCCTGCGCCCACCGGGTCCGCTGCCGGAGCAGGGCAGCAACATCGGGCAGACCCTCCTGAGCAACCCAGATGTCGTTGCAGTACTCATTGGTTCGACCAGCGAGCAGGACGTGAAGCCCGAGCTCGAAGTCCTCCAGCAGGGCGCCGTGCCACGGGGTGCCGTGCTCCGCGGCGATGTCGTCCAGGACCGAGAGTCGGCTGAACTGCCCGTTCCCACCCATGCCCACTGAGCCCAACCGGCGCCGCAGGTGCTGCATGGCGGCGATCACGGTGCGGAACTCGAGGTCCTGCAAGGTCACGAGCAGGCGCCCGCCCGACGTTGCCGCTTCCGGGTCGCCGGCGTCGAGCCGCCCGGTCAGGCCACGGTTGACCATCCGCACCTGAAGCTGGGCGGCGCCCACGTGCGGGGCGGCAAACATTGCCGGCCCCGCGAGCGCCGACAACGCCCTGGGATCGAGCACGCCGTCAGCGTCGATCACGCCCACAACGACGTGTTCGGAGACGGCGCGGTAGTCATCCCCATGCAGGACGCGAAGGTGCTCGCTGATGGCCTGCCACCCGGAGTTGAGCGCAGCACCCTTGCCCTGACGGGCGTCGGGTCGTTCACGTCGGACGATGTGCACCAAAGGGTCGGTGTCCGCCAGGCCGTGCAGGAGGTGCAGGGTCTCGTCCTCGGAGTCGTCATCCACCGCCCACACGTGAGCGGTGGGGTGCATCGACCGAAGCCCGGTGATGGTGCGGGCAATGACGGCCGCCTCATCCAGACACGGCACCAGGAGGTGCCAGTCCATCGTGGCCGGGTCGCCCTCAACGGTGCGTTCCTGGCGGAGGAAGGGCACCAGGATGGCAAGCACGTAGCCGAGGAAGGTGATGCAGAGCGCCAGGGCCAGCACGTCGACCCACGGGCCCATCTGGGTCAGGTTCATGTCAGCACACGCACGTTGGCGGTCGGCTCACGCAGGACGAGTTTGACGAACAGGTAGACCGCGGCAACAAAGCCGATGGTGCTGATGGCTGACCCGAGGAAGATGTGGCTGAACTCGTAGCCGCGCTCGAAGCCCATCGCGTGCATCATCCCGACGATCGTGGCGATACGCAGTTGGTTGGCGATCACGAAGACCAGCACCAGGGCTCCGACACCCAACGCCACAGAACGCAGTCGCAGCGGGCGGACCCAGGCGGCGACGGCGGACCCACCGAGGAACAGGGCCGTCAAGGGGGCCACGCTGCAACCCATACTGAATCCGACGCCTACCCAGCGCTGACCCATGGGGAAGATGACTGCCTGGCCGAACGCGTTGGCATCCATGCCGAAGAGGTTGAGCGCCGATGCCTGGATGGCTGCCTCGCCCGTGCGCACCGTCTGACCACCCAGGATGAGACCTACAGCCAACAGCGCCAACACAAACGCCGTCGTACGCTTCGGCTTCTGCAGACGGTGCTTGCCCGACGCGCGACCCAGGCGCTCGCTGCGACTCGCCCACCGGCGCACAAGGTCACTCCAGCTGCTGCCCATCAATCCACCCCCAGCGCGCTGGTCTAAGCGCGGGTGGCTGAGAGGCGATACAACAACACTCCCAGAACCAGGAGTGCCACCCCCGCCAGCGCATAGGCAAAGACCGGCGCACCGGTGTAGGCCAGACCACCGCCGCCGATCACTGCAGTAGTTCCGCCACCTTTGTACACGGGACCCTCCCCTACCGATCTGCCCAGACCGAATGACCCAGATAGGGGGAGGTTAGTGACCCAAACGAACTGGTGGCAATGGGGGAGCCCACATAGTCCAAAAAACTGTCATTATTTGCCACCTTTTGAACCACCCCTTGTTGTTTCGGCAACGACGATGCGCATTCAATCGCGTGAGCGGGCCCACCGGTCGTGTCAGCCGCGCCCAGTTTTTGGATGACGGACGTAGGGCAGTGTGGTCGCCGCCAGTGACGTAGCCTGCGCCCATGCCGAGCGTCAGGATCCCGTTGCTTGCGTCTCTGGCACTGGCCTCTTGCCTCGTGGGGGGGTGCGCTGAGCCTGCCCCCGTGGGCATGGCGACCGAGCGAAGCGTGCCCGGCACCTGCAAGCTGCTCGCCACTGCCGAGGAGATGGTGACCTCGAGCGATGTCTCCCCGGCCGTGCCGTGCACTGGACCGCACATCTACGAGACCTACGCCGTGGCAGAGGTGCCGGCGAGCATCACCGCGTTGGCCCAGCGCCCGGGCCCCGAGCAGTTGCAGGCTCAGACCGTGGGGGTGTGTCCGATAGATCCGATCCGGCCCTATCTGGGCGCGAGCGAGCTCGACAGCCAGTGGGGAATCTCAATATGGTCCAAGGTGCCGACTCGCGCGGAGTGGTCTGCAGGGGTGCGTGCTGTCACGTGCGCGCTCGTGGTTGACAGTCCTGTGCCCCATCGGGCACCGGTCCACACGATGCCGCTCGCCCAGGTCATGCGCTATTCGGACTCCGCTCGGGTGCGCCAGTGCCGCATGGCCACGACCCTGCCATACACCACCTGTGACAGGGCGCACAGCGGGGAGCGGATGGGCTCGGTGGGGGTCGACGCTGCTCTCACCGGTCCAGCTCGAGAGCGTTCCGCCCTCCAGTCCTGCCGAAAGCGCGTCCTGGAATACACCGGCCAGAAGTCGGTGCCGGGTTTCGTGCCCGAGATTGTGTCGACGAGCGGTGGGGCCGAATGCTGGTTGACGAGCACGGGGGACGACGTGACCGGCACTGAGCGCGGCGGGCTGGTGCCGCGATGAGTCGCCATCGTGGTGGCGACGTTCCTACCGGAAGCGGCCGGCACCATCGGCCTCGCCCCGCCGATCGGCTGAACCTCGCCTTCGCCACAGTGGTGGGGCTCCTGTCCGGCGGCTTCCTCGCGGTCCGGCTGTTTGTCGGTGGTGCCATAGGAATGAGCGATCAGGGCGACGGCGTCCGGTTGCTGTGCAGCTTGGGCCTACGTCAGGGCAACCCGTTCAACTCCGCGACGACCGACTACGTGTATCTCACCTGGTACCGGCACCAGTGGTACGGCGAGACCTGCGGCTCGGCAGGGTCCGGAGAAAGCTACGACTCCTCCCAGCTCTGGTTGCTCCACGTCGCCCGGTGGCTGACATCGACCTTGAGTTGGTCGGGTGGCTTGGACCTGCGCGCCCTGGGAATCGTCTTCTGCGTCCTTGTGGCCGTGGCCATGGGTGTGCTCTTCTTCCTGCTGCCCGGGTCCCGGCTCGCGCGGGCACTAGGCGTCGCCGCGGTGATGCTGGTCATCAGCGACGGTGCCTTCGCCGGCTACTTCGTCTCCGCCTATAGCGAGCCAGCTGCTCTTGTCGGGGTCCTGGCCATCCTGCTCACTGGACTCATCTTCTGGCGTTCGCCGAAGCCGTCCTGGAGGACCGTCATCCCGTTGGGCCTGGCCTGTCTGTTCACCATCACCGCCAAGACCCAGGCCGCTTCGTTCTTGCTGACGGTCATCCCGTTCCTGCTGTTGCGGCCGACGTGGGGGGCGCCCATCCACATCCGCCTGGACCATCGACGAGCTGAGGGCCGGCAGGTCAACTTCCGTCACCGGTTCACCGCAGCCACGGCCAGTCGGTGGCCGGCCCTGGTCGCTGCGCTCGTCCTTGTCACAGCGACCGCGGCCTACCTGCAGGCCCAGCCCGACCGGTTCCGGGTGCAGAACAGCTATGCGGCGGTGTTTCTGGAGATGCTTCCCCACAGCCCCAACCCCCAGCAGGACCTGGCCCATCTGGGCCTCGATCCGGCGTTCATCGCGTCCTCGGGTGTGCCCATCAACGCACCGGAAAGCGCCGCCCGGCAGCTGTCCTTCTCGGGGTTCGAACAGAAGGCTTCACCGGTGCAGACAACGGGGATCTATCTGCGCCAGCCCCTGCGACTCAACGGGATGCTCGAGCGCGGTCTGGCTGGGATGGGGGTGCTCAGAGCCGACTACATCTTTTCCTATCCGCCCTCCGCCGGCCTTCCCCCCAGCTCTCAGGAATGTCGAGTCTGCCTGCTCCAAGGGACCTGGAAGTTCCTGTTTGGCGGATCCGGTTCCCTCATTCTCTTCACGACCCTGGCCGCCATGGGGATCTGTGCGCGGCTCCTCCTGGTCGGCATCGACCAACAGCACCGCGCGATAGGTGCTGTCGGACTGCTCTTGGCCTTCAGCTCGATGGTGCAGTTCTGGGTCGTGATGTTGACAGAAGGTGCGTCGGACCTGATCAAGCACCTCGTGCTGACCAACTTCATGACAGCGCTCCTGATGGTCATGGCCGGCTACGCCTTCTCTCTGCTGAGGTTGGCCAAGAAGGACCGGGACCGGCCCCTTGATGGGGCCTCTCAGTCGCTCGCGAGACTCTGAAGTGACTCAGTCGCGGCTTGCGGGGCCAGCAGCGGTGACGGAGAAGGACATTGGCGACGTGAGCTTCGCGTCGGCGAAGGCCTGGGTGATGGCTGTGGAGATGCGTTCCACGTCAGCGGCGGGCACCAGTGCGATGGCCGAGCCGCCGAATCCGCCACCCGTCATGCGTGCGCCCAAGGCGCCATGGGACATGGCCGTATCAACGACGAGGTCGAGTTCGGTGCACGACACCTCGTAGTCATCGCGCAACGACTCGTGGGACGCGACGAACAGCCGGCCCACTTCGGTGAGGTCGCCCTCGCGCAACGCGTCCACGACGGCGTCTACCCGGGCGATCTCGGTGACGACGTGGCGGGTCCGGCGGCGCAGCACATCGTCGGGAAGGTGGGTGAGCGCTTCGTCGAGCGATACCACGTCGACGTCGCGAAGGAATTCAACCCCGAGGATGTCGGCTGCCTTCTCGCAGGAGTCGCGACGCGCGCCGTACTGACCATCGGCCAGCGCGTGGCTGGCCCGCGTGTCTGTCACGAGGAGGGTGAAATCATGGGCCGACAGGTCGAAGGGCACCTGCGTCGTGGTGCCGTCCAGGCAGTCGAGCCGCAGGGCGTGGGCCGGGGTGCAGTGCATCGCCGCGGCCTGGTCCATGCCGCCCGTGGGCGCGCCAGCGATGTCGTTCTCGGCGCGCTGGCACGCCGCAGCCAGCACGGAGCGGCCCTCCGCGGTCTCGAGCAGCCCGAGCCCGA
>JBDSIV010000135.1:0-5033 GCA_039917755.1 Knoellia sp. | reverse complement strand
CGTAGACTTCCGCAGTCCCCGCAAGGGGGCGTCCCACCGGGGCAACTCGGGGCATTGGCGCAGTTGGTAGCGCGCTTCCATGGCATGGAAGAGGTCAGGAGTTCGAATCTCCTATGCTCCACCGAAGGACAGGGCCGGACACGACATCGTGTCCGGCCCTTTTCGCTGCTCTGGAACATGTCGGCTGTTCCCCCGTTCTGCCTGTCCGTGAAGCCGCGCGGGAGCACACTCAGGGGAGGAGTTGGACCGGTGAAGGAAGTCGGGCATGGGCGAACTGGATCCGTCGGGGCCAGAACTTCCGCAGCCGCAACCGCAGCGGCGACCGGAGCTGGCGACGATGCTCGCGACCGAGCACTGGAGCCTGCTGGGCACGCGCTCGATGACGTGGAGCGAGATCATGAGCCGGATCTCGATCCTGCTCACGGTGATGTCGGCCTTCCTCGTCGTCCTCGCGCTGGTGGCGCAGGGCGTGGGTTTCGATCGGTCGCTGCTGGGTCTCGGGATCGGCTTTGCGGCCGCATCGCTCGTCGTCGGCAGTCTGACCGCCCTGCGGGTGGCGCTGGCCAGCCAGGAGGATGCGCAACTGATCCGCGGTATGAACCGGTTGCGGGCCGCCTACGTCGAGCTGGCCCCGGAGATCGAGCCCTACCTGACGACCTCCACCAAGGACGACCAGGCAGGGCTGATGGCGACCTACACGCTGGGAAGCCGGCGGGCGATGGTGGTGCACATCATCGGGAGCACGACGTTTTTCGTCATCGTCATCAACACCCTCATCGCCGGGACCCTCGGCGCCCTCGTGGGCGCGACTGCCAGAGGGTCCACGTGGGTCATCGCGCTGTGTGGCGTGGCTGCGGGGCTGCTCTGGTTCGGCCTGCAGCTCACTGTCACGAGACGACTGTTCGGATCGCCGGCGCACGACGTCCGCTTCCCGTCAGCGGACTGACAGGCTCAGCGCTTGTCGCCAGGCACGCCCTTGGTGAGGAACGTCCGTTGCGCCTTGCGCCCCTGCTCGACGATCGACGGCGAGAGCTTGAGCGCGAGGCGGGGGAACGTGTCACCGAAACGGACCAGACCGCCGCGCCACTTGGGGACAGTCGTCACGGGACGCGGCCGGTCAAGGACCTGTCCTACCGCGGCCACGACCTCCGAGGGCTGCAGCAGCTTGCCCGAGAAGGACAGTGCCGACTGGGGGTCGTCGAGCTTGTCGTGGAGCATCGGCGTCCAGATGCCGTCGGGGCACACGCACGAGATGTCGATGCCGGGAATCCCGGCGAGCCGCAGATCGGTGAGTGTGCTCAGACTGAAGCCGATGGCGGCGTGCTTCGACGCGGCATACACGGCCTCTCCTGGGACGGCCGTGAGCCCGGCAAGGGAGACGACGTTGACGATGTGCCCGGAACCGCCGCCCGCACCGCGCATCGCCTCGATGGCGGCGAGGGTGCCGTTCATCGTTCCGATCGCGTTGACCTCGATCATGAGGCGGCGTTGCTCCTCGGTCTGCTCCCAGGCCGGCCCCGTGAGGAGAACGCCGGCGTTGTTGATCCAGACGTCGATGCGACCGCTGCCTGACAGCGCAGTGTCGCGGGCGGAGCGGACCTGCGCATCGTCACGCACGTCCACCACCCGCCAGCCGCCAGCACCGATCTCGTCGGCGCTGGCCTCAGCCGTGGCGCCATCGACATCGGTGACGAGCACGTCATAGCCGCGCCGGACGAGCAGCCGGGCGATCTCCTTGCCCAGCCCCCGACCGGCGCCCGTGACGACGGCCCCAGCGCGCGTCCCCCCGCTCATCGCAGCACCGACGTGATGGAGCAGGCACCGGGACAACGCAGATCGCGTGCAGCCGCGTCGAGCATCGACACATGCGCCAGGAAGAACCCGCGCAGGCCCGCGGTGCGAATCATCGAACTCATGAGCCCAAGGCTAAGCGGGGAAGGTCGCCCGGCTGTCAGTATCTGCCTGTGACCCTTTCGACCAGGCGGCTTGAAGCACACGACAAGGCGGCGAGTCTGCGCCTTGGAGCGGAGGCCTTTGGTGAGGAGTTGGCGCCATCCGCGGGGCAGGCGACGGCGATGGAGCCGGGCCCGGCACTGGCTGCGTCCGCGGCCGACGTCCACCAGCCACCGGAAAGCTGGCCTCCCTCGGGGATTGTGGGGTTCGGCACGTTTGATGATGACCGCCTCGTCGCCAAGCTCAACGGTCGTCCCTATGACAGTTGGTTCCATGGAGCGCGGGTTCCGACCTTTGGCATCGCCGGGGTCACCGTGGCAGCAGAGCACCGCGGCCAGGGAATGCTCACCTCGCTCATGTCCCGCATCCTCGCCGAGGCCCATGACCAAGGTGCCGCGATCTCGACGCTCTTTCCGACGGCTCCCGGCGTCTATCGACGCTTCGGCTACGAGTTGATCGGTGGCTTCAGCACGCTTTCCGTGCCGACAAGTGTGCTGCAACAGGTCCAACCACCGGTGGGGATACATACCCGACGGGCGGTTGAGAGCGACTTCGACGCTGTCCGAGCCTGCTACGACCGGTGGGGAGCGGACCGCAACGGACCGCTGACGCGCCAGGGGGTGATGTTTCCGGCTGACCCGGTCGAGTTCCTCGCAGGCGTCACGGCAGTGACCCTGGCGGTGGACACCGAGGATGTGGTGCAGGGCTTCCTGTCATGGAGGCGAGGACAGGGTTATGGGCCGAACGCACAGATCGCGGCGGAGGACTTCATCTGGACAAGTGCGGCAGCCCGCGACGCCCTTCTCGCCACTCTCGCCAGCTTCAGCGCGGTGACGGGCACGACCCGTCTCACGAGCAGCGACCAGGCCGAGCTCGACCTGGCACTGCCGGTGACGGCCACGACCGTCGTGGAGCGCACGCCCTACATGCTGCGGGTTCTCGACGTGCCCGCTGCCTTGGGTGCAGTTCGGCCAGGCCCTGGGGTGACCGGGAGCACGACTTTTTCGGTGAGCGGCGACGCTGTCGCTGCGACCAACGGCACCTACCGCCTCGAGGCTGGTGATGGAGCGCTGATCTGCGAGCGGGTTGCCGCAGATCCGAGATCCGTCACGTGCTTCCACCCGCGTGGACTCGCCCTTGCCTGGAGTGGCGCCCTGCCGCTTCGCCGGGTGATGGCTGAGGGCCTGGCTGCCGGTGGTGACGACACGGCCCACCACCTCTGGGACACGCTCGGTCTGGCTCGTCCTGTGCACATCCGTGACTACTTCTGAGTGTCAGGCCGACCAGACGCCCGACGTGCCGCGGCGGTGCGAGGCGACCAAGTGGGTGTCGACGATGCCGAGGGCCTCCATCAGCGCAAACATCGTCGTCGGCCCGACAAAGGCAAAGCCCTTGCGCTTGAGGCCCTTGGACAGGGCGAGCGACTCTGGGGAGGTCGTCGGCACATCGGCGAAGGAGCGTGGACGAGGTGTGTTGGCGGGTTGGAACGACCACACATAGGCGGCGAGGTCTCCCTCGGGATCCTCGCGCAGCCCGAGCGTGGCCTGGGCGTTCTTGATCGTCGCGAGGACCTTGGCCCGGTTGCGCACAATGCCCGCATCAGCCATGAGCCGCTCGATGTCGTGGTCGTCGAACTTCGCCACGGCCTCCGGCGAAAATTCTGCGAAGGCCGAGCGGAACGCCGGCCGCTTGCGCAGAATCGTCGCCCATGACAGCCCGGACTGGAACGCCTCGAGCGAGAGGCGCTCGAAGACGCCGCGCTCGTCTCGCACCGGCATACCCCATTCGGTGTCGTAGTAGTCGCGCAACATCGGGTCGACGGACGCCCACGCCGGCCGGGACAGGCCGTCGTCACCGACGACGATGTCGCTCACGCCACGTGTCCGCGAGCCGCAACGACCGCCTCGACGAACTCGTGGGGGTCCTCCACCGAGAGGCCGAGACGGCCACCACGGTGCACCACCGTGGCCATCGGGCCGCCCACGCGGTAGGCCCACTTGCCCCTGCCCTCCCAGCGCACACCCCAGCCATAGCCCACGCCGTTGACGTGATCCCCAACACCGACGTCCGTGACATCGGCCATCCGCAGGCGCCGCCGAGCGAGTGGATAAGTGACGTTGATGGCCCCATCCGTGACGGTGACGGTGACCGCCCCCCGGGCGACCACCCAGCCCAGGCCGACGAGCACGAGAAGGCAGGCCAGACCGACGAGGATGGACCACCCGCCGAGACTGGCCACGAGCAGCCCGCAGACGACGCCGATGACAGCGACCAAGGCCCCCACGGCGACCAGGGGAGTGGTCGGCTTCGCGATGGAGCGGTAGCGCGGGCGACCGAGGGCGGTCGGATCGGGCATGTCAGGCCTTCCTCAAGGTGATGAGCGGGATCTCGGGGGCGGCGGCGACGCGCACGGGTGGGCCCCAGGTGCCCGCGCCGCGGCTGGTGATGACCGGCACTCCGTCGATGACGGCGTACCCCTCCACCATGGGTTGCTGCAACGGCACGAGCAAGTCAAAGGGCCAAACCTGTCCGCCGTGGGTGTGTCCGGACAGTTGCAGGTCGACGCCTCGACCGCTGGACTCGCCAGCCATGAGCGGTTGGTGCGCGACAGAGAGGGTGAACGTGTCGGCGGTGCCCGCGAGCGCCTGGTCGAAGTTGGGAGCGAACTCACCGGTCCCCGCGTGGTCGTGGACACCCGCTATGGAGATCGTGCTGCCGTCGCGGGTCAGCACGTGCGAGGAGTTGGCGAGCACGGTGATGCCCAAGCGCTTCCACTCGGCGACCCATTCGGCAGTCGTGCCGGTGTACATCTCGTGGTTGCCCGTCACGGCGAAGACTCCGAGGGGTGCCTCGAGGTCCGCGAGTGGAGCGATCTCGGCCCGGTGCCGTGCGAACGGAGCGTCGACGACGTCACCAGAGAGCACGATGAGGTCGGGCTTGGCTGCGTTGACCCGGTCGACGACCTTCTGGGCGAAGTTCGATCCGTGCACGATCCCGGCGTGGAGGTCGGTGACGAGCGCGACGGTGGTGCCGTCGAAGGCCTGCGGCAGCGCGGTCGAGGCGTGCGTGGTTCGCGTGAT
>JBDSIV010000134.1:0-6842 GCA_039917755.1 Knoellia sp. | reverse complement strand
TCTCCAGCGGCCGCGGACTGCGCATCATCCGCTCCCTCGCCCACGAGTGGGGCGTCGGCGAGGACAAGGGCGCGCAGACGGTGTGGGCCGCCATGGGTGGCCCGAGCCGCCGCCGCGCCACCTGACGCGCGCCCTGGACCACGACCACACCGCCTCCCCACTACGCTTCATGCCCATGGGCAAGGCTTCGCGACGACGCAGGACCACCGACGACTCGGGCGCACCCGCCAAGCGGCAACGCTCCGCGGCCGTTCCTTATGTCAACCGCCCCTTCGAGGGGTTGCCGCAGGAGACCGAGTGGGTGGCGATCCGCGAGATCCTCCCAGCGGCCACAGCGGTCGTGAAGTTCGCTGCCGGCAAGGCCCCCGAGGGCGCCGACCAGGCCACCATCGCCACCGTCCTGCCGCTGGCGTGGGCCGCCCTGCACCGCGCCGACGGCACCGTCCTCGTCGGCACCCAGGCCGGTTCGACCACGGGTGACCCGAGCCGCGACCTCGCCGCGCAGATCCTCGCCGGTGCCGCCGCCGAGCCGGGCAGCGCCGTTCAGCACGTCCCCGCCGCCACCGGCGACAGCCCGCGACTGCAGGACCTCCTCGACACGAGCGTCCCTTTTGACGTCGAGGTGCATGAGGGCTTCGACTTCTGGGTCGACAGTCAGGACCTCGATGACGAGGGCCGCGAGTCCTTGGAGCGCGCCAACGAGTCGGTCGTCCCCACGACGCGCATGGCCGCCTTCCCCTCGGCCTACTGGGTCCGGATCGGCGAACGCACCTACATCCGCGTCGTCCTCCCCGACGACGAGGACATCGCCACCGATGCCCTGGCTCGCCTCCACGCGGCCGGCGCGTCCGGAATCGGCGACGGCACTCGCCTCCTCGGTGCCTTCCGTGCCTGCGGACTCCTCGTCCCCGTCCTCGAGGTCCCCGCTGACACCGAGGCCTCCGAGCACGAGGACGGCCTCAAGGCCTTCGGCGATCGGTATGCCGCGGCGCTGGCTTCCGCTGAAGCGCTCTCCGCCGAGGAGCGTCGGGCTCGTTCGGGCCTGCTCAGTCGCCAGGTCACCCTGCGCTGATGTTGACGCGTTGATGAGGGTGCGCTGATGGAGGTGCGCTGATGGAGTCCTGGCAGAGCCCGACCCACGTGCGGACGGTCGCAGCGATCGTCCCGTGCAAGGACGAAGCGGACCGCATCGCCGCAACGATCAAGGCCGTCCTGGGTCTCCAAGGTGTCGACAAGGTGGTCGTCGTCGACGACGGCAGCTCCGATGACACTGCGGCGATCGCCCATGCGGCTGGCGCCGAGGTCATCGTCCACGCGCGCAACTTCGGCAAGGCCGCGGCCCTTGAGACGGGGGTGCGTCATCTGCGCGAACTGGAACTGTCCAATGCAGCCGACGCCATTGCGGATCGGGGTGCTCCTCGCCACCTCCTCTTTGTCGACGGCGACCTCGAGGGGTCTGCGAGCAACCTGCACGTCCTCCTGCCACCGGTTCTTGAGGGGCGCGCCGACATGACGATCGCGACCCTCCCGCCGCAGACCACGTCCGGTGGCGGGCGCGGCTTCGTCGTCCGCCTCGCGCGCAACGGCATCGCGCGACTCACCGGGTGGACCGCGAAGCAGCCGCTCTCGGGCATGCGCTGCCTGACCACCGAAGCCTTTGACGCGGCCACCCCACTCGCTTCCGGGTGGGGTGTCGAGGTGGGTCTGACCGTCGACGTCCTCGCCGCCGGCCTGCGCGTCGAGGAGGTCCCGTGCGAGCTGCAGCACCGCGTCTCCGGGACGGACTGGCGCGGGCAGGTGCACCGCGCCAAGCAATACCGCGACGTCGCACGCGCCCTGAGCAAACGACGCGTTCGCAAGGCCATCTCCGATCGTGCACCCGGTGCCGCAGAACGCTTCTGACGCGGTCGTGCCCGACGCAGGGGCAAGACCTCGACTGATCCGATGCGCTTTCCTCGTCGGCTCCTTCGGGCTGCTCCTCCTCGTGGGCCTGACGCTCCCGAATGCCGCCGCGCCCGACCTCGGCCCCCGCGGCTGGGCGCCCGGCACACTGCTCCCGTTCACGCTCGATCCGGCGCTGGTCACGGCAGCCCTGTGGACGGCATACACGCTCGGCGCAGCCGCTGTGACCGTCGGCGTCATCGGCCACAGCGGCCGTGAGCTGCCCCGCCCCGTCATCGCCGTCCTCGCGCTCGCGGCCGCTCTGACCGCGCCGTTCGGGTCGGGCGACCACCTGAGCTACGCGGCCTATGGACGCATCCTGGCGCTGGGCGACAACCCGTGGCTCGTGTCACCGAACACCTGGCATGGCGGCAGCGACCCCGTCGTCTCGCACGTGGAAGCGCCGTGGACCGAGGAGCCAAGCGTCTATGGGCCGTTCGCGACGATCGTCCAGGGCCTGACCTCGCACGGCGGCGGCGACAACCTGCGACAGACCGTGTGGCTGTGGCAGCTCATCGTCATCGCTTCCTGGCTCGCGGTCCGCCGGTGCCTGCGCCGCATGCTCCCTGGGCGCGAGGCTCGCATCGACGTCCTGTGGACGGCCAACCCCATCGTCTTCTCCGTCGGCGTCCTCGGCGCCCATGTCGACCTGCTCGCCACCGCGTTGGTGGTCGCCGCGATCTGGGCCGCCCACCGGTATGCCGGCCTCGGTGGCGCCGCTCTCGCCGGCACTTTCGCAGCCCTCGCCATCTCGTCCAAGTTCACGTATGCCGTGGTGCTGCTCGCGCTCCTCCTCGCCTTCCGAGAGCGACGGTTCGCTCGGGGTGGGGTGTTGCTTGTCGTGGCGGCAGTGGTGGCCGGGGGGTTGCACCTGTGGGCAGGGGCGCACGTCTATGACCAGCTCGGCCGGTCCGCGCGCGCTGTCTCGTTGGCGTCCCCGTGGCGGTGGTTCCTCGAGGTCACCGGTGGCGGGGTGCAGATCCGCAGCCTGATCTCAGTGCTCGCAGGTGTGGCGGCCATCGGCTTCGCATGGTGCCTCTGGCGCCTGTGTCATCCGGTCCGCCCCGACCACCTCTCCACGCGCCTTGCGTCTGCGGATTCGGTCGCTGGAGCGACCGAATCCGCAGACGCAACGAGAGCGTTGCTGTGGGTGGTCGTGCTCGCGGGCGGCTATGCGCTGGCGGCGCCCTATTCGCTGCCCTGGTACGACGTCATCGTCTGGGCCGGTCTCCCCGCGGTCACAGCAGGTGCGGTCGACCTCATCCTGCTGGCCCGTCTGTGGATCATGGCCATGGCCTACACGCCGGGGCGCGTGCTCGGCATGACCCCGGGCGTCGAGGAGGTGACGATGTTCGTGCGCACCAAGGTCGCGCCCGCAGTGCTGCTCGCCGTCTGGACCTGGTTGGTCAGCAGTGCTCTGCGATCCGGGGGCGTCAGGAGCTTCAAAAGCGTCAGGAGCGCCGAGCCCGACGGGTCGCACCGATCGAGCGCAGATCGTCCTCGAGAGTCCTGACGACGACGCTGACGATGAGGGGCACCGCCACCGTGGCACCGACGGCCGGGATCGCGGTGCCCGAGTCGTTGATGAGGAAGCCGATCGTCAAGGTGATGACCAGGGCGATGAGGCCGGCACGCAGCGTGGGTGCCTTCTCGGCCGCCTTGCCCAGCCCCCGAGAACCCCACGAGGTCGGTCGGGCGAGGACATAGATGACGAAGAGCAGAGCGGCCGGGACGAGCAGCGTGAGGGGGGCGTTGCCGAGCAGGATGTTCCAGTTCTGCTGACCCTTGCGCACGACGATGTCGAGGGCGTTGCCGTCGAGAATCGCCTGGATGAAGCGACCGAGGTGACTGCGGGAGTCGGGCGCGCGCAGCCAGTCGAGGAAGGCCACGGCAAAGAACAGGCCCACCGAGCCGAGCCCGATGAGGGCGACCCGCTGCCATGTCATCCTCAGCCCGAGGATCGACAGGATGAGGTAGGCGATTCCGGGGATGAAGGCGGGCGGCCCACCACCATCGGCACCCCAGAAGGGCGCGCCGTCGACGATGACTGTGCCCACGCCGATGGCGAGGACGAAGGCGGCCGCAACCCGAGGGCGCCGGTGGCTCACGAGATAGCTCGAGATCGCGGTCGCGAGCAGGATCGCCGAGGTCGCGAAGAGGGCAAACGTGACGTTGCCCATGCCATAGAAGCGTCCGGCCACGACCGGCTGCAACCCCATGAGCGAAGACTGTTGGAGCCGTGATCCGGTGAGGATGTCCCCTGCGAGCACCGCAAGAGTGACGGCCGAGACGAAGGCGAGCGGCCCGAGAGCGGTGTGTCCCCACGGACCGCGCAGGGCGGCATACGCAATGAGGGCGACGAAGACGCCCACCGCCGCCACGATCGAGAGCATCGGGATCGAGAAGCGCCACCACGGCAGGAGGTTCGCGAGGAAGGTCGACGCGGGCACCGACGCCGCCGCGACCGCGATGATCCGCACGATGCGAAGGACGCGGCGCCGCGTATCGGGGCCGCCGATCTTGCCCTTCCAGACGAGGAGGACGAGGAGATAGATCACGAGCTGCCCATAGGCGAAGGTGTTGAAGAACGGCGGGACGAGGCTGTGCACCTCATGGCTGGCGAGGTCGTAGTCGACGAGCTTCTGAAGGCGGTCGCTGGCGCGTTTTTCGGAGTTGTCAGGAGCCGGGTTGCTGGTCAAGGTCGTGCCGCCCAGACCGCCCGGTGCCTTCACGCCGGTGATCGACATGAGCGTGACCGGCAGGTCCTGGGCCTGGATGAGGCCGGGCTGGCGGGTCGAGGGTGAGTTGAGCTGGCCCGGGCCGTAGTGCGGTCCGCGGGCGACGGCGAGGCGCAGACGCTCGGTCACCCCGGCGTCGGAGAGGCTCGCAACGATGAAGTCGGCGCCTCCGGGAGCTGCGGTGGTGACGTCGCCGATGCGCTTGTCGATCGCGGCGATCTGCTCCGCGCGGCTGCCTTCGACCGGTTGCTCCCCAGCGGCCAGGTCGCCGGGGTCACGCACGCTGCCCACATCGACGATGGTGAGCGGGCAGGTGTTCATGTCGACGAGGAGGTCGGCCTCGTCATAGGGGGAGTAGCGGTCCACCGTGCCATCGGGCAGGGCGGCGGCGACGGCAGCGCCGGGGCCCACAGGCTTGATGCAGACATCGGAAGCAGCGGCAGCCTTGCCCAGGAGCCCGAGCTCACTGTCGAACTTGCGCGAGGTGGCTGCCTGGACGAACGAGTCCCACCGGGGCACGACGCCACCGACGGGCTCCTCGAGAGGGCTGCACGGACGGTTCTGTGCCGCTCCGGTGCCGGTGCGGGGGGCCGCCGCACGACTCCCGGCCGAGACGCCGAGCCAGCCATCGATGGGGCAGGTGTTGGTCTCGACGGAGCGGATCGACATCGCCGCGCTCGAGCCGTCCCGCAGGAGCATCCACAGGTTGGGGGTGGCGGTCGCGGAGACGTCGGTCCACGTGACGCCGCCGGTGCCGATGAGGACGGTCGCGCCGTAGGGATCGGCGGGCGCAGCCTGCGCCGACGGGGCGAGAGCCGTCACGCTCAGGCCGAGCAGGGTTGCAAGGGTGGCCATGAGGGCAGCGAGCGATCGTCTGGACACCTCAGGGATCCTACGGGTGGGGGTTGGGTGGCGATCTGTCGAGGAGGTGAGGGGCCAGTGAAGATGGCATGCACCCGGCATACCGACAGAATGGTCCGGTGACCACGCCCCCCCTGCAGCCACGACGCTTCCTGCCGCGCCGGTGGCAGTGGCCTCTGGCCGTCGCGATCATTGCGCTCGCGGCTGTGCCGGTGGTGCTGCGCTACCTCGTGTTCTGGCCGATGGACCAGTGGCAGGTCGACGTCGAGGTCTATCGCGATGCCGGGGTCTCGATCATGACCGGGCGACCGATCTATGCCGCGATGACGGAGGCGCCGCAACTGCTCCCCTTCACCTATCCGCCCTTTGCAGCCATCCTCGCGATGCCGTTGGCGTGGTTGCCTTTCGGCGTCATCGGCTGGCTGTGGACGGCGGCTCAGGTCGCGGCCACCACAGCCATTGTCTGGTATGCCGGGTGGCGGCTCATCCATCGTGCCGGTCCTTGGGTGCCCCTCGCGCTTGCTGCGTTGGTCGCGCCGATGCTGTGGCTGCATCCGGTGTCCGACGGGATCCGGTTCGGGCAGGTCAACGCGTTCATGGTGCTGGCGTGCCTCATGGACCTGCGGCGGCCGAGGCCCGGACTGCTGCGGCGGGTCCCGGCCGGCGTGCTGGTCGGGATCGCGATGTCGATCAAGCTGACGCCGGGTGTGTTTGTCATCCACTACCTGGTGAATCGACGCTGGCGTGAGGCCGCGACTGCTGTCGGGACCGCTGTCGGCGTGACGCTGGGGTCGTGGGTGCTGCTGCCCGAGGCGTCCTTCGCGTTCTGGGGTGGGGCGCTGCAGGATCCAGCTCGGTTGGGCCCGAACTTCGGGACGTCGAACCAGTCGATGCGTGGGTTCTTGCTGCGGGTGGGTCCGGACGGGACGCTGGGGACGGCGATTTGGCTGGTGCTCGTGGTGATCGTGGGGGTGTTGGGCTATCGACTGGCCCGGCAGATGTGGCTGCGTGGCGACTCCATCGGTGAGGTCGCGGTCGTGGGGTTGCTGGCCTGCCTGCTGTCACCGGTGGCGTGGATCCACCACTATCACTGGATCGTCGTCGTGATCTTTGCGCTGCTGGGGGCGCAGCCGTGGACGCGTTCGCGGGCGGGGGCCTGGTGGCGTTCGCGTCGGCTCGTGGCCGGGCTCGTGGTGGCGGCGTGGTTCCTCATGCGGATGCCGTGGTGGGGGATCTCGTATCTCAACCATCCGCAGTGGCCCGAGTTGCCGGGGCGGATCCTCCAGAACGCCGACGTTGCGG
>JBDSIV010000133.1:0-6349 GCA_039917755.1 Knoellia sp. | reverse complement strand
TTCCTGTTTTCGAGTGGTTCCGTGCCGGCGCACCCATGAGTCAGCGGGCGTTCGAGGCCGAGGTCATGGACTGGTCCGACGACGTCGCATATTCGGTGCACGACGTCGAGGACGCCATCGCCTCGGGACGGCTCGATCCGCGGCTGCTGCGCGATGGCGCGGACGTCGACGCGGTCCTCGACGTAGCGACGGCGTCCTATGCGGCTGACCTGTCCCGCGATGTGCTTGGTGCGGCTCTGGAGCGCGTCATCGCGACTGAGACCCTCCCCATGGACTACGGCGGCACCCGGGTCGATCTCGCGCGCCTCAAGGACATGACCTCACGTCTCATCGGCCGCTTCGTGCAGGCCGTCGAGACCGCCACGCGTGAGCGCCACGGGTGGGGCGATCTCATCCGGCACGAGGCCGACCTCGTGGTGCCCGACGAGACGCGCGCCGAGTGTGCCGTTCTCAAGGCCACCGCGGCGCACTTCGTCATGAACGCCGTCGAGCGGGTCGAGCTCATGGCGGGCGAGCGCGACATCATCGCCCACCTCGTCGCGGCCTATCGCCATGACCCCAGGCGGCTCGACCCCGAGTTGCGGGCTGATCACGAGGGCGCTACCGATGACGGGGAAGCCCTGCGTGTCGTGGTTGACCAGGTCGCCTCTCTCACCGACGTGCGCGCACTGCACCTGCACCGTCAGTGGTCCTGACCGACCTGGGGACAGGCCCGGACCGAAGAAGTCTCGGCCCGGCATACTGAACGTTCACACATCGCGAGCAGACGAGGACGAGAGGAGCGCGCGTGGCGGGCCGGATCAACGCTGACGACATCCTGTCCGTCAAGGAACGTTCCTCCATCGAGGACGTCGTGCGCGACCACGTGACGCTGCGGCCAGGTGGCGTCGGGTCGCTCAAGGGACTGTGTCCCTTCCACGACGAGAAAACGCCGTCCTTCACCGTGCGCCCTGCCGTCGGGGCCTATCACTGCTTCGGGTGCGGAGAGGGCGGTGACGTCATCTCGTTCGTCCAAAAGGTCGAGCACCTGACCTTCTCAGAATCGGTCGAGCGCCTGGCCGCCAAGATCGGCATGGAGCTGCGCTACGAGGAGGGCGGTGGCCCCCGCGAGGGTGGCATCGGCAAGCGCTCGCGGCTCATCGAGGCCCACCGGGTGGCGGAGGAGTTCTATGGCGCGTGCCTCGTCGACCGGCCCGACGCGCGACCGGGACGTGACTTCATCCGGGACCGCGGATTCAACCGGACGATTGCCGAGCAGTTCGGCATGGGCTTTGCACCGCGCGGCGGAGAGGACCTCACCCGCCACCTGCGCGAGAAAGGCTTCACCGAGGACGAGATGGTGACGGCTGGGTTGTCCGGACGGGGCAGTCGAGGGCTCTATGACCGGTTCCGAGGACGGCTGGTCTGGCCGATCCGCGACGTCACTGGCGACACGGTCGGCTTCGGCGCCCGGCGACTGCTCGACGACGACCGGATTGCCGCGAAGTACCTCAACACCTCCGAGACGCCGATCTACAAGAAGTCTCTCGTGCTCTATGGGCTCGACGTCGCCAAAAAGGCCATTGCGGGTGATCGTCAGGCTGTGATCGTCGAGGGCTACACCGACGTCATGGCCGCGCACCTGTCGGGCGTCGCCGGCGCCGTGGCGACGTGTGGCACGGCCTTCGGCATCGACCACATCAAGATCCTGCGACGCATCATGCGCGACGAGGCCGACGGTGCGCCCGCCAAGGTGATCTTTACGTTTGACGGTGACACGGCCGGTCAGAAGGCCGCGATGAAGGCGTTCGGCGAGGACCAGCGGTGGGCCTCCCAGTCGTTCGTCGCTGTTGCGCCCGACGGTATGGACCCCTGCGACCTGCGACTGGCCAAGGGTGACGACGCAGTCAAGGCACTCATCGACGATGCCGTGCCGATGTTCGAGTTCGCGGTGCGCACAACGATGAAGCGCTTCGACCTCGAGACCCCTGAGGGCCGTGTCCAAGCCATGCGGGCCGTCGCCCCGATCATCAACTCGATCCGTGACTCCTCCCTGCGCCCCGAATACATGCGTAGCGTCGCGGGCATGCTCGGCGTCGAGGTCGAGCAAGTGCTCAACGAGGTCCAGCGCGCCGGACGGATTCGGGCTCGCGAGGGCGCTGATGGTGCCTCGGGATCGCCGCCCTCGGGGCGGCCAACGGATCTGACCCCAGCGTCCACCGATGACGTTCCGGAGCCGAATGCCCAGGAGGGCGCCTACGCGGTGCCGCCACCCAACCTGCGCGACCCCGTGGTCAACAACGAGCGCCAGCTGCTTCAGGCGCTGTTGCAGTATCCAACTCGTTTCACCACCGAGACGATCGACGCCATCCCGCCCGTGGCCTTCACCGCCCCCGCGCACGCCGCCATCTTTGACGGGGTGCGGACGGTGGCTGGGCGCGCCGCTGAGCTCTCCACGGCTGGGTGGGTCGCAGCGGTGACCGAGGCGGCCTCACTCGCGGTGCGGGGCCTCTTGGCCGAGCTCTCGGTGGCGCCCCTGCCCACCCGAGTGGATGCGACGACAGGCCTGCCGCCGCAGCGCTATCTCGAGTCGCTCGTCATCGGCGTGCACGACTCAGGCCTGAGCCGCCAGATTGCCGACGAGACCGCCACCATTCGACGGCTCCAGAACTCCCCAGAAACCGACCAGGAGGCCCTGCGTGCCCGCTCCCGCCGACTCATCGAGCTCGAGATGAACCGCGCCCGCATGCGCGATCGGCTCACCTCATGAAGTTGGGGCGACTTGGACGACGCGGTCCGGACGTCCCCGCCGAGGTCGCGTCGGCGTTGGGGGATCGAGCCACGGACGTCCTGTCCGTGGTCCGCGACGTCCGCACCACGGCATTCGTCGTGGCGACCAAAACGCACGTGTATGCCGTTCGCGAGGGTCGCGTTGAACTTGACCGCCCGTGGCACATGGTCGACACCGGGACGTGGGACGACGAGACGTCGCGACTCACGGTGAGCTGGGTCGACAAGTTACCGGCTCTGGTGTGGGAGCTCGGGGCCGAGCCGGGGACGTTTCCACAGGTGCTGCGCGAACGGGTCCAGGCCAGCGTCGTGCTCGCGGACGAGGTGGATCTGGGGGACAGACGTCGCGCTCGCGTCGTTGTGCGCAAGGACCTCGCGACCGGCGTGCTGATGGGTCAGACCATCTTGGGCCGGGGAGTCCGATCGAGTGATCCAGGCGTGCGCGAGCAGACACAGATTGCTCTCGACGGGTTGCGCGAGCAGGTGGGCCTCGACTGAGCGAGGGTGTTGTGCAGACACCGGCCCGAGGCGTTTTCGTGACTGGGCCAACCCTTTGCTAGGGTTGCGCAGCGCGCTGACACAGCACCATCTCAGTGCCATTCCCCTGTAGCTCAATTGGCAGAGCAGCCGACTGTTAATCGGCAGGTTGTTGGTTCGAGTCCAACCGGGGGAGCACAGTGGCGAAGGGCCCGGATCATGGTGATCCGGGCCCTTCGTCGTGCAGTCCTGCGGTGCGCTTGTTCTTCTGGTCGTGCGGTCCCCACTGATTGCCCGGTTTGGGACATGGCTCGCTGCGCTCGCCGTGTCCCCACGGGGCAATCAGTGCAGCGATCAGGCCTTCCCGGTTGCACGGGTGCCGGGCAAGGGTGCGGCCACCGTGCGAGCAGTGGTCTTCCCGGCGCGGTTGAGCCGCTTTTCGACGACGACTGCCAGCCTGGACAGGAGGTAGTTCATCGTGATGAACAGGATCGCCGCGACGATGTAGGCCGGCACGGTGTTGGTGAAGGCCGAACCCAAGGTCTTGGACCACGTGAGCAGCTCGGTGTAGGTGATGGCCGTGCCAAGTGCCGAGTCCTTGAGGACCGTGACGAACTGGCCGATGAGCGCCGGCAGCATCGCAGTGAGGGCCTGCGGGAGCTGGATGGAGCGCAGCACCTGGCCTGGGGTGAGTCCAACGGACAGACCCGCCTCGCCCTGTCCCCTGGGCAGGGAGTAGACGCCCGAACGCACGAGTTCGGCGATGACCGCCCCGTTGTAGAGCGTGAGGCCGGTGACCACCGCAGCCAGGGGGTTGAGGTCGCTGGCGAAGACACTGTTGGTGGTGTAGACGCCGAAGGCAAAGATCATCATGATCAGGACGGGGACAGCGCGGAAGAACTCGACAAAGATGCCGCAAAACCAGCGCACAGCCTTGACGGTGGAGAGGCGGCCCACGCCCAACAGGAGCCCGAGGACGCCCGCCAGGACGATGGAGATGAGTGCGGCCTTGAGGGTCCCCCACAGTCCCTTGAGAAGGTAGTCGCGCCACACCGACCGGTCGGTGAGGAACGGCTCCCACATGTAGGCGTGGAGCTGTCCCGCTGCCTGCATCTTGCGCACCACGAAGAAGGCCACCGCAATGGCCAGGAGTGCGCCGATGCCCGCAAGGACCGCGTGCCGACGACGGGCCTTGGGACCAGGCGCGTCGAAGAGGACGTTCTGGGCGCTCATCGCTTCACCGCCAGTCGGCGCGACATGCTCGTGAAGAGCAGGCCCAGTGGGAGCGTGAGGATGACGAACCCGATCGCAAAGACGAGGAACACGCTGAACCCGCTGCCTTCGTTCTCGATGACGGCCGACATGAGGTTGGCTGCCTCTCCGGCACCGATGACGGCCGCCACGGTGCTGTTCTTGATGAGCGCGATGATGGTCGAGCCGATCGGGGCGATCGAGCCCCGGAAGGCCTGCGGGAGCAGCACGTGCCCCATGCTTTGACCAAAGGTGAGCCCGATCGCGCGGGCTGCCTCGGACTGCCCGAGCGGCACGGTGTTGACACCTGAGCGCAACGCTTCACAGATGAACGCCCCGTGATAGAGCGACAGCATCACCACGGCCCACCGAAAGGCGTTACTGCTGAAGTCGTTGCCGTTGAGCTCCAGGCCCAGAATGAAGCTGAGGCCGAGGATGCTGAACACCATGAGCAGCGTGAGCGGCGTGTTGCGGAACGTGTTGACGTACCACGTCCCGATCCATTGGAAGACACGAACCGGCGACAGGCGCAGGACGGCCACAATCGTGCCCAAGACCAGCGCACCGATCGTTCCGAGGACGGACAGTTGGATCGTGCCCCAGAACGCGCCCAGCACGTCGTAGCTCTTCAGGATCTCAAGCATTCATGGGCCCTTCGGTTGAGGGGAACGTGTCCGTGCCAGGTATGCCGTCCACACGAGTGCGCGAACGGCATACCTGGTGTCACCTGCGGATCAGGAGCAGGTGTCCGGCTTCGGAGGATTGGTGGCGGTGTCGACCTTGAAGCCGGCCGGTCCCAGGTTCGCGTCGACCGCCTTCTGCCAGTCGCCGGAGTCGACCATCTTCTTGAGGGCGGTGTTGATCTTCTCGCACAGTGCGGTGTCGCCCTTCTTGATGCCGACGCCGTAGCGCTCCTCGGAGAAGGTCTTGCCGACCACCTTGAGCTTGCCCTTGTACTGGTCCTGCGACGCATAGCCCGCGAGGATCGTGTTGTCCGTGGTCAGGGCGTCGACACCCTTGGAGACCAGGGCGGCCACACACTCGGAGTAGGTGCCGAGCTGCTGGAGCTGCACACCGGGGTACTTGTCCTTGACCTTCTGCGCCGACGTCGAACCGGTGACCGAACACAGCTTCTTGCCGGTCAGGGTCTCTGGACCCGTGATGGAGGTGTCGTCGGCGCGCACGAGGAGGTCCTGACCGGCGATGAAGTAGGGACCCGCGAAGGAAACATCAGCCTTGCGCTTGTCGGTGATCGAGTACGTCGCGAAGATCATGTCCAGCTGCCCCGTCTTGAGCAGCGTCTCGCGCTGGGCCGAGGGTGCCTGGACCCAGGTGATGTCGCCGTCGCCGAGCTCCTTGGCGACATACTTGGCGACGTCGACATCGAAGCCCTTGTAGTCCGAGCCGACCTTGAGGCCCAGTCCGGGCTGGTCGAACTTGATCCCGATCTTGACGGCCTTGCCGCCCTTGCTTCCCGTATCGGTGGCACCGTCCTTTGAGCTGTCTCCGCAGGCAGCGAGTCCAAGGGTGAGGACAGAGGCGGCAATGACCGCACTGAGTTGACGAACCTTCATGTGTTTCCTCCTGTTGGGCTGGGTTCAGTGGGTGAGGATCTTGCCGAGGAAGTCCTTGGCCCGATCGCTCGTCGGGTGAGTGAAGAACTCTTCGGGGGTGTTCTGCTCGATGATCTGGCCGTCGGCCATGAAGACGACGCGGTTGGCGGCCTTGCGGGCGAAGCCCATCTCGTGGGTGACGACAACCATCGTCATGCCGGACTTGGCCAGCTCGATCATGACGTCGAGGACTTCGTTGATCATCTCGGGGTCCAGCGCAGAGGTCGGCTCGTCGAACA
>JBDSIV010000132.1:0-23359 GCA_039917755.1 Knoellia sp. | reverse complement strand
CGTGGGTGCGCGGACTGCAGTCAGCCGGGGTCCTCGCCTGCGCCAAGCACTTCCCGGGACACGGTGACACGGCGATGGACAGCCATCTCGGTATGCCGGAGGTGGACTTTGTGGGACCCGAGGACGCTGTGCTGCAACCGTTCCGGGCAGCAATCGCCGCGGGCTCGGCCTCCGTCATGAGCGCGCACATCCTCGTGAGGGGTCTCGACGACCGCCCATCCACCTTGTCCCACAGGGTCCTGGTGGATCTCCTCCGAGGCCAGCTGGGGTTCACCGGACTGGTGCTGTCCGACGGTATGGAGATGGGCGGCATCACCGGTGCCATGAGCCTGGCTGACGGGTGCGTTCGTGCCGTGGCTGCCGGCATCGACCTCCTCTGCATCGGTGGGGGGCTCGCCGATGAGGGCACGGTCCTCGACGTCGTGGACGCCCTGGTCGAGGCCGTCCACGATGGCCGCCTCGACGCGTCCCGGCTCACCGCCGCTGCTCACCAGGTGGAGCGTGCTGCCGACATGCGAGCCCAGCTCCGCGCAGCAGCCGCGGCTACTCCCACTTCGGGCACTCGCAACGCCGCCGGCGTCGACGCCGCGCGGCGCGCGATCGTCCTGCAGGGGCCACCGCGCCAGATCGAGGGCGAGCAGGCGCCCACCGTTCTCGAGCTGGCCGCACCGAGCAACATCGCTGTCGGCGACGAAACCCTGACCGGCATCGCAGCTGCAGTGGCGCTTCGTTGGCCTGCGACTCACACCCTCAAGGTCCGCACAGAGCGCGAACTCCTCGACGCAGTGCCGCCCGCTACCGACGACCGGCCCCTGTGGATCTGCGTCCGGGATCCGCATCGTCATGACTGGATGACCTCTGCTCTCGCGGCAGTGCTCGCAGTGCGACCCGACGCGGTCGTGATCGAGACCGGGTGGCCGGGATGGACCGCACCGGAGGGCACGACCCACATCGTCACCCACGGCGCAGCACGTGTCACGGCCGATTGCGTGGTCAGCCTTCTCGCCTGACCGCGACTTCGCCGGGTGAGTTCTCACCTCGCCGCATCGCGGCGGCCAGGCGAGGTGAGAGGAACCCACTTCCGGCGGGGAAGTTGAGGTGCGGGGGGCGAAACAGGTGAGCGGACGGCATACCCCGTCTGAGAGCATGCGTGCATGCGCCCGATCGTCCAGAGCAAGAAGCTGCAGCACGTCCGCTACGACGTGAGGGGGCCGATCCTCGTTGAGGCTCAGCGGCTCGAGGCCGAGGGACACAAGATCCTCAAGCTCAACATCGGCAACACCGCGCCGTTCGGGTTCGAGGCGCCCGAGGCGATCGTCGCCGACATGATCCACAACCTGCCCGACGCCCAGGGCTACACCGACTCGCGCGGGATCTACAGCGCCCGCACGGCTGTGGCGCAGTACTACCAGTCGCACGGCCTCACCGAGACGGTCGTCGACGACGTCTACATCGGCAACGGCGTCTCCGAGCTGATCTCGATGGTGCTGCAGGCCTTTGTCGACGACGGCAACGAGATCCTCATCCCAGCGCCGGACTACCCGCTGTGGACCGGCGCGGTGTCGCTGTCCGGTGGCACGCCCGTGCACTATCGCTGCGACGAGGAGAACGGGTGGAACCCTGACCTCGACGACATCGAATCCAAGATCACCCCCAACACGCACGCACTGGTCGTCATCAACCCCAACAACCCCACGGGCGCCGTCTACAGCGAAGAGATCGTCAAAGGTCTCGTCGACATCGCGCGCCGTCACGACCTCGTCCTCATGGCCGACGAGATCTACGAGAAGATCCTCTACACGACCGAGGCAGTCACGCCGGTCCACCACCACGTGGCGACCTATGCCGAGGATGACGTCCTCTGCCTCACCTTCAGTGGTCTGTCGAAGGCCTACCGCGTCTGCGGCTACCGCGCTGGCTGGGTCATGGTGTCGGGGCCGAAGCACCTGGCCGAGAGCTTCCTCGAGGGTCTGACGCTTCTGGCCAACATGCGCATGTGCGCCAACGTGCCTGCGCAGCACGCGATCCAGACAGCTCTTGGTGGCTACCAGTCGATCAACGAGCTCATCGTTCCGGGTGGTCGGTTCTTCGAGCAGATCAAGCTCGCCAACACCCTCCTCAATGAGATCCCAGGCGTCTCGTGCGTCGAGCCGCAGGGTGCGCTCTATTGCTTCCCGAAGCTCGACCCCGAGCTCTATCCGATCGAGGACGACGAGAAGTTCGTCATCGACCTGTTGCGGGCCAAGAAGATCCTCGTGACCCACGGCACCGGCTTCAACTGGTTCGAGCCAGACCACTTCCGTCTGGTCACGCTGCCCGACACAGAGGTCCTCACCGAGGCGATCGGCCGCATTGCCGAATACCTCGAGACGATCCGCCGCTGACTCATGGCGCTTCGGTCGCGTGACCTCGCCCTGGTCGCCGTGGGTGGTGCCCTCGGTGCCATCAGTCGGTATGCCGTGGGCACCGCGGTCCCGCACTCGGGCGCCGGTTGGCCGTGGGCGACGTTCTCCGTCAATGCGATTGCCTCGCTGCTCATCGGGGTTCTCGCCGGTTGGGCCTACTGGCGCCACTCGGCCCACTGGGTTCGGCCGCTGGTGATGTCAGGCTTCCTCGGCGGGTTCAGCACCTACTCGACGTTCGCCGTGGACACGATCGCGTTGGCCGCGGCCGGCAGCGGCGGTCTCGCCGCGGCATACGTCATCGTCACGCTGGTGGCGTGCGTGGGTGCAGTGGGTCTCGGGACCGTTGTGGCACAGCGTCTTTGGCAGCAGCAATGACGACCGGGCTCCTCGTCGCTCTCGGTGCCGCGATCGGCGCACCCCTGCGCTATGCCGTGACGCAGCTCCTGCGCGACCGTGGGGCCACCACCCACTTGGGGACCTTGGTCGTCAACGTGATGGGTTCATTTGTCCTGGGGTTGCTGGTGGGAGGGGGCGTCGAGGGCAACGCCCTGGCCCTCGTGGGAGCGGGCTTCTGTGGGGCGCTCACGACGATGTCGACCTTGGCGCTCGAGGCGTGGGACGGCTTCTTCGAAAAACGCACCCGTCACGCAGTGGCACAACTCGTCCTGCATCTGATGCTCGGCCTCGGCGCCGCCTGGCTCGGGTGGGTCTTGGCCCACTGACGTTTCGGACCGGCAGGCAGCGTGCTCTCACGCGGGGCGAGGGACTTGCTCCGCCAGTCTGGTCGGCGCCTGAATGCAGTAGGAGTCGGTGAGCAGCTCGGCGAGCTCCTCCCAGTCCGTGTCATCGTCGAGGATGAGGCCGACGACGTTGCTGCCCCAACTGGTCTTGAAATACGGCTCGCCCATGTGCTCGAACGCGACCACCTCGTCGGGGTCCGCGCGGAAGGTGATGCGGCACAACTGGTCCTCACCACCGAACGTGTGCGCGACCGTCGCGGACCCCACCTTCCAGGCAAGACCCACCCAGGCGTCGTGCTCCTGCACTTGGGGGAAAGCGCTGAGGATCGTGGAGAGCCGATCGATCCACTCCGCAGGAACCACGGGCCGTTCGACAGACGCCATGCCGCCGAGATTACGACCTGGGTGTGACAGGGCGGGACTGTGGTCAGCTGAGCCAGTGGGCAAGCCAACTACCGATCAACGCCAGGACACCTGCGCTGGAGGCGAACGCTGTCCACGTGAGGTGGGTGCTCACAGACCCGCCCTGCGGTCGCGCCCCCGAGCCGCGAGAGTCGGGCTGGCGAGGAGCAGCCGCGGCCGCCCTCTCGATGGCTGCGGCCAGTCCACGGTGGTCACCGTCGGGCGGCGCCACCTCAAGGACGCTTTCGTCGTCGAAAATCACGAGCGCCACGTCATCATCGATGCGCACCTCACGCACGTCACCCATGGGGCTCTCCACCCGCGAGAACACTGAGCGCATCTCGAACCCCTCTGCGGTCACCCACACCCTCTGCACCATCTCGTCCAGACCCCAGTGCATCAATGACGCGGCTCCCAAGACGACGGCCACACCCCCGAAGTCCACGCCGTCGTCCCAGAGGATCGCGCACCCACCCATGACAGCGGCGATCGCACCCAGACCGCCGAGCAGTTTGCGCCAGGCCGGGGCCTCGACGACGACCGGAAGAGACAGCGGAATGGTCCCCATCGGTAGCGGCTCGGACCATTCGGTCGGGTCCTCGGGGTCGCGGTCGAACGAGTCCATGTCGATGTCGGTGTCCTTGGGCAGGGCCGCCAGTGGGCCCAAGGGAAGTCGTAGTCCCGTCGATGTCGCGAGGGCGACCCACCCACCGTTGCGGACGTCCCCCACAAGAAGGGCCTCCGTCGGCGCTGCCACCCGTCGAGCCGATGGCGTGTCAAGGCGCAGCACCTCATCGACGGGAAACTCCCCCAGGGCCCTCGTCGAGTCGGTGGCAACGAGTCCGACGAAGTCGAGGTTGTCGGTGAATACCCTCACCGGCACTCCCACGGCGTGGTGGTGCTCCATCAGCAGCCGCCGACGCACCCGGACCGCGACAAGGCGCTCGGCCAGGAGCGCCGCAAGAACGAGCGCCCCGACGCCGATCGTTGCCCACCACGTCCGGTCCGGCGACTCGGCGATGGGGTGGGTCCAGGACGCGTCCAGGGGGTCGACCCTCAGGGCCACGTCGTCCCCCACGTCGGGGACCTCCGCGAACGAGACCTTGACCTCCTTGGGGAAGCCCTCGATGTGGCTGTCGACCCGCACCCGTTGATTGCCGTCGTCGTCCTCGACGCTGAGAACGACGCCCTCGATGATCCTGCTGCGTGCGGCGTGCTCACCATCGAGCCCGACTGCCCGGTCATAGCCGTAGGCCGCTCCGAAGGTCACGAGAACCAGGCCCAACGCGGCCGCGACCATGAGCTGGTGAGCGCCGTCGAGTCGCAAGGCCCGGCTCCGACCCTTGGTCCATGGCGGCAGCGGCACGCTCGCCGCCCGGGCGATGCTGCGCTGGCGACCAGAGCACCTCCCGAGATACACGGCATGAGCGAAGTGGGCGAGTGCCACGACTGTCCAGCCGACGTTGGCCAGGAAGACGGTGTCGCAGAGGAGATCCAGGATCGCGAACAGCACCGCACACCCAGCGGCAACCAGCGGGCGCCACCAGAGCAGACCCACCGCCGCAAGGCAGAAGACGATCGCGACCGAAAACACCAGGTCCGGCTCACAGACGGTGGGATCCGTTGCGCTGCAGGGTTCGTCGTCACCGAAGACCGAGCCCACGATCGCCGCTATCCACAGCCCGACGAGGACCCATCGCAGCCAGGCCTTCGGGGTGGCCGCGACCCAGTCACGCACCCGCTCGTCCGAGAACCCCGTACTCACCGGCGCAACCTACCTTGGCGCTGCCCTTCCCGGAGACCACATGAAGGTATGCCGGCCGCTCTCGTGAGCGGCCGGCATACCGGAGCGTTCTGATCGGACCAGAACGGCTACTGGACCACTCCCAAGGCGTTGACGATGCCGTCGCCGTAGAAGGAGTTGAAGTCCGTGGTTCCCGTGCACCTCGCCGTGTAGGACGCGTTGCGACCCTCGGGGGCGTACGACCGGACCCCACCTGCCGGGCAGGCATGGTCGGTTGCGGTACCCATGATCAGGTCACGCACCGTGTCAGGCGCGAGGGTGAACCCGGCCTTGCCCCGGACCTTGCCGTGGGCGCTGACTGCGAGAGCGGCAACACCGGCAGCGTGCGGAGAGGCCATCGAGGTGCCCTGCAGGTACTGGTAGTACCCGCAGACCGTCTTGCCTCGCACGACACCGCAGTCCTTCTTGGTGCCGAGCTCCTCACCGACGGGCGTGATGTTGCCGTCCGCGTCGACCTGACCCTCGGCCTGCATGACGTGGAGCGGAGCCGCCGACAGGATGAGGTTCTCGTTGGTGCGATAGCTGTCGGTGCCGACGCCGTCGCGGTACCAGCCACCGGGTGCAGCAACCTCGAGCTCACCCGAGGTGAGATCGGTGGCCCAGTTGGAGTAGTCGGCCTTCTCAGCCGACGGGCCGATCGAGGACACGCCAATGACGTGCGGCCCCTCGGTCGGGAGATCCCAGCAGTTCGCGTTGTCGATGGTGCGCGGGTGCTCGGTGCCACCCGGGTAGTCCGGGCTGCTGACGTCTTGGCGCGGCGCGCTGATGTTGTCGTGGTCGTTGCCGAGGGCGGCCACCAGTGTGACGTTCTTGGAGTGGGCGTAGTCGAGCGCGCGGTTCATCGTCTCAATGACGATGTCCTGCTCAGCAGCTTCCTCCGGGCTGTCCTCGGGAGCGCCACCGGCGCAGTTGTAGAGCCACGGGTCGACATAGAACGACATGTTGACGACGTCAAGACCCACGTCACCGGCATAGGTCAACGCATTCGCCACCGGTCCGAGGAAGAAGTAGCCGCTGTCCTGACCACCGCGGATGTTGACGATGCCCACACCGGGAGCGACCCCGCTGACACCGATACCGTTCATCGCACCGGCTATCGTGCCGGCCACGTGCGTGCCGTGTCCGTCGTCGTCGGTCCCGGCACTGTCAACGCACGACACGACCTCGCAGGGGCCATCGATGTCGGGCATGTCGGTCGTGAAGTTGCGCGAGAGCCTTGCGTCGAAGTTGGGCGCGATGTCCGGGTGGTCGGCCTGTACGCCCGTGTCGAGAATCCCGACACGAACGCGCTTGTCGCCCATCTCGATCTGGTGGGCCTGGGGCGCGTTGATCAACTGCATACCCCACAGGAGACTGTCGAGCGGGTCGCCCTTGTGCTTGGAGCCCGCGACCCCGGCGGATGACGAGGCGTGAGCCGTTCCCGCCGCCACTGCTGCCGCGTGCTCCTTGAGGACCACGTCCTTCTTGTCGGTCTGGGGGCTGCGACCGATGCTGCGGTCGTGGGCTGCGCCGTTGACACCCTTGAGGGCGCGAGCCTTGCCGAGCAAGGCACTTGACCCCTTGACTGTGATGAGGCCGATGTCGGTGTTGACCGACGTCACCGTGCCTCCAGCGGCGCGGAGCCGAGCCGCGACAGATGTGGCGTCGGCGGCATGGTCAGCAAGGACAACAAAACTTCCGGTGCCCGTGGCTGCCCGAGCGCCTGAGCTGGGGACTGCCGTGGCGGTGGCTGAGCCGGCGATGGCGGCGATCAGGGCCGCCGTTCCGGTCAGAGCCAGCATGCGAGTTCGTCGCACGTGTTCCTCCTCCGTGGGGTGGCGTGCCTCGTTGCACACCACCCGCCAACATAGAGCCCAGGGCTCATCGGCGACGTGGCTGGCGATGACCAGATCAGGCCTATGCTTCGCCGCATGCCCAAACGTCGCCGAACCGGCCCCATGCCGGACGTCTTCAAGACCTTCGCCCACCGGGTGGAGGAGGACGAGGAGTCGGCACCGATCGAGGCCGGTCAGGTCGCCAAGGGGGCCGGGGTTTCCCTCGGGCTGATGATCCTCGCAGTCCTCGCCTTCGTCCTGGGCTGCTGGACAGGCTCGCAGAACGAACCCGACCTCGCCTACAACCACCTCGTGTGGGAGGGCGTCATCAAGGTCGGCTTCGCTGTCCTGTGCGGGCTGCTCGCGGCCGCCGTCGTGCTCGCGCTGGCAGCGCTCGCCATCGGGGTGCCCTGGGTGCAGCGCCAGCGTTCCGCCCGCAGCGAGAAGTGACCCACCGGCCCGGCGTACGAACCTCCCACTTCGCCTGACCGCGGCGATCAGGCGCAGTGGGAGGAACCCGCGTCCGTCAGGCGGGACAGGGGTGGCTACTTGAGTTGGCTGGAGCTCATCCCGAGCAGGCGTCGCGCGATGACGAGCAGCTGGATCTGCTGGGTGCCCTCAAAGATGTCGAGGATCTTGGAGTCGCGAGCCCACTTCTCGAGCAGCTCGCGCTCGGAGTAGCCGGTCGCGCCGGCGAGCTCGACACAGGCCAGGGCGACGTTGACGCACGTGCGCCCCGCCTTGGCCTTGGCCATCGAGGCCTCCATCGAGTTCGGCTTGCCGTTGTCGGCCATCCACGCGGCACGCAGGGTGAGGGCGCGCGCGGCTTCGTAGTCGGCTTCCATCTGGAGCAGTTTTGCTGCCGCACACGACTGGCCGTATGCCGGCTGGTCCCAGTCGACGGTGACGCCCGCCTTGTCGAGGAGTTCGGTCGTCGTGTCGAGGCAGGCCCGGGTCAGGCCCAGTGCCATGGCCGCGACGAGCGGACGCGTGTTGTCGAAGGTCTGCATGGCTCCCCCGAAGCCACCTTCAATCCTGATCTCCGGGTCACCGAGGAGGTCCTCGGCGGGGACGCGGCAGTTGTCGAGGTGGAACGCGGCCGTGTCGGAGGAACGGATGCCGAGCTTGTGCTCGAGCCGGACGAGCTTCATGCCCGGGTTGTCGCGGCGCACGACGAATGACTTGATGGCCTGCTTGCCGAGCGACTTGTCGAGCGTCGCCCACACGACGACGAGCTCGGCGCGCTCACCCGAAGTGACAAAGATCTTCTCGCCATTGAGGACGTACTCGTTGCCATCCTTGACGGCGCTCGTGCGGATGGCGCCTGAGTCAGAGCCGGTGTCGGGCTCGGTGATGGCCATGGCCGCCCACTTGCCGTCGTAACGCGCCTTCTGCTCGTCGTTGGCGACGGCTGCAATGGCGGCATTGCCCAGGCCCTGACGCGGGATCGAGAGCGTCAGCCCCACGTCGCCACGGCAGGTCTCGAGGATCGAGAGCACGGATGAGAGGTTGGAGCCGTTCTTGACTCGCTTGTCCTCTCGAGTGTTGCGACCGGAGCCGACCGCCGCAACGACACCTTCCTGGTCGTCGTCCTTGGCGCGGGTGGTGTTGGACGCCCCGGCACCTTGGCCTGCCCCCGAGCTACTCATGCCGTCGATGAGGGCGGAGATCAGGTCAAGCTCCTGCGGGTACGCGTGCTCGGCCAAGTCGTACTTGCGGGAAATGGGCCGAAAGACCTCCTCGGCCATGCCGCGAGCCTGCTCGATGAGCGGGCGGAACTTCTTGGGAACCTCAAGATCGATCACAGTCTGTGTCCTTTGGTATGCCGGTCAGACGAGCAGGGTGCCTTCGAGGACACCCGCTCCACGCAGGTCTCGGTACCAGCGCTCGTTGTCGAACTCCTTGACGAAGCCGTGCCCGCCGAGCAACTGCACGGCGTGCGAGCCGATCTGGGCGGCATACGTCGCGGTGAGGGCGCGGGCCTCGGCAGCGACCTGGGCGACATCGGTGTCGGCGTCGAAGCGCGCGGCGGCCTTGAGAGCCACCAGGCGCAGGCCGTCGAGCTCGACAGCGATGTCGGCGATCATGAATGCGACGGCCTGACGCTGCCCGATGGGCTCGCCGAACGCCTTGCGCTCCTTGGCGTAGGTGATGACCTGGTCGAGCACGGCCCGGGCGGTGCCACAGGCGGCTGCGGCCCAGGCGATGCGCGCCCGACGCACAGCGTCGCGGTGGTCGTCGGCGGTGCCGAGCAGGTTGGCTTTGGGAACCGTGACGTCGGTGAAGATGGCGCGTCCGGTGTGGGCTGCGCGCACCCCCATGGCCGGATCGTCCTCGATGGTGATGCCATCGGTCGCGGCCTCGATGACGACGAGGCGGGCCTCGCCGTCGACCATCGCCGAGATGACGAAGAGCTCGGCCTTGTCGGCGTTGGCCACGATGGCCTTGGTTCCGTTGATGACGAGCGAGTCGCCCTGTGCCACAGCGGTGGTCGTCAGCGCGAAGGGGTCGAAGAGCGGCTGTGGCTCTTGGAGTGCCAACGCCGCGGCAGCCACCGGGTCGTCGCCGGTGAAGTGCGGGAGGTAGGTCGCCTGCTGGTCGGCGTCTCCATAGAGGGCGAGGGCTGTAGCCACAGCGGCGGTCGCCATCTGCGACACGGCGATGCCCATGTCGCCTCGGGCGAGCTGCTCGAGGACGAGGACGCCGGAGACGGCCGACCGCTCCTCGGCGATGCCGCCGAGAGCCTCGGGGACGCCGACGAGCGCGAGGCCCATCTCCTGCATGGCCTCGCGGACCTCAGCAGGTACGGCGCGCTCGGCGTCGGCGCGGGACCCGGCGGGCCGAATCACCTCATCAGCGAGGTCGCTCGCGGCCTGCTGGAGCATCTGCTGGTCTTCGGTGGGCGTCAGGTCGAAGAGACCGCCGCGCTTGGCCGTTGCCGGACGAGTGGCTGGGCCTGATTCCTGAGACTTCTTGAAGGCGCGGCCGACGGCGACCTGCACCTTGAAACCGTTGTGGGCGCCGCGGTTGAGGAGTTTCTCAACTCGTCCGCGGATCTTGGGGTCGGCCATGACGGGCAGACCGCCCGCCTTGGAGATGAGGCGCAGACCCAGGCGTTGGCCGCGGTCAGCGAGGGATGGTGGCGTCGTCGCCATGGTGGGCTTCCCTTCGGAAACGTTGCGTGGTCTCACAGCCCAGCGCCCGGAAACTACCCGGTACTGCTAGTGCCTGATACCGAGAGTACCGCACACTTACTACTCGGTAGCCACGGGGACGACATCCGCCCCACTCCCGACCGATGCCCGCCCGACCTCGATCTCAGTGCCGAGCTCCCACCCCGGGACCAGCGGCAGGGAGTCCCCGCTCCAGAACCTGCCCGGGTCGTACCAGTTCATCGGCGCGTCCGGCGTCAACAGCCCCATCTCCTCATAGGTCAGTGCCACGACCTCGGCGCAGTAGGCCACCTCGGGGCGCATCGCCTTGAGGTCGAGATCGCGGCGCGACACATGTCCGTCACGGCCCGAGAGCCAGCGCCACGCAAGCCGTCCGGTCGAAGGGAACGAGATGCCGTCGAGTCGGGCGACACACCGCAGCACGGCATCCTCGTGCTCCTCACCCACCTCGGGGAACAGCTGTCGCAGCCAGGCCCGTTGCTCATAGGCCTCCTGCCACCGCGTCACGGCAGAGCGCAGGTCGTGCAACTGGACGCCGCGGTGGAAGTCGCCGGTCCACAGGTCCTGCAACGACTTGCCGAGCTCGGCGTGCCACATCAGCGGTGGCAGGTCCTCGAGGACGACCGCCATGCCAACGTGGTTGACCGGTGAGTTCGTCACCGTCTGGATGGCCCGGTCGGCGGCTGACCGGCCACGAAAGATCCACACGTCACCGGTGCGGGTCAGCTCGACGGCCTCGTCGAGTGACAGTGCCGGTGAAGTCCCGTCAGCGGAAGGCATGCCGAGAGCGTATGCCGTCGGCCCGGCATACGCTCTCGGCATGCAGTCGAACTGGTGGAGGGTTCTCGGGCTCGCCGGCGTCGCCTCGGTCGTCGCGACGGGCGCCGCCATCGCCCGCAATGAGCGGCAGCGCCGGGCCTACTCCCCCGACGAGATCCGCGAGCGCCTTCACCAGCGTCACGCCCGCGCCGAGCAGAACCGCCCCTGAACTGGGCTGGAGGTCAGATCCAGAGGCTGGTGCAGCGGATGTAGCCGCCGCCCTTGGCGAGTTCGTCCACGTGAGGGGTGATGACCGACAGATCCGCGCTCTCGACGTCGGCCCGCAACTGCGGAGCGCTGTCACTCATGACGACGGTCGACCCCGTGGACACGAGGTTGCAGGCGAACGACTCGCGCGCTTCGTGCTCGGAGATCTCGATCTTGTCCACCGTGTCGAGCGCAGCAAGCACCTCGCGCGACTCGGGAGTGAAGGCCTCTGGGCAGTAGGCGATGAGGCCGCGCCCGGTCGAATCCGGTTCGCGCAGAACGGAGAGCGTGAGGTCGATGTCGTACCAGTAGCTGTCGGGCCACCCGCTCACGACGTTGACGACCGGCTGACCGGCATCGTTGAGCTGTGGCAACGTCTGGAGCTGGATGCGTTCGAGACCAAAGTGCTGCGCGGCATACGCCAACGCTTCTTCGTCGGAGCGATAGCCCGCGCCGCAGAACACCAGGTCACCACAGATCAACGCGTCACCCTGACCACTGAAGCGCCACGGCTGCGGCAAGTCATCGATCTGGTAGCCGAGGTCGCTGAGCTGGTCACGCGCCCACGCCTCCTCGGACTGACGCGAGGGTGGCAGTGTCGCCATGAGTGCGCGGCCCCCACGCACGAGCGCCCAGTTGGCGGTGTAGACGCCGTCCTGACTCGTCGGTGGGGCCTCGACGGTGACGATCTCGGCACCAGCGGCGTGCAGGGCGTCCCGGATGCCCGCGTGCTCCGCCTCGGCCTTGGCCGTGTCAACGGTTGCGCCATCCTCGTAATAGGGGTTGAGCTTGTGGTCGTTGCCAAAGAAGTGGGCCGACGACATGAGCAGCGTCGAATTCAACACCGTCAGACTCCCGTGCGGGTGAGGGGCGCGCCTCACGGAATCGGAGACTCGAGGGCACGTTACCGCTTGGGAACGCTCACTCCTCCACGCAACCCCTGAGTTCGAGGACGTGGCAGCGACAGCCGCTGCGGCCGGCATACCGGCATGTGTTGTCCTCACCGAAGCGTCAGCGGCAGCCAAGAACTCAGCTCAGGCGGAGGAGCCGAGTTGGTCGCGGTCGACCGACGACTCGAACTCCTGACCCATGGTCCATCGTTCCAACTCGGCGAGCGCGTGGTCGACCAAGCGAGCGAGCTCGCCGCCCAGTGAGCCAGCGACATGGGGCGTGAGCAGCACATTGGGCAGTTCCCAGAGCGGCGATTCGGCAGGAAGGACGTCGGCCTCGGTGACGTCAAGAACCGCGTGCAGGCGTCCGGAGACCAGTTCGTTGGTCAAGGCTTCCTCGTCCACCAAAGCGCCTCGGGCGGTGTTGATGAGCACGGCCCCGTCGCGCATCAAAGCAAGCCGTCGGCGGTCGAGCATCCTCGCGGTCTCGGGCAGGCTTGGCGCGTGGATCGACACCGTGTCGGACCCGGCCAGGAGGTCGTCAAGCTCGACGAGCGTGACGCCGTGTTGCCGGGCTTCGTCCTCATCGATGTGTGGGTCAGCCAGGAGCACGTCGACATCGAAGGGTCGGAGCAGCTCAATGACCCTGCGCCCGATGCGCGAGGCGCCGATGATCCCCACGACCCTGCGGTAGTTGCCCATCGAGGGAAACGCCGCGGTCCAGTCCAACTGCGTCCGCCCCGCCCGATAGGCATGACTGGCTTCGAGAACCCGCTTCTGCGAGAAGAGGATCGCGGCGACGGTGAATTCGGCCACGGGCAGGGCGTTCTCCTCGACCGCTGAGGACACGAGGATGCCGCGGTCCCAGCACGCTTGGGTGACATGGTGCTTCACCGAACCCGCGGCGTGGATGACAGCCATCAACTTGGGCGCTCTGCGGAGCACCTCCTCATCGATCGGTGGGCAACCCCAGCCAGTGAGCAGCACCTCGACCTCGGCGAGATCGACAACGGCACTGAAGTCCTCCACCACCTCGAACGGGTTGACGTCCGCAAGCGCGGTGAGGCGACGGGCGACGTCGGGAGTGCAGAACTGGGCCCAGGTCGTCGGCGACATGGCGATGAGGACTCTCGGCCGACTCCTCGCACCCGTCTTGTGCTCGTGCCCGAACATCTCATCCGTCATGCCCAGCTCCGTTCTTCGGCTCCAGTGACATCATTCGATGCCATGGACAGCCCTGTCGACAACACTGGCGCCGACGACTGGCCCCATCGTCTCGGAATCTGCTCGGTCACGCTGCGTCACCTCTCGCCCGCGTCGGTCATCGATGTCACCGGCACGGCGGGACTGAGCTGCATCGAGTGGGGCGCCGACCTGCACGCCCCACCTGCTGATGTCCATCGGTTGGTGGAGGTGCGCGAGTTGACGCAGGCCGCTGGGCTGACCGTGGCGTCGTACGGCAGCTATTGGCGGGCAGGGAGTTCACCCGCCGCCGATTTCTCCTCTCTGGTCACGGCAGCCGGAACGCTCGGTGCGCCACGCATCCGGGTGTGGGCCGGCGAGATCGGGACAGAGCACGCGGACCAGGCAACGTGGGACGGCGTTGTGGGAGCTCTGCGCGAAGCGTGCGTCGTGGCCCGGGACAGCGCCATCGAGCCGGCGCTGGAGTTCCACCCCAACACTCTCACGGACAGTGTCGAGTCAACTCTCGAACTCCTCCAACGCGTCGGCGACGAGTCATTGCGCACCTATTGGCAGCCGCGCCTTGACGAAGAGGCCGACCCCAGCGTTGCGGGCCTGCGTCGGCTGCTTCCGTTCCTCGCCGGGGTTCACGTCTTCTCGTGGTGGCCCGGCGCGAACCGGCTGAGGTTGAGCGAGCGCTCGGATCTCTGGTCAGCGGTGACGGAGCTGCTCGTCCAGGAGTCTGAGCCCTGCGACCTGCTGCTCGAGTTCGTCCCCGGCGACGACTTGGAGCTTGTCCCGGCCGAGGCCCACACTCTCCGCGACTTCATCGCCGCCGCCCGCTAAACCGCCGCAGCCCCCCGCCGAAACAGGGCACAACGACGATTGCGAACTTGCGCAACCGTTTTCATCGCCCCTCATACGTCGCATCGGTGACCCTTCCCACACAGGGATTGGCGGATCGCCCACGACTTCGCCGATAGCCTCAGTGAAACTGCCGGTCACTGAAAGGGAAACAGCAGCATGGTCGACGTTGATGGCGCGCTGGATGAAGCAGGGGTTCACAACCAGGCGGTTCGGGACTACGTGCAGGAGTGGGCTGAGATCACGCAGCCCGATCGGATCGAGGTGATCGGCGCCGAGGACGACGACCGACTCATCGAGGAAGCGCTGGCGGCAGGTGAGCTCCTCCCTGCGGGTGAGGGGCGCTACTACTCCCGTTCCTACTCCAAGGACACTGCTCGCTCCGAGGAGCGCACGATCGTCGCCACCAGCGATGAGAAGGACCGTGGGGTCTACAACAACTGGCGCCCCGCTGCGGAGATGAAGGAGAAGCTGACCGAGCTCATGCGCGGCCAGTCCCAGGGCAAGACGATGTATGTCCTGCCCTACCTCATGTCCCCCAAGGGCAACGTGCTCGCTCAATGGGCCACCGGTGTCGAGCTCACGGACAGCCGTCCGGTCGTGCTCCACATGATCCGCATGTCGCGCGTCGGCATCGAGCACGTCAACGACCTGCCGGTGCAGGACGACTTCGTGCGCGCCGTGCACGTCACGGGCGACCTCGAGAACCTCGGTCAGGGCACGCCCGACGACAAGCGCTACTTCGTCACCGTCGCTGACGAGCGCACCATCCTGCACTTCGGCTCCTCCTACGGCGGCAACGCGCTCCTGGGCAAGATCGCCCATGGTCTGCGTCAGGGCGCCTACGACGGTTGGGCCACGAAGAAGTTCCTGGCCGAGCAATACATGCTCATCGGCATCACCGACAAGGAGACGGGCAAGCGCTGGCACATCAGCGGTGGGTTCCCGAGTGCCTCGGGCAAGACCAACCTCGCGATGATGCTCCCGCCGGACGCCCTCGGCGACCGCTACCAGGTCGACTTCTATGGTGATGACATCGCGTGGATCTGGGTCGACGAGAAGACCGGCAAGCTCATGGGCATGAACCCCGAGTTCGGTGTCTTCGGTGTCGCCAAGGACACCAACGAGGAGACCAACCCGACCGCGCTGCACTCGACGGACCCGGGCACCAAGGTCATCTTCACCAACATCGCTTACAACCCGAAGACCGAAGAGGTCTGGTGGGAGGGGCGCACGCCCGAGGCACCCGCCGACGTCGACGGGTGGCTGGACTGGAAGGGCGACGCGATCGCCGACCGCGCCGAGGGTGACACCTCGCCGTGGGCGCACCCCAACAGCCGCTTCACGACGACGCTGGCCAACGTGCCGAACGCCGCCCCCGACTTCGATGAGGCTGCGGGTGTGCCGATCGACGCGATCATCTTTGGGGGTCGCACCCGTGACCGCGAGCCGCTGATTCGCGCCATCTCCGACCTGGCCGAGGGCGTCTACGACGGTCTCACGCTGGGTGCCGAGGCGACCGCTGCGGCCGAGGGCGTCGAAGGCCAGCTGCGCTACGACCCCATGTCGAACCGGCCGTTCATGGCCTATGGCGAGGGCGACTACGCACGCCACTACCTCGACATCGTCGGTGCCGCAAAGGACCAGCCGATCTTCGCGCACGTCAACTGGTTCCAGCGTGACGCCGAGGACGGTCACTTCCTGTGGCCCGGCTACCGCGAGAACCTGCGTCCGCTCCTGTGGCTCATGCGCCTCAAGGACGGCGAGGTCACGGGTCGCCAGACCGCCGTCGGCATCATCCCGACCGAGGACGAGCTCGGCCTCGAGGGCCTCGACCTGCCCCAGGAGGACCTCGACCGGATCCTGTCCATCGACGTGCCGCGCTGGCAGCAGGAGATGGGCTTCCGCGAGGAGCACCTCAAGCAGTTCGACCGCCTCCCCGAGGAGATCTGGGAAGCGCACCGCCGCGTCACCAAGGCACTGGACGCCGAGCAGGCCTGAGGCTCTCGACATCCACGAAGCGACCCTCGCCCGCTCGGGCGGGGGTCGCTTTGTCACCTCGACGGGGTGGAGCACCCAGGTGGGCCTCTGGTCCATTCCCCGAGCGATCACCCGTCCGGGAACGCGTGTCAGGTGATGGTGTCGAGCCGCTCCGGATGCAGCAGGAGGTCGCGCACGATCCCCGCCAACTTCCCGGCATGGGCACCGTCGACAATGCGGTGGTCGGCCGTGGCAACGAGCACGATGACAGGCCGCGCAACCACCTCGCCATTGACCACGACCGCCTTGTCCTGGATCGCGCCAACGGCGAGATAGACCGGGGTGCGGGCGAACGGCAGCGGCGCGAGAAACGCCTCATCGAGCCCGAGCGAGCCGACGTTGGAGACGAACGCCGTGCCGAGAGGGAAGCCCGGCTGGCCCAACGCCCCCTTGCCGAACCCACCGGCGACCACGCTGGCGAACCCCAGGGCGGGCCGCATCGCCCAGCCCGGCGCCCACCGGACCAGCGCAGAGCTACGGCGGTAGGCGGCGTCCTTGTGTTCCCGGAGCAAGCCCGCTCCGACTCCGACCGCCCTGGCAACCTCGAGGGGGCTGAGTCGGTCGACGTCGTGAACCTTGACGGGTGCGAGGTCGGCGCCCTGCTCGATGTCGACGGCGAACCCGACGTCGCACGTGTCCAGGTCGACGAGACGGCCCAGGACGATGCGCGCGCGGATCTCGGGCACGTGCCGAATGGCTCGACCCAAAGCGGCTCCTACGACGTGGGTGACCGTCACCCGCTCCCCTGACTCTGCACGCACGCGTTCGAGGTAGGCCAGGACCGCTGTGGCGTCGACCTCCATACGTGTATAGATGCGCCCGTCGCGCGACGGGCGCCACGTCGCCACCGCGATCTTGCGGCGGATCGACGTGCGACGGCTGCTCATGCCCGGTCCCGTGCGTCGGCACCCAGGGTGGAGGAACGAGCCGGTATGCCGGACAGCGCGATCCGTGCCAGCGCACGTGGGGCGCCGGTCAGCGCCGCGACGGGCGCGGCCCGCCGTGGCAGGCGCAGGTGGGAGCGATCCGCCTCGAGGGCGAGCACGATCGCGCGGGCGACGTCGCCGGGGTCGAGCAGCGTGAGGAGGCGGGCGCGCAGCACCCGGGCGAAGGCCGCCTCGCTGGGCCCGTGCAGGCCGATGCGATCCATCATCTGTGAGGCGACCGGACCGATCTCCACGGCCAGGGTGCTGATCGGGTCGTTGCGCAGGTCGGCCCGCAGCCCCGACGTGGCGTGGGTCAGACCCGCCTTGCTGGCGCCGTAGACCGCCAAGCCGGGGAAGGTCGCAACCCCTGCCAGCGACGAGATGTTGACCAGGTGACCGCGGCCACGGGCGAGCATGCCGGGCAGCACCTGCCGGCACAGCTCCAGCGGAGCAGTGAGGTTGAGGTCGATGGTGCGACGCAGGTCCTCGGCCGTGAGGTCGGTGAGCAGTCCGGCCGTCTCGGCGGCGGCATTGTTGACGAGAACGTCTATCGGCCCCTGCCCTGCCTCAACGCGCTCGACCAACCCTCGCAGGGTGTCCGCGTCGCAGAGGTCGGCCTCGAAGGCCCTGCCGCCGGTGACTTCGGCGAGATCGGCCAGTGGCTCGGGGTTGCGGGCGAGCAGGGTGACCCGCGCTCCGCGATCGGTCAGCTGCCGCGCGAGGGCGGAGCCGACGGTGCCGGTAGCGCCGGTGAGGAGGACGTGCGCGCCCGTGGTCCGAAGCTGCACAGGATGTCCAGCCACCAGGGTCAGGCCACCCGCTTTTGTGGTGCGGTTTCTGTGGTCTTGGCCGGGTCGCGTTCGACCACGTCTCCGAGGACGTCATCGATCCTGCCCATGAGCTCTGGTTCGAGGCGGACACCGGCGGCCTTGACGTTCTCGTGGACCTGCTCCGGACGTGAGGCGCCGACCAGGGCCGCTGCGACGTTGTCGTTCTGGAGCACCCAGGCGACGGCGAGCTGGGCCATCGTCAGCCCGGCCTCGTCGGCGAGGGGCTTGAGGTTCTGGACGCGGGTGAGGACGTCGTCGTTCAGGAACCGCTTGATCATGTCCGCGCCCCCCTTCTCATCCGTGGCGCGCGAGCCCTCCGGAGGCTTCTGTCCCGGCTGGTACTTCCCGGTGAGCACGCCCTGCGCAATCGGGCTCCACACGATCTGGCTCACCCCGAGCTCCTTGGACGCGGGTACGACCTCGTCCTCGATGACACGCCACAGCATCGAGTACTGCGGCTGGCTCGAGATGAGCTGGAACCCGAGCTCCTTGCTCAGGGCCACGCCCTCGCGGAGCTGGTCGGCGGTCCACTCACTGACGCCGATGTAGAGCGCCTTGCCCTGACGGACGATGTCGGCGAAGGCCTGCATCGTCTCCTCGAGTGTGGTCTCTGTGTCGTAGCGGTGCGCCTGGTAGAGGTCGACGTAGTCGGTCTGTAGCCGCTGGAGCGAGCCGTTGATCGACTCCATGACGTGCTTGCGCGACAGCCCGGTGTCGTTCTTGCCGCCCGGGCCGGTGGGCCAGTAGACCTTGGTGAAGATCTCGAGACTCTCGCGTCGCTCGCCCTTGAGCGCCTCGCCGAGGACGGTCTCGGCCTTGGTGTTGGCGTAGACGTCGGCGGTGTCGAACGTGCTGATGCCCGCATCGAGGGCGGCGCGCACGCACTGGGCGGCCATGTCGTTCTCGACCTGCGAGCCGTGCGTGAGCCAGTTGCCATAGGTGATCTCGGAGATCTTGAGTCCGCTGTTGCCCAGGTATCGATAGTCCATGCCCCCACCGTATGCCGGTTCGTCACCGTTGCGGCCAGTCGGACTCCGTCTTCGCAGGTCAGGTGCCCTCTTTTCCCCTGTATGCCGTTGTGCCCGCGTAACGTCGGCGATGGACCGCATCCTGGCCCACACCCCAAACGTGAAGGAGCACCCATGTCGGAAGACGAGAAGGCCGCCAAGGAATTGGTCGAAACACTGCGTGACGGCGAGAAGGGCTTCACTGCAGCTGCCGACAAGCTGCGTGACGGCGACCGCCCGGAGTGGACCGCGCTGATGACGCGCCTGTCCGAGCAGCGTGCAAGCTTCCGCAAGGAGATCGTCGCCCTCGGTCACGAGTACGGTGACGACGTCAACGAGGACGGTAGTGCTGCGGCGGCACTCCACCGCGGGTGGATCACGCTCAAGGACGCTCTCACCGGCGATGACGCCGGTGGTGTCCTCGGCGCGGCCGCGACGGGCGAGGACCACGCAGTTTCCGAATACGAGAAGGCACTCGAGCAGGACCTCAGCGCCGGCTTCCGTGAGGTCGTTTCACGCCAACACCAAGCCGTGGTCGCTGCGCGCGATGAGGTCAAGGCCCTCCAAGCCGCAGACTGACCTCGCCAACAAGCGATGAGGCTCCGGGCGCACTCGTGCGACCGGAGCCTCATGGGATCGGATGAGAACGGCGACGGCGTCTGTCTCAGCAGAGAACTGTGTCACTCGATTCGGCATACCGAGGTTGCAGGCGGAGGAGGAACGGATGGGTCCGCCACAGATGATGGATCACTGGGCGCGGGAGCAGACGTGGCCGCGGGACCGACGACTCTGGGCCTTTTACGTGACGTGCGGCGCCATCACGCCGTTCGTCGACTACGCGCAGATGTTCCAGGAGCAGCTCTCCCGCTTGCCGGGGCTGGACGTGGTCGAGCCTCGCTGGCTGCACATGACCGTGCTCGGCGTCGGCTTCGTCGACGAGGTCGAGCCGGCAGTCATGGCACGACTCGTTGACCAGGCCGCTTCACTGGTGGACGGCGAGGCCCCGATCGACATGGTCGCGCAGGCCCCACGAGCGAGGGTCGACGCGGTCTGGCTGTCGGTCGACACAACCCCCTCCCTCATCCCGCTCCGAGAGCGGTTGCGCGAGGCGGTGGTCGAGTGCCTGGGGCGTGAACCCCACGCCCTGCCGGCGCCGTCTGGGGGTTTCCGACCGCACATCTCCATTGCGTACACCGGCGCTGACGCACCCACCAACGCAGAGGTCGATGATCGTCTGCGGCTTGTCGACGTGCCACCGGCCGAGTTCCGAGTGAGCCACCTGTCGCTCCTTCCTCTTCGACGTCAGGCGCCTCGCTGGTTCTGGGACGAGGAGCGCAGGCTCCCTTTCCACGGGGCGGAGGGCAACCGAAGGGAAGCCTCATTCCCTCAGGTCGTCCCATGACGCGCGTGTGCAAGATTGGTGTCCAGTTGCCCGAGGTGGAACGCTTCGTGCCGTGGCCTGAGTACCTGGATCTGGCGCGCCGGGTGGAGGCATCCGGCTACGACTCGATCTGGGTGGGCGACCACCTGATCTACGACTTGCCAGGTGACTCCACTCGTGGGCCATACGAGGCGTGGACGACCTTGGCGGCCATCGCGGCAGTGACCGAGCGGGTGGAGATCGGACCACTGGTCGCGTCCACCAGTTTTCACTCGCCAGCGATGCTGGCCAAGCAGGCCGCCACCGTTGATGCGATCTCGCACGGGCGCCTCATCGTCGGTCTCGGGGCGGGGTGGAACCGGCGGGAGTACGACGCGTTCGGTTTTCCCTATGACCGGCGCGTGTCACGCTTCGAGGAGGCGATGGCGATCATCGTGCCGCTCTTGCGGGGAGAACGCACAACCTTCCACGGAGAGTTCTATGACGTGGAGGACTGCGTTCTGGACCCGGGCCCGGCCAGGGAGGGCGGACCACCGATCATGCTGGGTTCCAACAGCCCTCGAATGCTGGGCATTGGGCTACCGGTCGTGGACTCATGGAACATCTGGTGGAGCCTGTACGACAACTCGGTGGAGCGCTTCGCGCAGGCGAAGGCGCAGGTTGATGCGGTCACGCCCGAGGGCAGACACGTCGAGGCGACGGCGGCTGTCCTGGTGAGCCTGCCCGGCGCCCAGGGCCGGGTGATGGGAGACACCTATGACGCGAACGTCGAGACGGTGACGCCCGACGCTCTGTGCGAGCACGTCCGGGGGCTGGCAAAGGCCGGTGCGACGCACCTGCAGCTCGTGTTGGACCCGATCACGGCTGAGTCGATCGATGTGGTGGCGGAGTCGTTGGCTGATCTCGAGGCGTGAATGTCGACGTCAGAATGGTTGCATCGAGGCGGATGAAAGGGTCGTCCACTTCGGGGAACGAGTAAGGCCCCGGTTCGTTCGCGCGTCCCGGGGCCCCATACGTCTGTCTCAACAGAGTGCGCCCGAAGGGATTCGAACCCCTCACCTTCTGATCCGTAGCAAGTTCAAGTCCCCTACCCACGCCGACGGCAGACGACGCCCGCACGTTCGAGTCCGGGCAGGGGACAGGTCGAGGTGGCGAGGAGCTGATCCTGCGCGCACCGTATCGAGATCACGACCCTTGGAGCAGGCCCTGCATGGTCGCGATCTCTGACTTTTGGCCTTGGACGACGGAGCGAGCCAGTTCGCTGACCCTCGCGTCGTTCGTGGTGGCGAGGACTGCGTCGGCCATCGACACGGCGCCTTCGTGGTGCTGGATCATCATCGTGAGCCACTGCTTGTCGAAGTCGGCTCCGGTTGCACTGGCCAGGTCGCCCATCTGCTCACTGCTCATCATCCCGTCCATCTCGTGGTCCATCCCTTCCATCGAGGTGGGCGCACCCCACTGCGACATCCAGCCGTTCATGGTGGCGATCTCGGGCTCTTGGGCGGCCGCGATCTGCTCAGCCAGAGCCTTCACCTCGGTGGAGGCCGCGGCGCGGCCGTCCAGGGCGATCTGTGCCATCTCGACTGCCTGCTCGTGGTGGGGGATCATCGATTGGGCGAACCGCACGTCTCCGGGATCGGTCGACGACGTCGTTGCGGCACTTGAGGCCGATGTCGGCGAGGTCGCCTCACCGCTCGTGCAGGCGGCCAGGGCGAGGGCGAGGGCAAGGCCCGCGCCTGCGGCCGTCAGTCGGCTGCTGGTGGTTGTTCTCACGAACGTGCTCCTTGGTGCGATGCGATTGGGGCACGAGCCTCCCCCGGCCAGGCGGCACAAGAGGTCGCCTTTCGATGAAGGTTCCGTGAAGTCGACCGGAGCGCAGCGAATCTCGGTGCAGCACGGACACCGGGTTATCGAAGGAGCGAGCCGTCCATTACACCCCACAGGGGGCCCGCGAACACACCGAGCAGCACTGAGACTGCGGCCGTGATGACGGCAGCCCGAGTGGACCAAGGCGTCGGTGACCTCAGCGCGGGGCGGGGGGTGTCGCGGCGTAGTGTCGGCGCGATCCACCGCAGATAGTAGAACAGGGACACGAGGCTGTTGGCGAGCAGGGCGGCGGTGAGCCACGCCATGCCCCCGTCCCACGCAGCGGTGGCCGCCGTGAGCTTGCCGACGAAGACGATCGTAGGAGGGGTTCCGACCAGTCCCAGGAGTGAGACGGAGAGCGCCACGGCCAGGGCGGGCTGCACCCGGACCAGCCCCGCATAGCCGGAGAGGTCTCTCACTGCGGGAAGTGCGGCGGTCACGGCGAAGGCGGCGAGGTTCGTCACGGCGTACCCGGTGAGGTAGAGCAGCATCGAGGGCAGGGCGAGGTCGCTGAGCCCGGCAACGGCGACGGGGACGAGCAGGTAGCCGACCTGGCTGACCGTCGACCAACCGAGGAGGCGCCGGGGGTCCTCCTGCGCGAAGGCGGCGAGGTTGCCCAAGGTCATGCTCGCGACGGCGACCACGCCGACGAGCACCCCCCATGTGAGGGTGTCCGGTAGCGCGACCACGAGACGGTAGGCGGCGATGACGGCACCGACCTTGGGCACCGTGGTCACGAAGGCGGCCGTCAGCGCGGTGGACCCCTGCGCGGCATCTGGGACCCAGAAGTGCGCCGGCACGCTGCCGGCCTTGAACGCCAGCCCGCCGAGCACCGCGACGAAACCCGCAGCGACGACGGCGGTCGGGGCAGCAGTCAGGGCCGCGTCGAGCTCGGGATATGAGGTGGTGCCGCCGACCCCGTAGAGCAGCGTCACCCCGAGCAGCATGAAGATCCCGAACAGTGCACCTATGAGGTAGGTCTTCAGCGCGGCCTCGGCCGCCCGCGCGT
>JBDSIV010000131.1:0-7433 GCA_039917755.1 Knoellia sp. | reverse complement strand
CTCGACCGGCAGATCTGTCAAAGTCGCTGTGCTGGAGGGCTGCTCGACACCACTGTTGTTACGTGATGCCCAGGTGGTGCGCGTGGCGAGATCCCCGACCCCCAGACGCACCCGTCCGACATCGGGGGCGCCCCGTCGGCGCTCCCACAGGCGAGTCCCGGGCCCGGTCGCGATGTCGAGGACCATGGCCGGGTCCGGAAGGTTGCGCCACCTCTGCTCGCGCTCGAGCCGACGCAGTGTCTCGAACTCATCCCTGCGCACGCCGAGGTCGGTCTCGTAGGCCGCGAGCTCGCGCGCGTATTCGCGCCGTCCTCCCCACCGGTCACCCAGCACGTTGCCGATGAGCATGAGGGGTGAGAGCAGGGCGAAGGCCAGCATTTGCGGGCCGAAGAACATCGCGAGGAGGCCCGCGAACGGCACCGGCAAGGCAGCGGCCAGCCAGGGGATGCGACCTCGCCGCGGCGGGGTCGGGGGTGTGGGTGCTGTGACCGTCACCGACAACTCGGGTGGTCGCGTGTGCGGCGAGCGGTTGACGGCGATGCGCCCATCGCCGCGCGGGAGAGTCGACGCCGCGGGCCCGATCGCCCGCTCGAGCCGGAGCAGCGTGTTGCCGATGGCGATGAGTTGCGAGCCATCGAAGTCGACAGTGCCACTGTCGGCCAACGTCTTGGCCCCACAGCGTGTGCCGTTGGTCGACGAGAGGTCCGTGAGTCGGAAACCACTGTCGGACAGGCTGATCCGTGCGTGCCTCCTGCTCAGTCGCTCATCGGACAGGCTGAGGCCCAGCCCAGCGGACCGCCCGATCACCACACCGTCGGACGTCAACGGGATGCGCCGTCCAGCGTCGGGGCCGGCGACCACGACGACGTCAAGGGGAGCGGACACGGCCACCGACTGTCGGCTCGGCTCGTCGAGGACCAGCGTGGCTCCGTGCACGAGCGGAGCGCGTCCCAGGACTGCTTCGGGCGGGACGGTCACGCCCCGACACGAGACCCGCGAGGGCGCACCCACTGGCCCACCCCACGGGGCACCACCCTCGGCCGGGGAGGCCACCACGTCGCTCAGCAGCGGCAGGACGTCGGCGAGCGTCGATCCCTCCGGCGCGGTGACGCGGACGTCGAGACCGGCCGACCAGCCCACATCGCGGCTGCGGCTGGGCCAACGGACGGTGACGTCGAGGACGAGGGGTGAGGACGGCATACGAGAACGCTAGAGAAAGTGCGTCCAGCGGCCGGAGAGTTATCCACACCCTTGGGAAGCGGGCAGGGAACGAGCCTCAGCTCGGGTCGGTCACGGCATAGACGCGCATGCTCAGCGGAGCGAGGGTCACGTGTGCGCCGGCAGCTGTGCGTTCGCCGTCCTCGGGCCGCTCCCACTGGCTGTCCCAGAGGAGCCGGTATGCCGTGAGGCCTGGTGCCGTGGGGAGCCTCACCCGCTGCTCCTCCCGACCGCCGTGCAGCACGACGAGGACGGACTCGTGTCCGAGCCAGGCACCGTTGACGAGCATCTGCAGCGTCCGGCGGTCAGGGTTGGTCCAGTCCTGCATGGGCGAGCCGTCAGCGGCATACCAGGCGAGGTCGATGGAGCCGTCCTCGTGGACCTCACGGCCTTCGGCCCACGTCCGCTGGCGCAGCGCCGGGTGCTCACGGCGGATCGCCACGAGGTGGCGTGTCGTCGCGAGCAGGTCGTCCTGCCACGGCTCGAGGTCCCAGTCGAACCAAGTCGTCGCGTTGTCCTGGTTGTAGGGGTTGTTGTTGCCATCCTGGCTGCGACCGAACTCGTCCCCCGCGTTGATCATCGGTATGCCGGAGGAGAGGAGCAGCGTCCCGAGGAGGTTGCGCATGGACCGCCGCCGCTGTGCCAGAACGTGTTCGTCGTCGGTGGGACCCTCAACGCCGTGGTTCCAGGAGTGGTTGCCGTTGGAGCCGTCGTTGTTGTCCTCGCCGTTGGCCTCATTGTGTTTCTCGTTGTATGCCGTGAGGTCGGCGAGCGTGAATCCGTCGTGTGCCGCAACGAAGTTCACCGATGCGGTCGGCCCGCGGTCGCGCGTTCCGAAGAGGTCGCGCGAACCGGCCAAGCGTGTCGCAAGGTCCTGAACGCCGTGTGGAAGCTGACCCGGACCGGTGTGTCGGTGGTCGGCCAGCCAGAAGTCGCGTACCGAGTCGCGGAAGCGGTCGTTCCACTCGGATAAGGGAGGCGGGAACTGACCCGTGCGCCAGCCGTGCATGCCGAGGTCCCAGGGTTCGACGATGAGCTTGGTGCGCGAGAGGACGGGGTCGGTGCGCAGCGAGACGAGGAAGGGGTGGTCGGGGTCGAACTCGTCGTTGCGTCCGCGGGCCAGCGCCACGGCGAGGTCAAAGCGGAAGCCGTCGACGTGGCACTCCTCCACCCAGTAGCGCAGGGAGTCCAGGGCCAGCCGACACATGATCGGGTGGCGCAGGTCGAGGGTGTTGCCGGTGCCGGTGACGTCGATGTCGCGACCGCGCTCATCGAGGCGGTAGTAGGCCCGGTTGTCGAGGCCGCGGAACGAGAGTGTCGCGCCCGTCTCCTCCTGCTCGGCAGTGTGGTTGTAGACCACGTCGAGCAGCACCTCGAGGCCCGCCGCGTGGAGGAGCTTGACCATGCCCTTGAACTCATCCAGGGCACCCTGCGGATCCTTGGCGGCCGCGTAGGCGGCCTCGGGGGCGAAGAAGCCCAAGGTGTTGTAGCCCCAGTGGTTGGTCAGGCCCAGCTGGACGAGCGCGGGCTCCGAGGCGAACGAGTGCACCGGCAGCAGCTCGACCGCGGTGATGCCGAGCGCGGTGAGGTGGGCGAGGGTCGCGGGGTGCGCCATCCCCGCGTAGGTGCCGCGCAGCTCCTCGGGGACGTCTGGCAGTTCCATCGTGACGTTGCGGACGTGGGCCTCATAGATGACGGTCTCGCTGCGGGTCACCCCCGGTGGTGCGTCGTCGCCCCAGTCAAAGCCGTTGTCGATGACGACGCAGCGCGGCATGTCGGGCGCCGAGTCGAGGTCGGAGGGTGCGAAGCCGTCACCCCGCCACGAGTGCTCGTCGACGACGTGACCGTAGACACTGGGTCCCCAGTGGACCTCACCCTCGATGGCGCGGGCGTACGGATCCATGAGCAGTTTCTGCGGGTTGTGGCGCAGACCCTGCGCGGGGTCCCAGGCGCCCCCGACGCGGAAGCCGTAGCGCTGACCGACACCCACGCCTTCAACGAAACCGAACCACCAACCGAAGGCGTGCTCGAGCAGGGGCACGCGTTGCTCGGTGGAACCTTCGGTGTCACCCGCGTCGAAGAGGCAGAGGTCGACAGATTCGGCGTGGCCGGCATACACGCTCACCTCGATGCCCCCGTCCACGACGGTGACGCCCGGTGGGGGCGGCAGGTCGCGCGGGATGCGCACGATGGGTGAGTTGGCGGCGGACGTCAGCGGCGTCATGGGGGCAGCCTATTGACGCGCGGGGCCGCTGGCCGCGAGCGCAACCTCTCGCGCGCGTGGCGCGCGAGCCATGACAAGGTGGACTCATGAGTGATCCGACCGCCCTCCCCAACTTCCCGCCTCCGGCTGACGAGCACCCGCTGCGTGGCCGCGTTCTCGACGTGCTTGTCGACGCTGGAGCCCAGCCCAACCTCGACACCGACGGCGACGTCGCGTTCCAGGCCAATGAGCAGACCGTCTTCGTGCGCGTCACCGAGGGCGACCTGCCCGTCATGCGCATCTTTGGCCAGTGGACGCTGCCCGACGAGGTCGCCAGCGACCCCGAGCGCATTGCGGCCACGTGCAACGAGGTCAACCTCTCGCTGAACTGTGTCAAGACCGGTGTCGCGAACAACACGCTCGTCGTGACCAGCGAGCACCTTGTCACCGAGGGCGCAGACGTCGCGACGCTCGTCCAGGTCAGCACCTCGATCATCCTGTCGGGCGTGCAGCTGTGGCACGAACGCGCATTGGGCCTCGAGCAGGGTCAGACCCCGGGCGAGGTTCCGGACGACGCAGACGAGCCCGGCGCCACCGCTTCTGGCGAGACCGCACCTGACACGACCGCACCTGGCACCACCGCACCTGACACCACCGCACCCGAGACCAATGGCAACCTCCCGGGTCAGGGCAGCTGATGACCTCCACGGTCCGCTTCGACGTCGAGGACGGCATCGGCATCATCCGGCTCGACCGGCCGCCGATGAACGCCCTCAATGCCGAGGTGCAGCACGGCATCATCGCCGCGTCCGCCGAGGCGACGGAGCGCAAGGACGTCAGCGCAGTCATCGTCTATGGCGGCGAGAAGGTCTTCGCGGCGGGCGTTGACATCAAGCAGATGGCCGACTGGTCCTACACGGACATGGTCGACCACTCGCACCTGTTCCAGGACTTCACCCGGGCGCTGGCCAGGATCCCCAAACCGACCGTCGCCGCCATCACGGGTTATGCCCTCGGAGGCGGTTGCGAGGTCACTCTCGCCTGCGACTTCCGGATCGCTGCCAAGGGCGCCAAGCTCGGTCAGCCCGAGGTGCTGCTCGGACTCATCCCCGGCGCAGGGGGCAGCCAGCGACTGGCTCGCCTCGTGGGTCCGGCCAAGGCCAAGGACCTCATCTTCACCGGCCGGTTCATCGATGCCGACGAGGCGCTCGCGATCGGTCTCGTCGACCAGGTCGTCGACCTCCAGGATGGCAGTGAGCGCGGTCCTGATCCGTTGCTGAGCGCCGCAAAACAGATGATGAAGCGGTATGCCGGTGGGCCGGCCTATGCGATCCGTGCCGCCAAGGAGGCCATCGACTCAGGCCTGGAAACCGATCTTCAGAGCGGTCTCGAGATCGAGCGGATGCTCTTTGCCTCGCTCTTCGCCACGAAGGATCGGGCGACCGGTATGGCGTCGTTTCTCGAGAACGGGCCGGGCAAGGCCACCTTCGAAGGCGCCTGACCCATCGACTGGGTGCGACTGTGCGTTCCTGTCTCGCCGCTCTCGCCACGATGCGAAGTCGCACTCAGTCGAAAGCCTGGTTGGGTGCAGCGTCAGGACTGAGGACGTCGTCGATGAACGTTCGCAAGCCTTCGACGCCCTGGTAATGGTGAGTGCGGATCCCCAGGATCTCTGCCGTGGCGACGCTGTCGGGTGAGTGATCGACGAACACGATCTCGCTGAACATCAGCCCCTTCTGCAGGGCGGCGCGGCTGAAGACGTCCGGGTCCGGCTTGGCCAGGCCCAGGTCGGCACTGCTCACCACACCGTCGACCTCGTCGATCAACCCCAGGCGCTCGAGGTCCTCACGGAGGCGGCTGGTCGCGTTGGCCAGGAGCACGACGCCCAGTCGCGAGCGAGCGCGCCGGACGACGTCGAGGACCTCGGCGTCGATCGTGCCCACGGGCACCATCCAGTCACGCACCGCCGCGCGGCCGGCCTCGCCGTGCTCGGCAACCACCGCCTCGGTCACGGAGTCGCGCCACGCTTGGTCGTCCACCACCCCGGTGAGGGCGGGCAGGTGCCGGTGAGGGGCGAAGGCCGCGAGCGACAGGCTTCCCGCGGGCAGCCCGTGGGTCAGTTCGACGACCCCTGTGAGTTCGGGATCCCAGAGGCGCAGCACTCCATCGAGGTCGAGGAAGAGCACCTTGAACACCGGCCCACTCCTCCTCGGTCGCGCGGTCATGTTGCGTCGTGACGAACCTCAATCTTCTCGCACTCGCTGTTTCCTGTGGGGCGTGAGCGCACGACAAAGATTCGTGACCCGAGGTTTCTGTGCCCACCATCACGCCCGGGAAATTGTCCACAGGGCGAGCACCCGGCATACGCTCAGCAGGAAGTCGTGAAGCCACACCCAAACCACTGAAATCGATCCCAGAGAAGAGGACGAGGCACGCATGAACATCGTTGTCTGCGTCAAGCACGTGCCCGACGCCCAGTCCGACCGCACCTTCAACGAGGCCGACAACACCACCGATCGCGAGGGTGTGGACGGTCTCCTGTCGGAGATTGACGAGTACGCGGTCGAGGAGGCGCTCAAGCTCGCTGAGGCTGGCGAGGGCGAGGTCACCGTCGTCACCGTGGGCCCCGAGCGCGCCATCGATGCGGTCAAGAAAGCCCTGCAGATGGGTGCTCACAAGGCCGTGCACGTGAGCGACGGGGCCATCCACGGCTCCGACGCCGCCGCGACCTCCCTCATCCTGGCCGAGGCCATCAAGAAGGCCTCCGGCGACGCCAACCCCGACCTCGTCATCATGGGTATGAGCTCGACCGACGGCGTCATGGGTGTGGTGCCCGTGATGGTCGCCGAGCGCCTCGGCCTCCCTGCCGTGACCTACGCTTCCGAGCTGACGCTCGACGGTGACTCGGTCGCCATCCGTCGCGACGGAGACGCTGCGTCCGAGACGATCACGTCGGCCCTGCCGGCTCTCGTGTCGGTCACAGACCAGATCAACGAGCCGCGCTACCCCTCCTTCAAGGGGATCATGGCCGCCAAGAAGAAGCCGGTCGACACCTGGACCCTTGCGGACCTGGGCATCGATGCTGGTCTGGTCGGCCTCGACGCCGCCTGGACCAAGGTGACGTCGTTCACCAAACGCCCTCCGCGTGAGCAGGGCCAGATCGTCACCGACGAGGGCGATGGTGGCACCAAGCTCGCCGAGTACCTGTCCGCCCAGAAGTTCCTCTGAGGAGAATCCACCCATGGCTGAAGTTCTCGTCCTCGTTGACCACGCAGGCGGCAAGATCCGCAAGGCAACCGCCGAGTTGCTGACGATCGCCCGCCGTCTCGGTGAGCCCTCCGCGGTCTACATCGGCCCCGGCGCCGAGGCCGCTCAGGTCACGCTCGCCAAGTACGGCGCCGCCAAGGTCTATGTCTACGACGCCCCCGACGCCCTCGAGTACCTCGTCGCCCCCCAGGCCGAGATCCTCGCGTCGATCGTCGAGAAGACCTCACCGCTCGCCGTGCTCATCCCGAGCAACACGGCCGGCAAGGAGATCGCGGCTCGTCTTGCGATCCGCACCGAGTCCGGTGTCATCACCGACGCCATCGACGTCACCGCCGGCGGCGACGGCGTCGAGACGACCCAGTCGGTCTTCGCCGGTTCCTACACCGTGAAGGCGACAGTCACCAAGGGCTCTGCGATCGTTGCGGTCAAGCCCAACTCGGTGGCCATCGAGCCGGCTCCGGCCGCGGGTGCTGTCGAAAAAATCGACATCACCCTCTCGGACGCCGCCAAGACCGCCAAGATCACCGAGTCCAAGCCCAAGGAGTCGACCGGTCGCCCGGAGCTCACCGAGGCCAAGATCGTGGTCTCTGGCGGTCGTGGCACCGGCGGTGACTTCGGTCCCGTCGAGCAGTTCGCGGACAGTCTGGGGGCTGCCGTGGGTGCTTCACGTGCCGCTGTCGACGCCGGCTGGTACCCGCACAGCAACCAGGTCGGCCAGACTGGCAAGCAGGTCTCGCCGCAGCTC